>DAITAO010000003.1:0-95720 GCA_036824245.1 Gaiellaceae bacterium | reverse complement strand
GGCCTCGCCGCCGCCGGGCGTGCGCGGCTGCCCGTGCCGGGCGCCGGCCTCGCCTACTACTACGCCCTCGTCACCTGGGCGACGCTGGTCGCGCTGGGCCGCTACCTGCACCACGGAGTGCCGCCGGTGTGGGAGAAGGCGGCAGGAACCCGCTAGCCCTCGCTCAAGTAACAGTCTGTTACTTGCCGTCGTCCGGTCCGGCCGTATGGCTAGGCTCCCCAGCCGTGCTTAGACGAGCGACACTCGTCCTTCTTGCCCTGCTCGCGGCGGGGTGCAGCGGCTCCGGCGACGGCGAGCAGGCACAGCCGACGACGCCGACCTTCACGCGCGAGCCGGCGCCTGCGCCCACGCCCGCCCCACCGGCCGGCAAGCGCAAGATGTACGTCGTGGTCGTGGACGGCGACCTGAACGACCGCGTCCGCGGTGCGCGTGTGCGCATCGGCGACGCCGTCGGCCGCACGGGACGCGGGGGCGCTACGGCGTTCCTGCTGCGCCGCGGGCTCGCTGCCAACGTCAGCCTGGAGGCGCGCGGCTACCGCTCACGCACGGTGCCGATCACGTTCAACCGCCGCCAGGTGACGCTGCGCCTGTACCGGCCGGCCGGCCAGTGGCCCATGTACGGCGTCACCGCCCGCCGCACGCATGTCCAGTCCGACATCCAGCTGCGCCCGCCGTTCCGCGTCATCTGGAGCCGCGGCATCGGCTCGTTGATCGAGTTCCCGGCCGTCGTATCGGACGGAGTTGCCTACATCTCCACCTTCCGCGGGCAGGTGTACGCGCTCTCGATGCGCTACGGCAAGGTGATCTGGCGCCGCGACACGCCGAACGGGAAGATGGCCGCGTCGCCGGCCGTGCACGGCAACGACCTGGTGGTGCACGGCATGGACGGACACGTCTGGGTCTTCGATCGCCGCAACGGACGCCTGCGCTGGCGCTTCACCGTAGGCTCGCCGGTCGAGTCTTCGCCTGTCGTCCGCGACGGCATCGACTACTTCGGCGCCTGGAACGGCACCATCTACGCGCTCGACCTGAAGAACCGCCGGCTGCGCTGGACGCACCAGACTGGCGCCAAGATCACGTCGAGCGCCTCCGTCGTCGCCGGCACCGTGTACATCGGCGACTACGCCGGACGCGTCTCGGCGCTCTCGGCGCGCAGCGGCGCCGTGCGCTGGTCGGCATCCGTCAACGGACGCATCTACGGGACGCCCGCCGTCTCCGGCGGCAACGTGTTCGTGCCCTCCTCGACCGGCAACTCGTTGACCGCCTTCTCCACCGGCGGCGCCTACCGCTGGCGGGTCGGCGCCGGCCACTACGTGTACTCGTCGCCGGCCGTCTGGGGCGGCCGTGTGTACTTCGGCTCCCACGACGGCTCGTTGCGCGCCGTGTCGGCGCGCACCGGCGAGCTCCTGTGGAGCAAGGACGTGGGCCGCCCGATCTCGGGTGCGCCGACGATCGTGGCCGGGGTCGTCTACTTCGCCTCCATCCGCGGCCGCATCTACGGGGCCGACGTACGGACGGGTCGCACGCTTATGCAGTTCGGCGACGGGCAATATGTGCCCGTGTCCGGTAACGCAGGCCGTCTGCTTCTCCACGGGTACTCGCGGATCTACGCGGTCGCGCCGAAGGCGTGAAGCGCATCCTGCTGGCCGTCGGTGCGGCGGTGGTGCTCGGCGTCGGCCTGCTCGGCGCCTTCGCATTCGATCGCTGGCAGGACAGCAAGGACGTGCGCGGCTCGTCCACCGAGGAGTTCATTCCCACCGAGGAGACCACGGACCGCGAGCCTCGCGACGCGGTGCGCTGGGCGATGTACGGGTTCGACGACCACCGGCGCCGCTTCGACACTGATCTCGGCCTGCAGCCGCCCTTCCGGTCGCTCTGGATCTACCGGGCCAGGAGCCTGCTCGAGTTCCCCCCCGTGCTCGGCTACGGCCGCTTGTACGTCGAGACGAACGAGGGCAACCTCGTCGCGCTCGAGGCGAGGGGCGGCGAGCCCGCCTGGACGTTCCGGACCGGCCGGTGCGCAGCCGCGTCCCCCGCGGTCGACGCGTTCACGGTCTACGCCACGTTCATGAACCGGCCGCCCTGCAACGCCAAGGGCGACGACCTGGACGGCGTGCTGGTGGCCCTGCGCGCCCGCGACGGGAAGGTGCGCTGGCGCTTCAGCCTGGGCCCGAGCGAGACGTCGCCGCTCGTCGTGGACGGCCGCGTCTACGTCGGCGACTGGCGCGGCAGGATCTACTCGCTGGACGGCCGCACCGGCAGGATGCTGTGGACGTTCCAGACGGACGGCGAGGTCAAGGGCGCGCTCGCGTACGCCAACGGCAACGTCTACGTGGGCTCGTACGACCACCATGTCTACGCGCTCGACGCCGAGACGGGCGAGCAGGTCTGGCGCGCCGCCGCGCAACAGCGTCTCGGCCCGCGCGGCACCTTCTACTCGACCCCCGCCGTCGCCTACGGACGCGTCTACATAGGCTCGACCGACGGCAAGGTCTACTCGTACGGAGCCACGAGCGGCGAGCTGCGCTGGTCGCACGGCACCGGCGACTACGTCTACTCGTCGCCGGCCGTCTGGGAGAAGACCGTGTACATCGGCTCGCACGACGAGCACCTCTACGCGCTCGACGCCGCCACTGGTGACGAGAAATGGAAGTTCCAGGCCAACGGTCGCATCTCCGGCTCGCCGACCGTGATCGACGGCGTCGTCTACTTCTCGACGCTCGACCAGCGCACCTATGCGCTCGACGGCACGACAGGCCGCGAGCTCTGGACGTGGAACGACGGCAAGTACGCCGGCGTCATCGGAGGCCGCCAGCGGCTCTATTTGATCGGGCACACCCGCGTCTACGCGATGCTCGAGAAGGACCGCTCGCCCAAGCCCGACGGCTAGGCGGGCATGTAACAGACTGTTACTTGCCCGCTGAGGCCGCTGGTACAGTCGCCCGCGATGTCCGTCCAGCGCGATGTGACGCGCCGACGGCGCGACGACCTCGATCTCGATCTCGACGCCGAGCAGGAGGTCGACGTCCGCCGTTACTGGAGCCCGATCGCGGCGCGCTGGTGGCTGCCGCTGGCCGGGCTCGCGCTGGGCCTCGCGGTCGGCTGGGTGCTCGCCGTTGGCGGCCGCGACGTTTTCAGGGCGGAGGCGACGATCTACCTCGGCCAGCCCTTCTCCCCAAGCGCCCAGACGCCTGTGCCGAGCGTCGGCACGAACCCCACGATCGTCAACCAGATCGTGCACTCCGAGTCGGCGCTCCGCGCCATTTCGCGGCAGAGCGGCCTGCCGCTCGCCAGGCTCCGTAACGGCGTCTCCACGAAGACGGTCTCCGGAGGACGCCGCCTTGCCGTCGGCCAGAACCCGCTCGTCGAGATCTCGGTCAAGGGGAGACCGCGCCGCGAGGTGCAGCTGGCGGCAAACGCGATGGCTGCGCGCGTGATCCATGACGTGTCCGGTTACGTGGACATCAAGATCCACTCGCTGAAGGCACAACTCGAAGCTCAGAACGAGCAGCTGGACGCAATCGTGGCGCAGGTCGACGCCGCCATCGACGCGGTCGCTCAATCGCGCGGCCTGCCGCCGCTCGATCGTCTCCCCCTCGTCACGCTGCTCGCGAACGTCCAGGAGCGGCGCAGCGTGCTCGAGCAGGACAGGGAAGAGACACGGGCGCTCATCGCGCTCGCGGAGAGAGTCGAGAAAGCGCAGCTCATCGAACGCGCGATCGCGGTCGAGACCACCGCGCGCTCCAAGCGCAACTCGATGATCGTCGGCGGCCTGCTCGGGCTCCTTGCCGGCGCGCTGGTCGCGCTGCTCTGGGAGCCGGTCACGCGGCGCATTCGCGACTAGGCCAGAATCGGCGCCGATGATCGAGGGCAAACGCGTCGCCGTCGTCGTGCCCGCGCGCGACGAGGAAGAGCTGATCGGCGGCACGCTCGCCGCCGTCCCGGAGTTCGTCGACCGCATCTACGTCGTCGACGATGCCTCGACAGACGGCACCGCTGCGCGCGCCCCCGAGGCCGGCCCACGCGTCGAGGTCATCCGGCACGAGCAGAACGAAGGCGTCGGCGCCGCCATCGTGACGGGCTACAAGCGCGCCCTCGCCGACGGCGCCGACGTCGTCTGCGTGATGGCTGCCGACGGCCAGATGGATCCCGCCGACCTGGAGACGCTGGCAGGCGCCGTGGCGCGCGGAGAGGTCGACTACGCGAAGGCGAACCGGCTCTTCACCGGCGAGGCCTGGACG
Source organism: Gaiellaceae bacterium (assembly GCA_036824245.1). Lineage (GTDB taxonomy): Bacteria > Actinomycetota > Thermoleophilia > Gaiellales > Gaiellaceae > JACVRM01. The sequence continues at coordinate 91,479 of DAITAO010000003.1, read as the reverse complement.
CTCATCCCGCGCTCGCGCTACCTGGGCAACGCGGTGCTCTCGCTGCTCACCAAGATCGCGTCCGGCTACTGGCACGTCGCCGACTCGCAGTCGGGCTACACGGCCATCTCGCGCGAGATGCTCGAGCGGCTCGACCTCGACCGCCTTTACCGCCGCTACGGCTTCCCCAACGACATGCTGGTGCACCTGAACGTCTGGAACGCGCGCGTGCGCGACTTCCCCTCACGGCCGATCTACGGCGTCGGCGAGAGCTCGGGCATCCGCCTGCGCCGCGTTATCCCCGCCATCTCCTGGCTCCTCGTGCGGCGTTTCTTCTGGCGGCTGCGCGAGAAGTACGTGATCCGCGACTTCCACCCGCTCGTCTTCTTCTACATCCTCGGCTTCTTCCTGACGCTCACCGGCCTCGCGCTCGGCATCGTGGAGACCGCCCTGCGCATCGCCGGCAACGACATCACGCCGGCCACCGTCGTCCTGGTCGCGCTGCTGCTCATCTCGGGCACGCAGTTCACGCTCTTCGCCATGTGGTTCGACATGGAGTCGAACAAGGACTTGCGCTAGTGGCCAGGATCTCGGCGCAAGACCTGGCCGAGCTCATCCCCTGCCCGCCCGAGCAAATCAGCCGCCTCGAGAGCCTCGGCCTCCTCCACCCGGACGAAGAGGATGGCCTGTTTCCGTCGGCCGACGTGCACGTCGTTCGCCTCATGGCCGCGTTCGAAAGGGCGGGCATCTCGCTCGAGGATGTCGCCCGCGGCGTGGCCCGGGGCGAGCTCTCGTTTCCTCTGGGGCTCTTCCTGCCCGAGCCCGCGGCGATGTCAGAGACTTACGAGAGTCTCGGCGCCAAGTTGGGGCGTCCGCCCGAGCTTCTGCGGAGGCTGAGCGGCGCGCTCGGCCTGCCGCAGGCCCCCGACGATCGCCTCCGCGTGGAGGACGCGGAGATGCTGTCGCTCATGCTGACCAGGCTCGACCTGGCGGACGAGGACGACCTGTCGCGCTTCGCCCGGCTCTACGGGGGCACAGTGCAGCGGCTGGTCGGCGCCGGGCTCCAGTTCTTCGACCGGACGGTTCGCGAGCGCGTCGCGGACTTCGACGTCTCGGAAAGCGAGAAGGACGCGATCGTCTACAAGAAAGCCGGCGGCTACACCGAGCTCGTCAGCGGCATCGTCCCCTGGCTGCAACGCCGGCACCGGGAGCTCGCCGTCATGGAGTACATAGTCGCCGTGACCGAGGGCTACATGGAGGACAGAGGAATCACCCCCCGGCAGCCGCGGCAACCGCCCGCGATCGCCTTCCTCGATCTGACGGGCTACACGACGCTCACCGAGGAGCGAGGAGATCAAGCCGCGGCGGAGCTCGCCGCCGACCTGGCGCGCGTCGTGGAAAAGGCGGCGCGGGCACACGGCGGCCGGCCGGTCAAATGGCTCGGCGACGGCGTCATGTTCCACTTCAGCGACTCCGGCCAAGCCATCCTGAGCGGCCTCGACTTGATCGAGCAGACGGAGAAGGCCATCGCCGTCCCGGCCCGGATCGGCATCAATGCCGGGGCGGTCATCGCCCAGGAAGGCGACTACTTCGGACGGACGGTGAACATCGCCGCCAGGATCGCCGACTATGCCGGGCCGCACCAGGTGCTGGTGAGCGAAGAGGCGAAGCGAAACGCCAGCGTCGACGCAGTCGAGTTCGAGCTGGTTGGCGACGTGCCGCTCAAGGGCGTGTCGAAGTCGGTGCGGCTGCACAGGGCGGCGCGTACCGAGCCGTGAGCGCGTCTACATCCGCAGTGGCGCGGGCGCGGCGTCGAGCAGCTCGTGGCAGGTGAGGAAGAGCTCCTCCCAGTTGATCTTGTCGACCGGGTGGATGCCGAGCATGCGGCACTCCTGCCTCAGCTCCGCCGTCAGGTAGGCGGAGAAGAGCACGATCGGCGCCGGGAGGCCGGCGCGCACGAGCACGCGCGCGGCCTCGATGCCGGTCATCCCGGGCATGGCGTGATCGAGTACGACGACCGAGGGCAGCTTCTCCTCGAACAGCGGGAACGCCTCGGCCATCGTGCTGGCCTGCATGACGTCCCACCCTTCCTCGCCGAGGCGATGCTCGAGCAGCTCGCGGAAGGCCGCCTCGTCGTCGACGACGAGCACGGTCGGGCGGTCACTGTCGATGCTGTCTCTGGTCATTGGCGGCTGTTCGGGGGTTGCTCTCTCTAAGTCGAGTCCGGAGCAGGCCTGACCCATCCCCCTAAAAGGGGATCCGCGTAGAGTGGCCTGCGTGATCGAGTCCGACCGGCTGCGCGCCATGCCGCTCTTCAGCGTCCTGCCCGAGCAGGCGCGAGACGAGATCGCGGAGTACGTGCACGACCTCGATGTGCCCGCCGGCGAGCCGCTCGTCTCGCAGGGAGACCGCCCCTTCGAGTTCTTCGTCATCGAGCACGGCCAGGCTGAAGTGATCGTCGACGGCGAGCGCACCGCCGACCTCGGCCCGGGCGACTTCTTCGGCGAGGTGGCGCTGCTCGCGACGGGCCAGCGCTCGGCGTCGGTGGCCGCCGTCTCGCCCATGAAGCTCGTCGTGATCCGCGAGCAGGACTTCCGCCGCATCGAGCGGACACATCCGCAGGTCGCCGAGGCGCTGCAGGCCGCGATCCGCGACCGGTACAAGGTTCCCTCCCCCTAGCGAGCTGGTGAGCGACCGAATCGACGCTGTCGTCGTCGGTGCCGGCCAGGCCGGACTGGCCGTTAGCCGCGAGCTCTCGGAACGCGGCGTCGACCACGTCGTGCTCGACAAGGGGCGCATCGGGCAGAGCTGGGGAGCGCGCTGGGACAGCTTCTGCCTGGTCACGCCGAACTGGACCGTCCAGCTCCCCGGCTACCCGTACGACGGCGAGGATCCCGACGGCTTCATGCTCCGCGACGAGATCGTGGCGTACCTCCAGCGTTACGCCGCCGCCGTCGAGGCGCCGGTCCGGGAGGGCGTCGAGGTCATGTCGCTGCAGGCGGGGCCCGACGGCTTCCACCTGGAGACGTCAGATGGCCCGCTCGCGGCCCAAACCGTGATCCTGGCCACCGGCGGCTACCAGCTGCCTCACCGTCCCGCCGGTGCGGCGACGCTCCCAGCGGATCTCCTGCAGATCGACGTCGAAGACTACCGCAGCCCGGCCGGCCTCCCTCCCGGCCCCGTGCTGGTCGTAGGGAGCGGCCAGTCGGGTTGCCAGATCGCCGAGGAGCTCCATCAAGCGGGCCGTGACGTCTTCCTGGCCTGCGGCAGAGCCCCCTGGGCTCCACGCCGGCTCGGCGATCGCGACATCGTCTGGTGGATCGTGGAGACGGGGTTCATCAATCAGCCGGTCGCCGCGTTGCCCAGCCCGGCCGCCCGGCTGTGGGCGAACGTGCTCCTGACCGGTCAGGGCGGTGGTCACGACCTCCACCTGCGCACGCTGCAACGCATGGGCGTCACCTTGCTCGGCCGTTTCCGGGGGGCAGAGGGCAAGCGCGCTCGCCTCGCGCCCGACCTTGCCGAGGGCATGGCGTGGGGCGATGCGCGAAATGCGGATCTCATGAATCTCATACGCAAGACGGTGGCCGAGCGCGGGCTTCCGGAGCCGGACATACCCGAGCAAGAGCCGTTCCGCGCCGAGGCGCCCGAGGAGATCGACCTGGACGGCTTCGGCGCAGTCATCTTCGCGGGCGGGTTCCGACCCGACTTCGAATCGTGGGTGAACTGCCCTGGCGTGTGCGACGAGTTCGGTTTCCCGATCCAGGAGGACGGGGCCAGCACACTCGTCGACGGGCTCTACTTCGTCGGCCTCCACTTCATGCGCACGCGCAAATCGGCGACCTTCGTCGGGGTGGGCGAGGACGCCGCCATCGTGGCCCGCTCGATCGCCGCTACGCCAGCGCTGCGCGCAAGCGCTTAAGCCCCAGTTCGAGCGTTTCGTCGGTTACGGCCAGCGAGAGCCGCGCCCAGCCGGCGCCGCGAGCGCCGAAGCCCTCGCCCGGCGCCACGACGACGCGGTGCTCCATGAGCAGCGCCTCCGCCGTCACGCCGTCCTGCAGCTCGACCCAGACGAAAAAAGTTCCTTCGCAGCGGGGCGGCGCGACGAGCCCGTCTAGCGCCTCCACGACCCTGTCCCGCCGCCGCTCGTAGGCGGCCACCCGCTCGGCGACGCTGTCCTGCGGCCCGCGCAGCGCCGCGACGGCTGCCTCCTGCAGCGCGGCGAAGATGCCGGCGCGCGCGTGGTCGGAGAGCAGGTTGATCCGTTCCACGATCTCCGTGTTGCCCACCACGAAGCCGATCCGCCAGCCGGCCATGCCGTACGACTTGGACATCGAGAACATCTCGACGCCGACGTCGCGCGCACCCGGCGTCGCCAGGAAGCTCGCGGGCGAGCGGCCGTCGAAGACGAGGTCGCCGTACGCGAAGTCGTGCACGACCGCGGCGCCAGTCTCACGCGCGTACTCGACGGCCGCGGCGAAGGTGCCGGCCGGAGCCGCCACGGCGCATGGGTTGGAGGGGTAGTTCAGGTAGACGGCGGCCACGTCCTCGCGCGGCGCCGAGTCGAAGTCGGGCGCCCAGCCGCGTGTCTCGTCGAGCCCGAGCGGCACGAGCTCCGCTCCCGCGAGCGCCACGCCGGACGGGTAATCCGGGTAGCCGGGATCGGGCAGCAGCACGCGCATGCCGCGCTCGGCGACCACCAGCACGAGCTCCACGAGTGCCGTCTTGGTGCCGGGCACGACGGCCACCTCGCGCTCGGGGTCGAGCTCCACCCCGTAGACGTCGCGGTAGCGCTCGGCCACGGCCTCACGTAGCACCGGAAGGCCACGGAAGGGCGCGTAGCCGTGCACGCGCGGATCCGCGTCGCGCGCCGCCTCCGCGAGCCGCTCGACCACGTGCGCAGGCGGCCCGACCTCGGGGTTCCCGCGACCCAGGTCGACCAGCGGCTCTCCCTCGGCCGCGGCGGCCGCGGACACACGCGCCAGTAGGGCCATGAAGTACTGCTCGGGAAGACGCTCCAGGCGGCGTGGCGGCGGACGCACGGGGAGATTCTGCAGGGACTGGCCCCTACAGGGACTGTCCATCGTCGCCCGCAAAGTCGCCGCTGTCGGTGGGATCGAAGACACGTCCAGATGAGGCTCTTGTCCTATTGTCTTTTGGCGAATCTGCCGACAATCTCGTAGGTGCCGAACGCGAGTGATTCAACTTCCGCGCTCGACGACCCCTATCGCGACCCGCGAGCGGATGAGCTTCGCGCGAGCTACCACGCCCTTCTTGGTGGGAGTGAGATCCCGGTAGCGGTCGAGGCGATCGCTGAAGATCTCCTTGGACTGCACGTCGACGAGCACAGCGCGCTGTCCGTCTCGGGGATACTTCTGCCTGCTGGGCTCCGAATTTGGCTGAATGGTCGGGAAGCGCCGGAGAGCCGGGGCCGCCGCCGGTTTACTGTCGCGCACGAGTTTGGCCATTGGGTATACCAGTGCCTGGGAGGCCGCGCCGAGCCGATCATGTGCCGTCGGCGCGACATCGGAGTTGCCGTGGACCGTTCGCTAGAGCGCGAGTCCAATACGTTCGCGGCGGAGCTCCTGAAGCCAGAACCTCTTGTGCGAGCCGTCTACAGCGGAGATCTTGCGGGGACGGCAACCTCAGCCGAGGCCATGAGCTGGCGTCTATACAGCTTCGGGATTCGCCCAACCTCGTGAGTCGGCGAGATCTCATCTGCCTCGCCAACTCGGTCAAGTTGGGCGAATACTGCTTCGCCGGAGTCGACCTCGACACCGGCGAGTGGATTCGGCCCGTCGGCACAGGGCAGCACGGATCCGTCACCCTCGCTGACCAGCGCTTGGCCAACGGATCAATTGCCAATCTCCTCGATATCGTTAGCGTCCCGCTCGACGGGCCGGTTCCCATCCCGGGACAGCCCGAGAACTGGGCTCTCGGCAAAGGACGCTGGCGTCCCGCCGGGTGCCTCGGACGGTCGCAAGCGCAGTCGCTACTCAAACGGATGGCAACGGACGATCCGCTCTTCGGCACAACTAGCAAGTCCGTTTCTACGGACGACGTGAGTAACGGCGGAGTCACCTCGTCGCTCGCTGTCGTTGCTCCTTCGCCCGTCTGTTGGCGCTATGAGGGCGGGGTGAAGCTCTACGCCGAGTTCGTTCACTGCGACACCCCACTTTCGCTGAAGGTCACGGATCCTGCCTTCACCGATCTCTTCTCTGGCGACCAGCCGGACATGTATTCGTTTGACGACGACGACGAGGTGACGACGTATCTCGTCGTTAGCCTCCCTGAGGAATGGAAAGGCGCGCACTGGAAGCTGGTCGCCGGAGTCGTGAGGCTGTGAACCGTCCGGTCGTGTTCACGCTTGGCCACGGCCTTCTCCCTCTTGAGGGGCTGATGAGGCTGCTCAGGGAAAACGTCATCGATCTCGTCCTTGATGTCCGGAGTCAGCCATTCTCGGCGCGAGCGCCTCATTTCACCACGGAGGCCCTTGCGTCCAGTCTTGTGAGCGAAGGGTTCGCGTACCGCTGGGTTCCGGCGCTCGGCGGTCGTCCGAACGATCGCCTGAGCACCATGTCGGGCTCGCCCGACTACGAACGTATGGCACTGCAACCCGACACCCTTGCTGCGCTCGACGAGGTCGCTCGGTCAGCGTGGAGCAAACGCATCGCCTTGCTCTGCAGTGAATCGCGCCCCGAGGAATGCCACCGCTCTCGCATGCTCGAACCCGAGCTGGCGGGTCGAGGGGTCTGGGTTGATCACATCCTGCACACGGGCGACGTAGAACGGGTCCCGACGCTCTTCTCGTGAATTCCTCGGTCGCGACCATCGGTTTCGCCAAGAAGGGTCTCGAGCGCTTCGTGGAACTCCTCGTCCTTGCTGGCGTCGAAACGATCATCGATATCCGTCGGCGCCCAGATTCTCCGCTCGCTGGCTATGCGCGGAAGCGCGACCTTCCGTTCGTGCTAGACCGTGTCGCCGGGATTGGCTACGAGCACCGGCCTGAGCTGGCGCCTCCGGACGAGCTTCTCGACCGCTTCCGGAAAGACAAGGACTGGGGCGCTTACGTACGCGACTTCGAGAACGTGCTGACGTCGGCGGCGGCAATGCGAACAATGAGCCAGCTACTAGGGCGCTCAGACCGCGTCGCCCTCCTTTGCTCGGAGCACATGCCCGAGAAGTGCCATCGACGTCTCGTCGTTGAGCGAATGCGCGGGTTGGAGCCTCGGCTCAATATCGATCATCTCGTCTGAGGGCAGAATGGACGGCGACGGCGCAACGGTAACGTCGGATTCAGGTCGAGCCGCACAGCTCGAAGACCTGGTGCCGGGCGTTCGCGTGCATGGCGTCCTCCCTGATCGGGCGGTGAGTGTCGTCCAAGTCGATTGGCACGGGACGAGCGCCGTCACGCTGACGTACCGCGACGATCAGGGCAGCGTTGACCAAGAGATTCTCTACCGCGATGCCGAGTCGCGGCTTGCGATCGAGGAGACCACGCGCGCCTGGTCATTCGACGGCGACGGCAAGCTCTTTCGGCTCGTCTCAGAGGCACTCCGGATCCGCCTGGCGCACCTCTTCGACCCCTATCTCGCCGTCCACACCTCGAACATCGACCCGCTACCCCATCAGATCCGCGCGGTCTACGGCGACATGCTCCCGCGCCAGCCGCTCCGCTTCCTGCTCGCCGATGACCCGGGCGCCGGCAAGACGATCATGGCCGGGCTCCTCATCAAAGAGCTGATCGTCCGAGGCGACCTCAGCCGTTGCATGATTGTCGCGCCGGGCAGCCTCGTCGAGCAGTGGCAGGACGAGCTGGGACAGAAGCTCGGGCTGGAGTTCGAGATCATCACCCGCGAATCGATCAACGCCTCGCGAAGCGGCAACCCGTTCGCTGAGAAGAACCTTGTCATCTGTCGGCTCGACCAGCTCTCACGGAACGACGAGATCCAAGCCAAGCTCGAGCTGACGGACTGGGACCTCGTAGTCGTCGACGAGGCGCACAAGTGCTCGGCGCACTTCTACGGCAACGAGGTCGAGAAAACCAAGCGCTACCAGCTCGCCGAGCTGCTCGGGCGCATCACTCGACACCTGCTCCTAATGACTGCGACGCCGCACAGCGGTAAGCCCGAGGACTTCCAACTCTTTATGGCACTCGTGGATCCAGACCGCTTCGAGGGCAAGCCGCGAAAGGGGGGCGCTCGGCCGCTCGACGCCCAGGGTCTCATGCGCCGGATGGTCAAGGAGGAGCTGCTCACGTTCGAGGGGAAGCCGCTCTTCCCGGAGCGGCGGGCCTACACGGTCACGTACGCGCTATCCGATGACGAGGCGCTTCTCTACAGCAGGGTGACCGACTACGTCCGCGACGAGATGAACCGAGCCGAGCGCCTCCAGGCGCAAGGCGAAGGGCGCCGCGGCAACATCGTCGGCTTCGCGCTCACCGTTCTCCAGCGACGCTTGGCGTCCTCGCCTGAGGCGATCTACCAGTCGCTCCGCCGCCGCCGGGAACGCCTGGAGAAGCGGCTGAAGGACGAGCGACTCGGCAGGCGCCCTCCGGAGCCCAGCACCCCCGTCGATCTCGATGAGCTCGACGATCTTGCAGAAGGCGAGCGTGAAGAGATCGAGGAAGCTGTCGTCGATCAGGCCTCAGCTGCCCAAACCGTGGCCGAGCTCGAGGCCGAGATCAGGACGCTGACCGAGCTAGAGGCGATCGCTGCCCGGGTGCGCGCCTCGCGCACCGACGCGAAGTGGGCCGAGCTCTCGAAGCTGCTCCAGAACCCCGAGGCAGAGATGCTCGACGAGTCCGGGAACCTCCGGAAGCTAATCATCTTTTCCGAGCACAGAGACACGCTCAACTACCTCAGTGAGCGCATTCGCACACTCGTCGGCAAGCCTGAGGCCGTCGTAACGATTCACGGTGGTATGCAGCGGGAGGCTAGGCGCGAGGCGCAGGAGGGGTTCCGCCAGGATCCCGATGTCGCGGTGCTGGTGGCCACCGACGCAGCCGGGGAGGGCGTCAACCTCCAGCGAGCTCATCTGCTCGTCAACTACGACCTGCCCTGGAACCCGAACCGGATTGAGCAGCGCTTCGGTCGCATCCATCGCATCGGTCAAACCGAGGTCTGCCACATGTGGAACCTCGTGGCGGCGGAGACGCGCGAGGGCCAAGTCTTCGAGCGCTTGCTGCGCAAGCTGACTGAGCAGTCAAGGGAGCTCGGCGGCAAGGTCTTCGACGTGCTCGGCGACGAGATCTTCGTCGACACCTCGCTCCGCGAGCTCCTGCTAGAGGCGGTTCGCTACGGCGACCAGCCGGACGTGAAGGCGCGTCTCGACCAGGTCGTCGACGACGCTGTCGGTGAGAAGTTGAAGGAGGCGCTGCGCGAGCGCGCCCTGCTTTCGGAAATGATGACCGCGACCGACGTCGAGGCGATCCGCGAGCGCATGGAGGAGGCAGAGACTCGCAAGCTCCAGCCGCATTTCGTCCGCTCCTTCTTCCTCGAAGCTTTCAAGTTGCTCGGGGGCCAGATCGCCAAACGGGAGCCCGAGCGCTTCGAGATCACTCGCGTGCCTGCCGATATTCGAAACCGGGCGAGAACGCTCGGCCCGGGCATCCCCGTGGTTGACCGCTACACGCGCGTCACCTTCGAGAAGGCGCTCGCAGCCCCAGGGGGTCAGCCTCCCGCCCAACTCCTGGCGCCAGGGCATCCCCTGCTCGACGCGACCGTTGAGCTCATGCTCGAGCGCCATCAGCCGCTCCTCAAACAAGGGACGATCCTGGTCGCCGATGCTGATCAGACCGAGGACCCGCGGGCGCTCATCTACCTCGAGCACGCGATCCAGAGCGCGCGCGAGCTCCCGAGTGGTCAGCGCGAGATCGTCTCGCGAAGCCTTCAGTTCGTCGAGCTCACCGAGGACTGGGAGCCCCAGCTCGCCGGCTACGCGCCCTACCTCGACTACCGCCCCCTCGAGGAGGACGAGCACACGCTCGTCGAGCCGCTCGTCCGGGCGGAGTGGCTCGACCGCGGCATCGAGCAGGCCGGCCTCGACTACGCGATCCGCTACGCGGTGCCCGAGCACCTTGATGAGATGCACGCACAGACGGCCGAGCGGGTTGCGCTGACGCGTGACGCCGTTCAACGTCGGCTAGCCGCGGAGATCAGCTACTGGGATAGGCGGGCAAACGAGCTCAAAGCGCAGGAACTCGCCGGCAGAAAGCCGCGGCGGTTGAACTCCGGCCGTGCTCGGCAGCGCGCCGACGATCTCCAAGTCCGGCTGACGCGGCGCTTGGCCGAGCTCGACCAAGAAGGCCGGCTCTCAGCGCTTCCGCCCGTCATAGCCGGCGGTGCGCTTGTTGTCCCGCGCGGCCTCCTCGAACGGCTGCGCGGTGAGCGGGACGTCGAGCCGGGCGTCTTCGCGCGCGAGACCGAGCGGGTCGAGCGAGCCGCCGTGGATGCGGTGCTGGCGGCCGAGCGGGCGATCGGGCGCCAACCTCGCGAAATGCCACGCAACAACCCCGGCTACGACATCCGCTCGCGCGACCCGATCACCGGCGAGCTGTTCTTCATCGAGGTGAAGGGGCGCGTTCTCGGCGCACCGACCGTCACCGTCACCAAGAACGAGATCCTCTACGCAATGAACAAGCCCGATCACGTGCTGCTCGCGCTCGTCGCGGTCGACGGCAAGCAGACCGACGTGCGATACCTGACGCGACCGTACAGGGGCTCCGAGGATGCTTTCTTCGACGCGGCGAGCGTGAACTACCAGTGGAGCAAGCTCTGGGAGCGGGGCTCGCCGCCGGCGCCGTCCGCGCGCCCGCCGATCGAGCACTGGATCGGGCTAATGGTCGACCGGCTCGTGACGCGGTTCTCGCCCTACCAGATCATCCTGTTTGGCTCGCATGCTCGCGGCGACGCGCGCGACGGCAGCGATGTCGATCTCCTCGTAGTAATGCCTGAGAACGGCGATCTGTTCGAGCTCGGCATTCAGATGCGCTGGGCGGTCAGCGATCTACCCGTGGCCAAGGACATCGTTGTGACCACACCCGATGAGATCGAGCGGCGCGGTCACCTAGTGGGTACGGTACTACGTCCCGCCCTCGAGGAAGGAAAGGTCCTCTATGCCGGACGCTGACGTCCTCGCCGAGGGCGCGCGCTGGTTTCGCTGGGCGGAGGAAGACTTGAGAGCTGCGGAGCACGTCGAGCGAGCCGAGGGTTTCCGCCCCCGCCACGCTTGCTGGCAGAGCCACCAGGCGGCAGAGAAGGCGATCAAAGCTGCTCTCGTGTTCGAGCAGATTCCGTTTCCGCTCGTCCATGACCTTGAACAGCTGCGCGAGCTCGTGCCTGCCGACTGGGGAGTCCGCCGGCTGAACGCCGACCTTTCGCGGCTGACCGCGTGGGCCGTGGAGGCTCGCTACCCCTTGCATGACGAGCCGACCACCGAGGACGCGCGCGCGGCGGTCGAGGAGGCTCGTGCCGTTGTTGACGCAGTTCGTGGCGACGTGGATGGGAAGGGGTTGCTGTGAGCGGAAGGGAAAGCGCGAACAGACGCCTGTCTCTGGGCAGGGAAGGAGGTCCTGATCGCGATTGAGCAGCTTAAGGTGCGAGAGATCGTCCAGCACGCCGTTGAGCAGAAGCTCGATATCCCCGAGTTCCAGCGCGAGTTCGTCTGGGAACCTGAACAGGCGAAGCTGCTCGCCGAGTCGCTTTACCGAGACTACCCAATCGGCTCCTTCCTGCTGTGGGACTCGTCGAGCTACGTGGAGTCGAAGATTGCCGAGGGAGCCCGCGTGTCGCTGTGGATCGTGGACGGGCAGCAGCGGACGACGGCGCTTTGCCTGCTGCTGGGGCGGAAGCCTTACTGGTGGCCGAAGGCCCAGGACTGGAACAAGGCAAGGGGGCGCTTCGACGTGCTCGTCAACGTCGGAGACAGTGAAACACACAGGGCCGAGTTCTCTTTGCCTAATCCGATTCGTCGGCACGACCCAAGCTGGGTCTCGGTTCGGGAGATTCTCGCCATTGATGACGTCGAGTCCCTCACTCCGCTTGCGGAACGCATCGCGCGCGCAATCCACGAGGATGCGGACCTCGCATTGTTCGCTGCTGTACACGGACGCCTGCAGCAGATCTGGCAGACGCGCGAGCGCGACGTCCCCATCATGAAGGTCAGCCATGAGGTCGAGGACGTCGCCGAGATCTTCGCGCGTCTCAACCAAGCCGGGACGCGCGTCAAGGAGGCTGACGTCGTGCTCGCTCTGGCCGCGGCGCGCAATCCTGGCTGGGTTCGGGAGAAGTATCTGCCATTCGTTGAAAGCCTCGACGATCGCGGCTGGGGGCTCGAAGCGGGTGTGTACGTGCGCGCAATGACAGGCGTCGGTCACGGTCGCGCTCGGCTCATCGAGGTGCCGAAAGACTTCTGGGCCCCGGACAGCCTCCCCGACGTGTGGAAGCGCACTTCGAAGGTGATCGGCGAGACGATTTTCCGGCTTGCCGAGCATGGAGTCGTCTCGGCTTCGCTGCTTCCGTCGGCCAACAGCCTGATCCCATTGTTCGTCCTACAGGACCGCTGGGGCGCGGATCGGGACTTTAGCTTCAATCGCGCGCTCCGCTGGTTCCTGCTTGCAAATCGCGAGGGCCGCTACAGCGGATCAGCAATCACAGCGCTCAACATGGACGTCCGGTCAATCAAGGAATCAGCTTCGTTCGACGACGCAGTCGCCCGACTGCTGGAGCAACTGCAGTCGACCGACAACATCCCGGCCGAGGAGTTCCGCATGCGCTACGACCGTGCGGGAAACCGCTTCCTGCGCCTCATGGTCTACCTCACGACCTACGCGCAGGCCGGTGTCGACTGGGTCGACCGTACGCGCATCGCCTATGACAAGGGCGGGAACGCCGTGCTCGCTGGCTTCGAGCCTCAGTGGCACCACGTCTTCCCGCGTAAGGTGCTGAAGGACGCCGGCCGATCGACGGACGACATTAACGCTCTCGCCAACATTGTCGTCCTGAACGAGCGCACCAATGTCAAGAAGCTCGCGGCCAAGCCGCCCGCGCGCTACCTCGCCGAGCATGGCATCACCGCAGCGGATCTCGGGGCGCACTCGATTCCGGAGTCGTTCCGCGATGCGGTCAAACAGGGTGGCGACGTGCTGGAGTGGCACTGGGCAGTCGAGCGCTACGACGACTTCCTGGTGGAGAGGTGCGAGGAGTTGTCGCGGCGCGCAACGGAGTTGTTGCGGTCGCTCGGAGACAAGGCCAGCCCAGACGAGCTTGCCGCTCCTGCGGTCGCCGACGAGGTCGCGGCGTGAGCGATCCGTATCGGAAGAAGCTCATCGAGGTTGCGCTCCCCCTAGAGGCAATTAACCGCGAGTCAGCGCGCGAGAAGTCAATCCGGCACGGACACCCATCGACGCTGCACCTCTGGTGGGCTAGGCGGCCGCTCGCTGCTTGCCGGGCTGTGCTCTTCGCCTCGATCGTGGAAGACCCGTCGAGCAGGCCTGAGGAGTTTCCCACCCAGGAGGGCCAGGAGCACGAGCGGCAGCGACTCTTCCGGATCATCGAGGAGCTCGTCAAGTGGGAGCACTCGAACAATGAGACGGTGCTCGGGGCTGCCCGCGCCGAGATCATGAAGGCGACGGACGGCAACCCACCGCCGGTACTCGATCCGTTCTGTGGCGGCGGCTCGATCCCGCTCGAGGCGCAGCGACTCGGGCTGGAGGCGCACGCATCGGACCTGAACCCGGTCGCGGTCCTCATTACGAAGGCGCTCGCCGAGATCCCGTCGACGTTCGCCAGCAGGCCCCCGGTGAACCCGGAGTCGCGCGCGGATCTCGATCATGGCGCGACGTGGAAGGGTGCGCAGGGGCTCGCCGAGGACGTGCGCTTCTACGGCAAGTGGATGCGCGACGAGGCGTTCAGGCGCATCGGGCACTTCTATCCGAAGGCGAAGTTCCCGGACGGTCGGGAGATGCCGGTGATCGCTTGGCTCTGGGCGCGGACCGTCACCTGCCCGAACCCCGCATGCGGCGTGCGCATGCCGCTCGTCCGCTCGTTCGCGCTTTCTAGGAAGAGGGGCAAGGAGCGGCACGTGGGCCCTGTCGTCGAGCGCCGGGCGGTGCGCTTCGAGGTGCGTCCGGGCAGGGACGCGCCGGAGGGGACGGTCAGCCGTCGCGGCGCCCGCTGCGTTGCCTGCGAGACCGCGGTCCCGCTTGCGTACGTGCGCGCTGAGGGCAAGGCCGGTCGGACAGACGCGCAGATGATGGCAATCGTCGCGGAGGGCGACCGCGGCCGCGTGTATCTACCGCCTGACACCGAGCACGCCGAGATCGCGGCGAGCGCTCAGCCTTCAGATGATGTACCCGAAACAAGTCTTCCCGAGCAGGCACTCGGCTTCCGCGTGCAGGCGTACGGGATGACCAAGCATCGCGACCTGTTCACGCCGCGGCAACTTGTCGCGCTGACGTTGTTCAGCGACCTCGTCGGAGAGGCCCGCGAGCGCGTCCTCAGCGACGGCGCCGAGGAGGCCTACGCCGACGCAGTGGCGACGTACCTCGGACTTTGTGTCAGCCGGGTTACGGATTACTCGTGCACGATCACGACGTGGGCGAGTAATCCTCAGATGGAGATCTTGAGGAACGCTTTCGCGCGCCAAGCGATCCCGATGACCTGGGACTTCGCCGAGGGCAACGTCTTTGGACCGTCAAGCGGGAGCCTGGAGATCTTCCTCGGGTGGATCCCGAAAGTCTTAGACGTAGTTCCGGCGGGAAGACGGTCGATCACGCGGCAGCTGGACGCAACAGCAGCCGTCGATGGCGTTGTCCGACCGTTGGTGTGCACTGACCCGCCGTACTACGACAACATCGGTTACGCGGATCTCGCCGACTTCTTCTACGTCTGGCTGCGTCGGTCGCTCGGCCGGATTTACGCGGATCTCTTCAGCACGCTGCTCACGCCGAAGAGCCAGGAGCTCGTCGCAACGCCGTACCGCTTCGACGGCGATCGCGCGCGAGCGGAGCGGTTCTTCGAGGAGGGGCTCCGGCAGGCGTTCTTGCGAATGCGCGATGCTCAGCACCCGGACTACCCGCTGACGCTGTTCTACGCGTTCAAGCAAGCCGAGTCGAACGACGGAGCGGTCGCGTCGACAGGCTGGGATTCGATGCTTACGGGTCTGATCGACAGCGGCTACGCGGTCACGGGCACTTGGCCGGTGCGGACCGAGCGAACCGGGCGCAGCGTCTCGATCGGCACGAGCGCGCTCGCCTCTTCGATTGTGCTCGTCTGCCGCCCGCGTCCCGCCGCCGCTCCGATCGCGACCCGCCGCGAGCTCGTCGACGCGCTGCGCGCGGAGCTGCCAGACGCGCTGCTCACGCTCCAGCACGGCAACATCGCGCCAGTCGACCTCGCGCAGGCGGCGATCGGGCCGGGCATGGCGATCTTCTCGCGATACGCAAGGGTGGTCGAGGTCGACGGCACTTCGATGACCGTCCGTACAGCCCTGGCTCTGATTAACGAGGCCCTCGATGAGGTGCTCGCCCAGCAGGAGGGAGACCTCGACGCGCACACCCGCTTCGCTGTTGCGTGGTTCGAGACCCGTGGCTTGGGTGAAGGGCCGTATGGCGAAGCGGAGACGCTTGCGACAGCGAAGGCGATTTCGGTGGCGAGCGTCGAGCACGCGGGAATCATCGTGTCGCGTGCCGGAAAGGTTCGACTGCTCGGGCGCAGCGACCTCTCGAACGACTGGGATCCGGCCACCGACCGGCGGCTCACCGTCTGGGAAGTGACGCAACACCTCATCAAGCGCCTCGAGGAAGGCGGTGAGGAAGGCGCCGCAGACCTCGTGCGCCGCGTCGGCGGCCTAGGCGATGCAGCGCGCGACCTGGCGTACCGGCTTTACACGATCTGCGAGCGTAAGAATTGGGCGCAGGACGCGCTGGGCTACAACGCACTCGTCGTGTCGTGGCCAGCGGTCACACAGCGCGCCGGGCAAGCGCCCGACGCGCAGACCGTGCTGGGGATCTAGTCGATGGCCGTTACGAACAGCCAGCGCGTCCAGCACGCGATGCAGCTCCTCGCGCAGGGGCTCGCGCCGTTCGTGGACGCGCGGCTGACGAAGCGCGTTGGCGCCGACTGGGCCCAGGCGGTCGGCGACGGTCGCGGCGCACCGGCGAACGCGAAGGCCGATGCGCAGTTCCTGCTCAAGGCGATGATTCGCTTCTGGCGCGACGGGCTCGACGAGTCGCTCGGGCACAGCGGGCGGAGCTGGGTCGGCGAGCTGCTCGACATCCGCAATCGGTGGGCGCACAACGAAGCCTTCACGACCCAGCAGACGCTGCGCGCCCTCGACACGGCGCACCTCCTGCTCGACGCGGTCAGCGCGCCCGAACAGGCGTCGCAGGTGGACAAGATGCGGCAGGAGCTCCAGCGCACCCAGTACGCCGAGGAGGCTCGCGCTGTCCGTCGACGGGCAGCGACCAGCGCGACCGCCGGCCAGCCGACCGCCGGGCTCAAGCCGTGGCGCGAGGTCGTAACGCCGCATCCCGACGTCGCCTCGGGCCGCTACCAGCAGGCAGAGTTCGCCGCTGACCTTCATCAGGTCTGGCGCGACGAGGCTACGGCGGAGTATGGGCGACCCGAGGAGTTCTTTCGGCGCACGTTCTTGACCGAGGGCCTTCACGAGCTCCTGCTCAACGCGACGCGCCGCCTGCGCGGCGAGGGCGGCGATCCGGCTGTTGCCCTGCAGACGAACTTCGGCGGTGGCAAGACGCACTCGCTGATCGCCCTCTATCACCTAGCCGGCGGCTACTCGCCCTCGCAGCTCGCTGGCGTCGAGCAGATGCTCGCTGACGCTGAGCTTGAAGGACCGCCCGCGTCGCAGGTCGCCGTTCTCGTGGGTCAGAAGATTGCTCCCGGCACTGTCCACCGTAAGGACGACGGCACCGAGGTGCGTACGCTCTGGGGTGAGCTCGCGTGGCAACTTGGCGGCCGCCCCGCGTACGACATGGTGGGCGACGCCGACCGGACGTCGACCAACCCTGGGCAGGCCCTAACGGAGCTCATTCGTGAGCACGCCCCGTGCCTGATCCTCATCGACGAGTGGGTTGCCTACGCGCGGCAGCTCTACGGAATCGAAGGCCTGCCGTCCGGTTCGTTCGACACGCAGTTCACGTTCGCTCAGGCGCTGACTGATGCGGCCAAGGACGTGGCGACTGCCATGCTCGTCGTCTCGATTCCAGCCTCGGACATCGAGACGGGAGGCGAGGGAGGTAGGGAAGCCCGTAGGCGGCTCGAGAACGTGGTTGGACGTATCGCCAGCTCGTGGAAGCCTGCGACGGCTGACGAGGGATTCGAGATCGTTCGAAGGCGATTGTTCGAGGAAATCCCCTCGGAGCTTGCGCGGGAGCGTGACGCAGTTGTCCGCGCGTTCGGTGAGCAGTACCGCGGCAATCGGGGAGAGTTCCCTTCCGAGGTCGCCGAGGCTGACTATGAGCGCCGGCTAACCGCTTCGTATCCAATCCATCCCGAACTCTTTGACCGCCTCTACGGAGAGTGGTCCACGCTAGAACGCTTTCAACGGACGCGCGGCGTTCTGCGGCTAATGGCGGCGGTGATCCATCAGCTCTGGGAACGCGACGAGCGGAGCCTGCTGATCATGCCTGGGACGCTGCCGATTGACGACGCACGGGTTGTCGACGAGTTGACGCGTTACCTCGACGACGAGTGGACTCCGGTGATCAATACTGACGTGGACGGGCCGAACTCGTTGCCCCTTCGGCTTGATGCCGAGAATGCGGGCACTTTCGGGCGATACTCGGCTACACGGCGCGTGGCGCGCACCGTGTACCTGGGCTCTGCACCGGTTTCGGAAGTCGCGAACCGCGGAATCGACGACCTACGGGTTAAGCTCGGCTGCGTTCAGCCCGGCGAGTCGTCCGCAACGTTCGGCGACGCGCTTCGCCGCCTTGCCAACAACGCGACTTACCTCTCGACCGACGGGCAGCGGCACTGGTACTCGCTCCAGCCGACCGTTACGCGCCTAGCCGCTGACCGCGCTGCGCTTGTTCCCGACGATCGCGTCGAAGAAGAGATCGAGCGCCGTCTTCGCGCAGACCGGGAGCGCGGGGACTTCGCTGCGGTCCACGCGGCGCCCGGCTCGCCGTCCGACGTCCACGACGAGGCCGAGGTGCGGCTCGTCGTGGTGGGCCCGGCGCGTCCGCACGCGCGGGGCGAGGAGAGCGCCGCACGTGCCTTTGTCGCGCGAATATTGGACGAGCGGGCCGGCGGGCCGCGGCTCAACCGCAACATGCTGGTTTTTCTCGCCGCCGATGGAGCAAGGCTTGACGAGCTGCGCGACGCGGTACGCCAGCTTCTGGCGTGGCGCTCGATCCACGAAGAGCGCGACTTGCTCAATCTCGACACGGTGCAGCGCGCCCAGGTGGAGGCGCGGGTCGGTGAGTGGGACGACGCCGTGCGCCACCGGATCGGCGAGGCCTATCAATGGGCACTTGTCCCGTCCACGAAACCGGACGAGCCGGGTGTCCAATGGGAGGAGATCCGGATCTCGGGCTCGGACGCACTCGCGGTGCGCGTGTCGCGGAAGCTGCGTGGCGAGGAGACACTTATCACGGCGTACTCGGGGATCCGGCTCCGGATGGACCTCGACAGAATTCCGCTCTGGCCGAACGAAGGCGACCACGTCGGAACCCGCGACCTGTGGAGCTACTACGCCCAGTACCTGTATCTGCCCCGCCTACGCGACGCGTCCGTGCTTGCGGGCGCGATCGAGGACGGCGCCACGCGACTCACGTGGGAGCAGGAGACGTTCGCGTACGCCGACGCCTGCGACGAGGCTGAAGAGCGCTACCTAGGGCTTGCTGCCGGTACTCACGCAACGGCGCGAATCGACGCCTCCTCACTTGTGGTGAAGCCTGAGGCCGCTCGCCGGCAGCTCGACGCCGATGCAGGTGCGGACGGCGGTGACTCGGGCGGAGGCGCTGGTGCGGGTTCGAATGGCGACACCACGGAGACAGAAACAGAGACTGGCGAGGGGAGCGAAGCGGTCGCTCTGCCGCAGCGGTTCTTCGGCTCGGTGGAGCTCGACCCGTTACGCGTGGGCCGCGACGCGGGTGAGATCGCCGAGAACGTAATCCAGCATCTGTCCGGGTTAAGCGGCGCGAATGTGGAGGTGCGACTCGAAATCCAGGCGAGCGTGCCTGAGGGTGTGCCAGACGAGATCGTTCGGACAGTGACGGAGAATGCCCGAACGCTGAAGTTCGGGAACCACGGCTTCGAGCGAGAGTAGGCGTGCCGCCGTGGCTCAAACTCGTCGGGGCCGTCGACAGCCCGATGCCCGACCCATGGTTGACGCAGCGCGTGGATCTTCGCGAAGAGGTCGGGTTCACGACGCGCGCCAAAGTCGAGATCGGCGATGAGCTTGTTCTTTATGCGATACCACAGCGTAAAGTCATCGGCATCGCTGAAGTCGTGTCACATCCCATCAGGAGCGGCCGAGAGGAGCGGTGGCCGTGGCGGAGCAGAATCCGACTCAAGCTGGCGATCGCCGATTACTCTAGGGCCCCCGACCTGGTCGACATCTGTGAGCCAGACGGTCGGGATCTGCGAAAGTCGGTTCAAAGGCAATCACACATCGAGTTGCGTTGGGGCGAGTACATGCGGGCGCGAGAAGCGCTCGATCATACGTACGACCCGGCGCTAGGCGACGAGCGTGCATAGGCATTCAGTCGTCTAGAAGTGCTTCTGTGTCCTAACATCGAAGCGCGCTGCGCGAAGCCGATCGGCCTCCGCGCGTCCGACTGAAGGCGGAAACAGGTGCCGGTGCTTCCAGGCGACGTTCTCGACCGCTAGGTCGAGGCGCTGTTCGCTCCAGAGCCGTTCGAAACCGTTCGTCGCGTCCTTGCAAGGACGCACTTATCGACGAGCTCCGCCAGATCGCTGTTCGCCAAATCCTGAAGGTACCGGCCCATGTAGGGGGCGGCTTAAAAGAGCTTCGTCTCCTGAGCGATATGAGGAAGATCTGACCGCAGGTGTGCTTTGTCTTGCGCTTCCATCACTCCTGCTCAAGCCAATAGCGAATCCGACCGTGCTTCTGGCGGACGTGCGGACTCACGGGCGTCGGATCCGACGAGATCGCTAATGCTTCGAGCGGATTGTCACCGTGAGCGAGAGCGACATGATCAGTCCATACACGGTCCGATGGGCCGCCCGGTGTTCGCCCACGCTTGCCTATTCGCGGGTAGCCGACGATCGAAGCCACAATCGCCGCTGCTGCGAGGATCTCGGCATGTCGGTCAGTGGCAACCTTCACGCGGAGATAGCGGGGGACGCGCTGGCCAACGTGCAACTCGATCGCTTGAACGTCGAGCGGACGGATCGGAATGACAAGGCGCGTTCCACGGACATGCACAAAGTCGTCATCCACCGCCTCTACCTGGTACGTGCGGGAGCCGTCGCTCACTCGTATCGCCCTCAAGATCGTGAGCGGCACGGAGACCCGCAGTGGAGGCGCCCCCTTTCGGGGAGCCGGGTTCTTCCGTGCATGTCCCACGGGGAAATCGTAAGTACTTTCTCGAGCTGACGTGAAGCGGCCATGATGCCGGCGACCGTTATCGCAGTGAGCACAGCACCCCGCTGGCTGATGGCCAATGCAGCTCGCTGGCGGAGCCGGATGCCACGATGACCACCCGAAGCGCACGGGCTCGGCTCCAGACTATTTCGGAGCTGACAGGGTGCGGCTTGGCGCATCATCGATCCACGCGATCTGCAACTCGACGCCGCCCACTGTCCGGGGCGTGGAAACATGGCCCACGTCGGCGCCGTCAACGCCCAAGGCCTCCGCGAACGCGCGGTAGTCGGCGAATGACGTTCGATTGCGACTGAACGAGTGGATGAGGAGCATGGCTTGATCTGCGCCGTAGCGCTGCGCCTCGAATACAGCCGACGCAGTTCGGTGGAACAGTTGGTAGCGCAGGTGGCCGACCGAGGTGACGTCGAGGTCGAAAAGGTCGCAAAGCGATTCGAGCCGACGTTGTTTGCCGGTGCTGACGTTCCAGTTATCGATCAGCGAGCCGCCGCGATACTCCTCCACTGTGTCGAGCACCTCCCGCACGCGAGCCGGCAGAACGTCGCCTGCCCCGATCCAGGATGTCGAAAGCTCGTAGGCGGAGTGGTCGCGCCGCCAATGATGCTTGCTCGTCAAGTACTCGCGTACCTCTTCGGGACGGGAGATCGGTTTGAGATAGAAGAACTTCGTCACTCAGGAACAGATCTCGCGAGGCAGCGTCCGATCCTACGCTGCGTTCTTGCCCGTAAGCTCGTCCGGGCTGTAAGCCGATACTCTCGTGATGCGGCAGCAAAACGGCCAGCTCACCTTCTCGCCTTCCGATCTCAACGCATTTCTGGCGTGCGTCCACCTGACTGCGCAGCAGTTGGCGGTCGCGCGCGGCCAGCTCGTCAAGCCGTTCCGCCTCAACCCGCACGCTGAGCTGATCCGCGCCAAGGGCGACGACCACGAGCAGGCTTACCTCGACGGGCTAATCGCCGGCGGGCGCGACGTGGCCGAGATTCCGTTCGAGTTCGACTGGGTCGCTGCCGCCCGCGCCACCGACGAGGCAATCCGTGCCGGCGCCGACGTCGTCTTCCAGGCCTGCCTCGCGGACGGCGCGTGGCGCGGCTTCGCCGACTTCCTCGAGCGGCGGGCGGACGGCTGCTACGAGGTCGTCGACACGAAGCTCGCGCGCCGTGCGCGGCCGGCGCACGTGCTTCAGCTCTGCTTCTACAACGAGCACCTCGCCCGTATCCAGGGGCGCATGCCCGCCGCCATGCACGTGGTCAACGGGCTCGGCGAGCGCGAGACTTTCCGGCCCGGTGACTACGCCGCCTACTACCGTCGCGTCAAGCGGCGCTTCGAGGAGGCGCTCGCCGCCGGGCTCGACACCTACCCGTACCCGGTCGACCACTGCTCGCTCTGCGACTTCCTGCCGCTCTGCAAGGAGACCTGGCGGCGTGACGACCACCTGACGCTTGTCGCCGGCGTCTCGCGGCGGCAGTTCGAGCGGCTCGTCGACTTTGGGATCACGACGCTCGAGCAGCTCGGCGAAGCGGCGCCGGGCACGAAGGTGCCGAAGATCCGCCCGCCCGTCTTCGACCGGTTGCGCCACCAGGCGGCGCTCCAGCTCCACTACCGCCGCACCGGCGAGCATCGCTGGGACCTGCTGCCGCTCGAAGACGAGCGCGGCTTCGCGCTGCTGCCCGAGGCGTCGCCCGGCGACGTCTGGCTCGACCTCGAGGGCCACCCGTGGTTCGAGCCGGCGCGAGGGCTCGAGTACCTGTTCGGCTGGGTGTACCTCGGGGACGACGGCACGCCCACCTACTGCTGCGAATGGGCCCTCGACCGCGACGGCGAGGGCGCGGCATTCGAGCGGTTCGTCGATTGGCTCGTCGAGCGCCGCCGGCGCTTCCCCGGCATGCACGTCTACCACTACGCGGCGTACGAGCGGACGGCACTCACACGGCTCATGGGCGCGCACGCGACGCGCGAAAGCGAGATCGACGACCTGCTCCGCGGCGAGGTGCTCGTCGACCTCTACCGCGTCGTGCGCCAGGGGCTGCGCGCATCGCTCGCGAGTTACTCGATCAAGGACGTCGAGAAGCTCTACGAGTTCGAGCGCCGCGCAGAGGTCTCAGGCGGCAGCGAGTCAGTGAACGCTTTCGAGCAATGGCTCGAGATCGGCGACGCCACGCTGCTCGACGGAATCCGCGACTACAACGCCGAGGACTGCCTCTCAACGTACGAGCTGCACCGCTGGTTGCTCGCGCAGAGGCCGGCCGAGCTGCCGTGGCGGCCCGCGCCGGATGGCCGCGAGACCGACGAGGAGGTCGAAGAACGTCACCGGGCTCGCGACGCGTTGCGGCAAAGGCTGCTCGACGGAACCGAGGAGAGCGAGCCGCGCTGGCTGCTCGGCCACCTACTCGAGTACCACCGCCGCGAGGAGAAGCCGCAGTGGTGGGAGTACTTCAACCACCTGGAGCTCGACGCCGACGAGCTCTTTCACGACACGGACACGATCGGCGAGATCGAACCGGTGGGCGAGCCCGAGCGCGTCAAGAAATCGCTCGTCTACACACTCAGCTTCCCGCCGCAGGAGCACAAGATCGGCGGTCCGTGTGTCGACCCCGCCACACAGAAGACCTACAACGTGCGGGTCGACGACGAGCAAGGTCTGATCACGCTCCGGCGCGCCGCCGACCGCGCGGATGAGCCGTTGCCGGAGGCGCTCATCCCGACCAAGCCGCTGCATACCGGCGTGCAGCGGGAGGCCGTGATGCGCTCTGCGCTCGACTGCGCCAACGGTGGCGGACGCTACCCAGCGCTCGTCGAGATCCTGGAGCGGCGCCCGCCCCGGGCGCGCCTCGACGCCGGCCCCGTCCAGGCCGCCGCATCGCTCGACGGCAGCTACCTGTTCGTGCAAGGCCCGCCCGGCTCGGGCAAGACCTACACGGGCGCACGCGTGGCGATCGAGCTGATGCGCCGCGGCCAGCGCGTCGGCGTCACAGCCCTCAGCCACAAGGCGATCCACAAGTTCCTCGAGGACGTGCGCGACGCGTCTCGCGACCAGCACTTCGAGTTCAAGGGCGCCAAGAAGTGCTCGAACGATCCGGACACGCGCTACGAGGACGAATTCGTCGAGTGCGTGGAGTCGAACCAGGGCATGCTCGACCCGGACTTCCAGCTCGTGGCCGGCACGTCCTGGCTCTTCTCGCGCGAGGAGCTGGAGGGCCACGTCGACACGCTGTTCGTCGACGAAGCGGGGCAGGTGTCGCTGGCTGAGGCGCTCGCCGCCGGCACAGCCGCACGCAACCTCGTGCTGCTGGGCGACCCGAATCAGCTGCCTCAGGTCTCGCAGGGCACGCACCCCCCGGGCGCGAACGCCTCGGTGCTCGGGCACCTGCTCGGCGACGACGAGACGCTGCGCGAGGGCATGGGCCTCTTCCTGGAGGAGACCTGGCGGCTACGACCCGAGGTGTGCAGCTTCATTTCGGACACGTTCTACGAGGGGCGGCTGGAGCCGGCCGCGCGGGCACTCGAGCGCTCGCTCGCCGCCGGGCACGGGCTGCGCTTCATCCCGGTGACCCACGACGGGCAGAAGCAGTCCTCACCGGAGGAGGCGAGCGCGGTGCGGGCCGAGATCGAGCGGCTGCTCGGCACGCCGTACGAGGACGAGGACGGTGCGCGGCCGCTCGAGCCGCAGGACGTGATCGTCGTGTCGCCCTACAACGCCCACGTCCGCTGCCTGCGCCAGCACATCCCGGATACGCGAATCCGCATCGGCACGGTCGACAAGTTCCAGGGCCAGCAGGCGGCGGTCGTCTTCTACTCGATGGCCAGCTCGAGCGGCGAGGACGTCCCGCGCGGGCTCGACTTCCTGTTCTCGCGCAACCGGCTCAACGTGGCGATCTCGCGCGCAAAGTGCCTCGCGTACCTGGTGGCGAGCCCGCGGCTGCTCGATGCGAACTGCCGCACCGTCGAGCAGATGCGGCTCGCGAATGCGCTGTGCCGGCTCGTCGAAGCCGCTGCTACAAACTAAAGGCTCTTCGTAAGGAAAAACCCGCGCCAAAACCAAACGGACGCTGGCGCACCGTCAAAATTCGACGGGTGCTCGAGCCACTCGTCGAGGGCTTCGAGGTCCGGATCGGCAAGCATCCACTTGCGATCGAGTTCGGCGCCGGCGGTTTCGGCGGCTTGGTCGAGATGACGGAGTGCGCGCGCCGCGAAAGCATGACGTTCGCTCTCCAATGCGCTCATGGCGATGGAGTAGAAGCACGCGAAGTTGTACTCGAGCTGCCAGGGTCTCCTGACACTCGTGGCATCGCCCAATCGTGATGACTGTGCTACGAGAGCTCGCGCCTCGTTCCTGTCGTCCCGTTGATTCAGACTCGTCAGCTGGAGACGCGTGCAGAGACTGCCGAGCTCGATCACTCGACGCATCTTCCAGGGTCGGCCCGACTGAACATGGGCGAGTTCGTCCCACTCTTTGGACGCGAGGGTCAGCAGCATCTCCGGAGAGGGCCCGTCGCCTGTGAACACTTCTCCCGTCACGCGGGCGAAGCGGCCCTGCGCGGCGGCGCGTTCATCAGGACCCTCGAGCCTCCGCCAAAGCGCGTGCCACCACGCCGTGAAGCTGTACACCGCTGCGAGCCGATAGCGCGCCTCCCAGAAGCGCGGCCAGAGGCCCGAAACCTCGCGATAGTCTTCCACCGCGTCGAGGAGGTGCTCGAACGTCTGCGACCCGAGCCCCCATCGAGCGACTCCCGTTTCGAGCAGTGCGGCCCTGTGTACACGGAGAAGTCCGTTCAGCGGGTCGGCCTCCACCGCGTCGTCATAGGCGGCCCGTATAGCTGGCCGACTGGACGTCCGCTCAAGCGCCTTCGCGCGTTGCAGTAGTGCAAGACCCGGCGCGGACGGCCCGCGCCAGCGTTTCCACGGTTTGATCCGGCGGGCAACGCGCCGCGGCGATGTGATCGCGCCGTGGATCGCCGCCGCCGCCTTACGTGCCACGTCCTCCTCGTCGGCGCCGGCAAGGACCAGCGCCTGCGGTGGATGGTCCGAAGCGGCATCGACGATCTGCAACGCGAGGCAGGTCTGGCCATCCTTCGACCAGGTTGTCCCGGTTACGCGGTGGCCGTACTTCGGACGAACGAAACCTGGGACGTGCTCCACCAACGCGGCAATCCACTTCGCTTGTGGCAGTGGCGCTTCCTCGACAACGGCGGTGGGGCCCGCCGTGGCCGCGATGGGCACGGGTAGTGAAAGGAGACCAGAGTCGGCAACCCGTGCCCGGACGAGCTGAGTCATTCGCGCGTTGGGTTTGTCGCCTTGGCTGTCTGTAAGTTCGTTGATCTCGACCGGCCCCGGCTTTCCGCGCGCCAATCTCCAGATCCAGTAGAGGCCACGCAGGGCGAGTAACGCGCCGAGGACGAAAAGCGCAGCCTCGACCGCATTGGCCTCGCGAGCCATCTCGATTGCCTTGTCGGCAGGCCAAACGATCCAGTCGACGAAACCGCCCGCAGTCGGCCCCTCCGCCATCATCGGCGGGCACGCTTTCCTGTTGCGCGTACGACGCAATGGGAGGCAGGGATGCGAGTGAGGAGCGCGTGATACGCCCTAGTGGCTGTGACGGGTAGGCCACGCGAGACGTGACCTCGAGCTGTCCAGCAAGCTCGCTTGGCGGAATTGCGCAGTTGACGCTTAGCGCACGACGCGTGGGGGTGCTGCGCGAGCAGCGTGAGCATACGTCGATCCGCCTCGACCGTTCGACCCGCGCTTGCCAGTGCGCCGGCTGCCCGACAACGACGTACGAGGAGCACGTTCAGCCCGTCGCGCGCGCATCTCTGGCTCGGGTCAGCGTCGATCAGTGCGGCAAATTGCGTCTCGGCACTTCGCCAGCGCGCGTGCGTGGCAAGCTGTGTCGCCTTCTTGCAAGCTTTTGCCGTCTGATCAGCGTCTGATTCGCCATCCTCGAATACGGCACGGAGCGCAGTGAGCAGCAGGAACGCCCCGATGAGGATCATGCCGAACGCCTTTAGGAGCCGCATCGTCCCTCCGTTGCCTCAGGACAACAGACCTTCTACACCTCGTAGCGCTGCGTTTCAAGATGTGCTCCGAGCGTCCGCTCGGGATGCCCGGCTTGCCCGGCTATGGCGAGCGCGTGGGTTTCGGATGTCGATGGCGCCCAGTTGGGTCCCCCGTTCAAGGTCGTCATGGCAGCACGAGGTCAGAAATCAACGGCGCCGACTCGTTGCAGACTCGGCTGTGCACGCTCTGAAGGTCTTTCGCGTGGTCGTCGTAGCGGATCTCGACTGCGGCGCAGCGTGATGGGACAGTCCCCTGCGGGGACAGTCCTAGACTGCCCCCGCAGAGTGATCCCGCTAGCTCGCCGGCCGGGCGAGGCGGACCTGAACGAGCCGCCGCGTCGAGACGCCGGCGAGCAGGTCGTCGCCCACCTTGCGGGCTCGCACGAAGATGACGATCGTGCTGCCGTTGACGAGCGGCGTCCGCGCCGTGGGCATGAGCTCGATGTTCGCGTAGCCCTCCACGTCTGTCGGCCGCTCGACGCCCTGCTGCAGCCAGCTGTACGGCAGCCCCAGCGCGTACACGAGCACGTCGCGCACGACGTAGCCGCGCGTATCCGTGACGCGGAAGCGGCCCAGGAATGGCTGCCGCGAGCGGATGATGGACGGCTGGAATTGCACGGCCGAGATGATCAGCCGATCGGGCAGCGCCACGCTCGTCGCCGGGATGGAGATCTTGCCGTCGGCGAGCCGCACGGCTCCGGCCGGCGCGCCCGGCGGCAGCGGGCTGTTTGCCGCCACCACGACGGGCGTCGGGCGGGACACGGCCGTAACGACCCCGTCCCTGTTCGTCCCCGACACGCGCACGCGGATCGTTCGGTTCACGTCTGCCGCGACGAGCGCGTAGGTAGTCGCCGTCGCCCCGGAAATGGCCACGCAGTTGTTGCCCGCGCTATCGCAGCGACGCCACTGGTAGGTGAACGTCGGGGCGGGCGAGCCGCCCCACTCACCCGGGCGAGCAGTCAGTGTCTTGCCCTCGCGCGCTTCGCCCTCGATCGTCGGCACCGCGCGAACCGTTGGCGGTGAGGCCTGCTGGGCGCCGACTGCGAGGCCGGCCAGGGCGAGGAGTGCCGCTGCGGAGCCGGCGAATGCGAGCGTGCGCCGGCGGAAACGTCCAGTCTTGATGCGCATGGAACCCCTTTCGTGTGTCGTCCTCACGAGGGTGGGACGAGGGCAACTGTCGAAAGTCCGCGTTTGCGGGTAAATCTTCTGTGAACTCAGGGCCAGCGTAAGTCAGTCAGGCGCGTCCCAGGGCCTCCGGCGCGGCAGCCAGCGCGGGACATTGGCCTTGTAGCGCTCGTACTCCTCGCCGAAGCGTCGGCTGAGGCCCTTCTCCTCGACGAGCGGCAGGTAGAGGGCGTTCACGGCCACGAACGCCGCGAGCCAGATCAGCAGCGGCAGCGAGCGGACCAGCGCAGCCTCGCCCAGGAGCACGCAGCCGACACCCGTGATCATCGGGTGGCGCACATGGCGGTAAGGGCCGCGCACGACGAGCCGCGAGGTCGGGTCCCACGGCGCGAGCGTGCCTCGTCCGACTCTTGCGAAGAGCGTGACGGTCCAGGCAACGAGTGCGATGCCGACGCCGATCAGCACTGCGCCCAGGAGGCCCGGCACGAGCGCGGGTTCCCCGTTGCGCCAGACGATGATCGCCGGGACGATCACGGCGACGACGCCCGGGCACAGGAGGACGGCGAGCAGATGTCGCCAGGCATTCACGCCCAGAGCGTACGCGCAACAAGAATTGTTGCGCTACGATCGAGCCATGCCGGTCGCAACCACAGCCAAGGTGCGCGCTCTGGCCCAGGACTTCGAGAGCCAGTCGGCGCTTGCGGAGCTGCTGGGCGTCAGCCGCTCGCGGGTGAGCCGCTGGCTGCGGGGTGCCGGCATCGATCCGCTGAACGCCGAGCGGGTCGACCTGCTCGAGCTGGTCATGTCGAGCCTGGTGCGCCTCTACGAGCCGTCCGCTGCGCGCGCGTGGCTGTTCGGCCTCAACCCACACCTGGGCGACCGCCGGCCCATCGACCTCGTCCGGTCGGGCAAGGCCGAAGAGCTCATGCGAGCGATCCGCGCCGAGCGCGCGGGCTCGTTTGCGTGATCGTCCACCGCTGCTTCGCCTGGAATAGACGTGCTGCCCCACACGCGGCCGGTGGCGCGCTTTGGATCCCGCGTGAGCACCAGGGGGACGGCCGGCACGACAATCCTGACCTCTACGGCTGCCTGTACCTGACCGACCGCGACGTGTCCGGCGTCGTCGAGCAGCTGGCGCCCTGGCGCGGCCACCGCTTCACGCCGGAGCTGCTCGTGCGTCATGGGCTGCCGCTGGCCGTCGCCGAGATCGAGGTGCGGGACGACGAGGAGATCGTCGACCTCGACGAGCCGCGCACGCTGACTCGCGAGCGGCTTCGTCCCTCGCGAGTGGCAACCAGAAATCGAACAGTCACACAGCCGCAGGCGCGCGAGCTCTTCACGCGGCACCCCCAAGCGGCCGGCTTGCGCTGGTGGTCGACGTTCGAGTCGCTGTGGGCGAACTACACGCTCTTCGACGGCGTGCAGGCGCGCCTTGACGTCGGCGTGGTCCGACGGCTGGACGCCGGCGACGAGCTGGTCGGTGCCGCGACCGATCTGCTCGGCATCGCCTAGAAGAGGTCGAAATCGCCGGCCAGCACGCGATCGAGGCGGCCCGTCCGCCAGCCGCGCACGCTGTCGCGCACGAGCGGTGACGGCTCCTCGCGGTAGCGACGCACGATCGTCTGCGGCGCCTCGGCACCGGCTAGCGCGGCCGCCGCGCGCGCCGAGGAATCGGCGGGCTCCGGTGGCTGCGCGATCACGACCACGTGCGCCGTGACGCGGTCGAACGAGTGCTCGTCGCGCGGTGTCTCGAACACGTGCACCCCCGTCTCTCCCTTGAGCAGCGTCAGCGCGCCGAACCCGTCCACGCCGAGCACGACACTGCCGCGCGAGTCGCCGTCGCGCCGCTGCAGCTCCTCGAGGCGCATGCCCCGCTTCTCGGCCCACGCGCGGTACATGTCGGCGAGGCGCCGCGCGAAGGCGGCTGCGCCCGGCTCGTTCGAGCCGGGGCGCACCTGCACGTAGGCGCCAGGCGGGTCGCCCGCGTCGAGGCCGCCGAGCGCCGCTTGCAACACGAAGAGGCGCTGGGCGAGCAGCTGGGTGATGCCGGCGGAAGCGTCTCCGTTGACGCGCGCTGAGCGGTGGAGACGGCGCGCAAGCGACTCCGCCGTCGCGAAGCCGGCCTCGATGCGATCCAAATACTCGGCTCGCCCGAGCGTCCGGAAGCGGTCCGGCGACTCCCAGAAGCCGTCCTCGGTCATCCGGGCGAGCGCGGCCTGCTTCGCGCTGTGCCACCCGGGGTCGCGGATCCGGCCGGCGAGCTGCTCGAGCATCTGGGCGAGGAACGCGCGATCGTCAGGCGTGCCGCGCGGGTCGGCGACGATGTCCTCGAGCCGCCGTGTGCCGCCCTCGCTCTCGGCCGACGGCAGCTCCGTCTCCGGGTCGACGAACTGCACGTCGATCTCCGAGCCGCCCGCGCGCACGAACAGGAACTGGTCGCCCTGAGGCACGTCGCGTTCGACGATCGCCCGCGCCAGCGGGGCGAGCACGTGCGTCTCGACCGCGCGCTTGAGCGGCCGGGCGCCCAGGTCGGTGGTGAACCCCTTCTCGAGCAAGAAGTCGAGCGCGCTCGCGTCCCACTCGACTGCCCACGGACGCGTGCGCAGGCCGCGCCGGCCGAGCACGTCGTTGAGCTCCTTCTCGACGAGCTGTCGCATCACGTCACGCGTCAGCGGCCGGAAGACGACCACTCGGTCGAGGCGGTTGACGAACTCGGGCCGGAATGTCTGGCTCACCGCGCGCTCGAGCGCCGCCGGAGCGATCGCGCCCTGCTCATCCGGGGCGAAGCCGACGCGCGACGCCTTGGGCGCCGAGCCCAGGTTCGAGGTGAGGATGACGACGCTGTGGCGGAAGTCGGCCGTGTTGCCGCTGCGGTCCGTGAGCCGGCCGTCGTCGAAGAGCTGCAGGAAGACGTCCCAGATCGGTGTCGCCGCCTTCTCGAACTCGTCGAGCAGGACGACCGAGAACGGCTGGCGGCGCACGGCGGCGATGAGGCCCGACGACTCGGTCGACTCGGGGCCGGCGAGCAGCCGCTCGAGGCTGTCCGGAGTCCGGTACTCACTCATGTCGAGGCGGACGAGCCGCTTCGGCGAGCCGAACAGGTACTCCGCGAGCGACTTCGCGAGCTCGGTCTTGCCCGTGCCGGTCGGGCCGACAAAGAGGAAGACGCCGAGCGGACGTGTGGGATCCGTCAGCCCTGCCTTGAAGAGCGCGATGCGCTCGACCAGGCAGCCCACGGCGTCGGGCTGGCCGAGAATGCGCCGCTCGAAGAAGGCGCGCACCTCGGCGAGGTCGAGCCGGCGGCGCTCGTCCAGCAGCGCCGCGGGCAGGCCGGTCAGCTCCGACAGCGCGCCGACCACCGAGCCGGGGTTGAGCACCTCCGTGTCGCCGGTGCGCAGCAGGCTCCGCTGCGCCGCATCGACCAGGCGCAGCAGATGGCCGGGCAGCTCGGCCGCCGGCAGGTAGTGGTCGGCGAGCTGAAGCGCCTCACGAAGCGTGGCGTCCTCGACGCGCGTGGCCGTGCGCTCCAGCCGCTCCCGGGCCAGCTGCAGGGCGGCGCGCTCGTCGAGCGGGGGCAGGTCGACCCGCTGCACAGCCTGTCGAACGCGCGGGCGCAGCTGGACGAGCGACGCCCAGTCGTCGGGCCGCACCTCGGCGAGCAGCACGATCTCGCCGCGTTCGAGCGACGGCAGCATGCGACCGATCAGGCCGGTCGTGTCTCTGTGCCACGCGCCCGCCCCGACCGCCTGCAGCAGGTCGGGAAAGACCCAGAGCAGCGGCTGCTTGCGGCCCAGGCGGACGACCGCCTGCAGCCGTGCCTCGAGCATGCCGAGGAACATCATGCCGGCCATGGTCTCCACGGACGACGCCTCGAAGATGCGCCAGCCCTGCTCGCGGAGGCGCGCGGCCAGCTCGCGCGCGACCGTTGACTTGCCGGCGCCCTCGCCGCCCACCAGGGCAACTGAGCGCGGCGGCACGCCGCTTATCGCAGCCCGCGCTGCGTCGAAAGCCTCCTCTCGTCCGTCGGGAACGAATGTGGCCGCAGCCCGCGGCGGCTCGTTCTCGAACCAGAAGCGGCCGAAGGCCTGGAGGGCTTCCTCATCGGACTCCTCCTGCCAGCCCTCGTCGGTGTCCTCGTGGTCGTCGCGATCGCTCATGTCGACACTGTTCCCGCCTGGTCAAGATTTCAGCGGCACGTAAGGATTGCTGCAAATTGGCCCGTTCCGGCGGAAGCCATGGCTATCATCGCCCGGCATGGCAACGGCCGTCGTGACCGGCGGGACCGGATTCCTTGGCTCCCACATCTGCGATTACCTGCTCGAACGGGGTCATCGCGTCATCTGCGTGGACAACCTCGAGACGAGCACGCTCACCAACATCGAGCACATCCGCGACGACGCGTTCACGTTCCTGAACCACGACGTCATCGAGGAGATCCAGATCGACGAGGCGGTCGACGTCGTCTACCACCTCGCTGCCCTGCCGAGCCCGATCGACTATCTCCGCCAGCCGCTCCTCTCGCTCAAGGTGGGCTCCTACGGAACGCACCACGCGCTCGGGCTCGCGAAGTTCAAGCGCGCCCGCTTCCTGCTCGCGTCGACCAGCGAGGTGTACGGAGACCCGCAGGTGCATCCGCAGCCGGAGACCTACTGGGGCAACGTGAACCCGGTCGGCCCGCGCGGCGTGTACGACGAGGCCAAGCGTTACGCGGAGGCGCTGACGATGGCGTACCACGGCCAGCAAGGCGTGAACACGTGCATCGCGCGAATTTTTAATAGCTACGGGCGTCGGATGAGAAGCCACGACGGACGCGCCATCCCGACCTTCATGCGCCAGGCGCTCGAGAACGAGCCGATCACGGTCTTCGGCGACGGTTCGCAGACGCGCAGCTTCTGTTACGTCGACGACATGGTGCGCGGGCTCGTGCTGCTCTGCGAGTGCGGCGAGCATCTGCCCGTCAACCTCGGCAACCCTGGCGAGTTCACGATCCTGGAGCTGGCCGAGACGGTCATCCGCGTGACCGGGTCGAGCAGCGAGATCGTCCACGAGGCACTGCCCGTCGACGATCCTCAGATCCGCCAGCCCGACATCACGCGTGCGAAGCAGGTGCTCGGCTGGGAGCCGGAGATCGAGCTCGAGGAAGGACTGAGAAGGATGTTGGGCACCGGGAGAGAACAAGCCGTCGGTGTCTAAGAAACTTCTTCTTCTGGCGGCGGCTGTCGCCGTCGTCGCGGGCGCCGCTGCGGACCGCGCCCCGGCGTCAGGGAAGATGCTGCTCGGCATCTACGACGACTCGCAGGTGCTCGGGCATCCTGAGACCTCCTTCCCGATGCTGCAGCAGCTGCGCACGCAGGTGGTGCGCGTGACGCTCCACTGGGGCGGCGGGCTCGGCGTGGCCGACCGCCGGCCCCAGGACGCGGCCGACCCGAATGACGCAGCCTACGATTGGGCGCGGTACGACCGCGCCGTGCGGGACGCGGACGAGCACGACATCCGCATCGTCTTCTCGATCGTCGACACGCCGCACTGGGCGAACAGCGCGCGCGGCCTGAACCGTATGCCGACCAAGATCGCCGACCTGCGCAACTTCGCCTACGCGGCCGCGAGGCGCTACAGCGGCACGTTTGCCCCGGACGACGGCAACTCGGAAACCGAGGACAAGACCCTGCCGGCCGTGCGTCACTGGCTGGCCTGGAACGAGCCGAACAACCCGCTCTTCCTGTTCCCGCAGTACCTGCGCAAAGGCAAGGGTAAGAATCGGCGCTGGGTGGCTCAGAGCCCGATCAACTACGCAAAGCTCTGCAACGCGATCTTCACCGGCGTCCATCTGACGACGCTCGCCGGACAGAAGGTCGCCTGCGGTGTAACCGCGCCGCGCGGCAACAACATCGCCGGCAAACGGCGCTCCTCCATCGGGCCGATCCCCTTCCTGCGCGGCCTGAAGCGCGCCGGTCTCAAGCGATTTGACGCCTACGCCCACCATCCGTACTACCAAAGGCCTACCGAGACGCCGACTACGAAGCCCAAGTCGAACAGGGGCAAGCGCGGGCTCATCGCGCCGCCGGTCACGCTCGGCAACATCGGTGACCTCGTCAAGGATCTGACCCGGCTCTACGGCGCCAAGCGCCTCTGGATCACCGAATACGGGTATCAGACGAGCCCGCCCGACAAGACCTTCGGCGTCAGCTGGGCGAAGCAGGCCGCCTACCTGCGCCAGGCGTATCGAATCGCCCGACGTCATCCCCGGATCGACATGATGCTCTGGTACCTGCTCAAAGACGAACCGGGCATCGGACAGCGCTGGCAGTCGGGCCTGCTGACGGCCACGAACGCGCGCAAGCCTTCGTTCTCCGTTTTTCGTTCGCTCCGAGGCTAGCGCGACCATGACCGGCCGGGTGCTGGTCACGGGTGGTCAGGGATTCGCTGGACACCACCTGCAGGCCGAGCTCGGCGACCGGGCCGCTGCTCCCGAGGTCGACGTCACCGAGCCGGAGGAACTCGTGCGCGCCGTGCGCGAGCTGCAACCCGCCGGCGTCGTGCATCTCGCTGCGCTCTCCTGGGTGGCGGAATCCTGGCGCGAGCCGGCACGTGTCTGGCAGGTCAACCTGGTCGGCACTGTGAACCTGCTCGAGGCGGTGCGGCATGAAGCACCCGAAGCGCGCGTTCTCGTCGTCTCAACCAGTGAGGTGTACGGACGCGCGCAGCGCATCCCCACTCCCGAGAACGAGCCGGTCGCGCCGGAGTCGCCGTACGCGGCGTCCAAGGCGGCTGCCGAGCTGGCCGCGCGGCAGGCGCGTATCGCCGGAGTCGACGCGGTGGTGGTACGGGCGTTCCAACATGAGGGTCCCGGCCGCGACGAGCGCTTCGCCGTGGGCTCGTGGGCGCACCAGCTCGCCCGGCTCGAGCTGTCCGGCGGCGGTGCGCTGCGCGTCGGCAACCTGGACGCGGAGCGCGACATCACGGACGTTCGCGACGTGTGCCGCGCCTACCGCCTGTTGCTCGAGTCTCCGCTCGATGCCGCCGTCTACAACGTGGCGAGCGGCCGCACGGTGACCATGAGGCACGTGCTGGAGCTGCTGGTCGGGCTCGCCCGCGTGGAGGTCAATGTCGAGTTCGATCCGGAGCGGCTGCGCCCGGCCGACCTGCCGATAGTCTGCGGCGACGCGAGCCTCCTCCGGGAAGCGACCGGCTGGGAGCCGCGGATTCCGCTCGAGCAAACCGTCAGCGACACGTTGGACGCGGCGCGCGGCGCCGTGCGAGAGGAGAAGATAGCGACCACATGACCCGCCGCGCACTAATCACCGGCATAACCGGCCAGGACGGCTCGTACCTCGCCGAGCTGCTGCTCGACAAGGGGTACGAGGTGTTCGGCATGGTCAGACGCTCCTCGACCGAGAGCGGCGACCGGATCGAGCACTTGATCGACCGGATCACGCTCATCCAGGCCGACCTGCTCGACCAGCTCTCGCTGACGAGCGCGGTGACGGACGCCCAGCCGCATGAGGTCTACAACCTGGCCGCGCAGAGCTTTGTCCCGACGTCCTGGCGCCAGCCCGTGCTCACGGCGGAGTTCACCGGCGTCGGCGTGACGCGCGTACTCGAAGCGGTGAAGGCCGTCGATCCCTCGATTCGCTTCTACCAGGCCTCGTCCTCGGAGGTGTTCGGGAAGGTGCGCGAGGTGCCGCAGAACGAGCTGACGCCCTTCTATCCGCGCTCGCCCTACGGGGTCGCCAAGGCCTACGGGCACTTCATCACCGTGAACTACCGGGAGTCGTACGACCTGTTCGCGGTATCCGGGATCCTCTTCAACCACACCAGCCCGCGCCGCGGGCTCGAGTTCGTCTCGCGCAAGATCACCGACGGCGTGGCCAGGATCAAGCTCGGTCTCGCCGACACCCTGGCGCTGGGCAACCTCGACGCCAAGCGGGACTGGGGTTTCGCCGGCGACTACGTCGAGGCGATGTGGTTGATGCTGCAGCAGGAGGAGCCAGAGGATTTCGTAGTGGCGAGCGGTGAGGAGCACTCGATCCGTGAGTGCGCCGAGATCGCCTTCGGTCACGTGGGGCTCGACCCTGACGAGTACGTCACCGTGGATCCCCGCTTCTTGCGGCCCGCCGAGGTCGACCAGCTGGTCGGCGATGCGTCGAAGGCACGCGAGAAGCTCGACTGGCAGCCGCGCACGTCCTTTCGCGAGCTCATCGAGCTGATGGTCGACGCCGATCTGGAGCGGCTGGCGCGCACGGCCGGAGAACCGGCGGAACGAGCGTAGAATGCGCAACACGGTGGAGGGCGAGGGTGTGCCGCCGCAGCCGCCGCCGCGGATGACGCTCGTCACGCCGCACGGCGACATGCGGTCGAGCCGTCCACGTGCGCTCGCTACCGCAGCGCGGACGGGACTCCGCCGCCTCGCCAGCATCTCGTCGCTGGTCGTACTCGACCTCTGCGGGCTGACACTAGGGCTGTACGCGGCGCTCGTGCTGCGCGAGGTCTACTACGGCGAGCGCCCGCCGCTCTGGGGCGTGCTGTGGCGCGCCGAGACCGAGTGGCTGCCCTTCCTGGCGCTGATCATGGTGCTGGTCTTCTCCCAGGCCGGCCTGTACCGGCATCGTGAGGCGCGCGCCGGCATGGGGCGCGTGGTCGCGTCGCTGGCGCTGCTGGCTGTGCTCGCGCTTGCCTTCGGCGTCGGCATCGGGCACGAGTTCTCCACCTTCGGGCTGGCGCCGACGGCGGTGATCGCGACGACGGTCTTCATCGGCCTGCTGCGCGGCAGCTACGAGGTCGTCTCCGCCGAGGTCCTGCACCGTGCCGGCGTGCGGCGCCGCGCCGTGCTCGTCGGCGACGTGGAGGAGCTCCAGAAACTACGCGAGAAGCTCGGCCCCGCGCGCGGCGGCATCCTCTACGAGTTCCTCGGCGCGGTGACGCTGGACGGCGCCGACGTCGAAGGCCTGCCGCGGCTCGGCGAGCTGGATGCGCTGCCGGCGCTGCTCGCGGGACGCGGGGTCGACGAGCTGATCGTGGCCGGGACGCTCTCCGACCGGCAGCTGCTCGAGATCGTGGAGACGTCGCACCGAGCGGGCGTCGAGGTGCGTGTCGCGCCGTCGATCGCGGAACTGCTCATCCAGCGTGCGGACTACGTCCCAGGCGAGGGCGTGCCGCTCTTCGAGTTCCGGCCTCCGGTGTTCGCGGGCACCGACTGGGTGCTCAAGCGGGCGTTCGACTACGTCGTCAGCGTGGGTGTGATCGTGATCGGCCTGCCGCTCTGGCTCGTAATCGGCCTGGCCGTCAAGTTGACCTCGCCGGGGCCCGTCTTCTACCGCGACCAGCGCATCGGCGTGAACGAGCTCGAGTTCGCGATGCTCAAGTTCCGCACCATGCACCAGGACGCGGAGGCGCGGCTGCCGGCGCTCGAGACCGCCAACGAGGCCGACGGAGCGCTCTTCAAGCTGCAGGACGACCCGCGCGTGACGCGGGTAGGCCGGTTTCTGCGCCGCTTC
Organism: Gaiellaceae bacterium; assembly: GCA_036824245.1. GTDB lineage: Bacteria > Actinomycetota > Thermoleophilia > Gaiellales > Gaiellaceae > JACVRM01. Next base: position 54,242 of record DAITAO010000003.1, on the reverse strand, counting down.
TCGCTCGACGAGATCCCGCAGGTGCTGAACGTGCTGCGCGGCGAGATGAGCCTGGTCGGCCCGCGGCCGCTGCCGCTGCGCGACTACGAGAAGCTCGAGGCCTGGCACCGCAAGCGCTACCTCGTCCTGCCGGGCATGACCGGGCTCTGGCAGATCTCGGGGCGCTCGAACCTCGGCTTCGACGATCTCGTGCGCCTCGACTTCTACTACCTCGAGAACTGGTCGCTCTGGCTCGATATCTCGATCCTGGTCAAGACGATCCCCGCCGTCGTTGCAGGGCGGGGCGCCTACTGACGGGAACCTCCGCGGCGCGCCCAACGTAGATTCCACAGATGCGTCGCTTGGCGATCGGTATCTGCTTGGCGGTCTCTTTGCTGTACGGCGCGCCCGTCTCCAACGGCGTCGACTGGTCGGAGTTGCGCCGGCCGCTGCGCATCCCGCGCCTAGCGTCGGGCGCCCCGTGTCCTGTCACGCCGGCGCGAACGGTCTCGCGCGCATTCGCGCGGGCGCAGGGAAACGGGCCTGTCTACCCGGTCGGAGCGGCCGGCGGCCTGCGGTTCATCTACCCCGTGCAAAGAAGCCAGCTCTGGTATCCGTCCAGGTGGAGCGGCAACAAGATTCTGTGGGTCGCGCGGCCGCGCCTCAACAGCCGTGTCCTCATACGAGGCCGTCGCCTGGACGGCCCTCAAGCGCTTCGCTTCGAAAACGGATCCCTACCGGCTGCCGAGCTGCGACTGGAGCTCGGTTCAGACGATGTGGGCGAGAACGGGTGGCTGGAATACCCCTCTTACACTCGGGTGCGGGCCGCCGGGTGCTATGCGTGGCAGGTGGACGGCGCCGACTTCAGCAAGGTGATCGTCTTCCGCGCGATTCGCCAACGGTAGGGCCACGTCCTGCGAAGGCGACTTGCTTTCGTTGGCTAGGAGCGGCGCAGCTCGATCGAGTCGCCGTTGCGGCCGAAGTCCTCGTAGCCGGCTGCGCGGAAGACTGCCAGAGCCACTTCGTTGTCCTCTTTGATCAGCGCCTTCACGGCCTGCACGCCCAGCTTGTCGCCGGCCTGAGTGGTCGCGATCTCGACGGCGCGCCGCCCCACGCCGCGTCCGCGCGCGCCCGGGGCGAGCGCAATCGTGATCTCGGCGAGCTCCGGCTCCAGCCGGCTCAGCCGTACCTGGCCAATCGGTCGCCAGGATTCCTCGACGACGAGTAGCAGCGTCTCGGGGTCCTCCAGAATCTGCCGAAGCCACGCGCGGTGCTCGTCCTCGGTCAGGTCGGGCGACTTCGTGATCGCGGCGCGGGTCACGGGATCCTTACCCCACTCGAGGAACAGCCGTTCGTCCTCGGGGCGGGCGGGGCGAAGGCGGAGGGAATAGGTAGCCATGTCGAATCGAGAAGCGTACGGGAGCGCGGGCGGCCCGGTGACCGCGTGCCTGCCTACGATATCCGCGCTCTCAGCTGGAGAATGGCCACGAAGACAACTATCCCCATCACGAAGCCGGTGATCGGCGAGGAGGAGCTGCGCGCGGTCCAGCTGCCGCTCGAGACGGGCTGGGTGGTGCAGGGCCCCTACGTCCAGGAGTTCGAGGAGAAGTTCTCCGTCTACACCGGCGCACGCCACTCTGTGGCGACGAGCTCGTGCACGACGGCGCTCCACATTGCCGTGGCAGCGCTGGGGCTGAAGCCCGGCAACGAGGTGATCGTGCCCGCGTTCACGTGGGTCTCGACGGCGAACGTGGTCGAGTACATGGGCGCGAAGCCGGTCTTCTGCGACATCGACCTGGCCACGTTCAACATCGACTGCGGGCTGGCGGAGACGCTGGTCAGCGACCGCACGGTGGGGATCATCCCCGTCCACCTGTTCGGCCTGAGTGCCGATCTGGATCCGATCATGGAGCTGGCTCGCCGGCGGGGCCTCTGGGTCGTGGAGGATTGCGCGTGCTCGCTAGGCGGCTGGTACGGCGGCACGCATACCGGCAACTTCGGTGAGGCGGGCTGCTTCAGCTTCCACCCGCGCAAGTCGATCACGACCGGCGAGGGCGGCATGATCGTCACGAAGAGCGACGACATCGCCGAGCTCTCACGGTCTCTACGTGATCACGGCGCTTCGCGCTCCGACCACGACCGGCACATGACGAGCGGCGCCTTCCTCCTCTCGGCGTACGACCATCTCGGCTTCAACTTCCGCATGACGGATATCCAGGGCGCGCTCGGCTCGGCGCAGATGGACCGATGCGACGACGTGCTCGAGGGGCGGCGCCGGCGCGCCGAGCTCTACGACGAGGCGCTTGCGGACCTCGACTGGCTCGCGACGCCGGTCGTACCGGACGGCTGTGTGCACGGCTACCAGGCGTATGTATGCCTTTTCCGGCCCGAGGAGCCGACGATCGAGAACGTGCACCGCCTCAACGAGCAGCGCAACGCGCTCATGGCGGAACTCGAGCGGCGCGGCGTCTCGACGCGCCAGGGAACGCACTCGCCCGTGCTCACGGAGTTGTATGCGCAGAAGTACGACTTGCGAGCGGAGGATTATCCGCGCAGCGCGATCGCCGACCGTCTCTCACTTGCCCTGCCGCTCTACCCGCAGATGACCGACGACGAGCAGGCGACCGTAGTGGACATGCTTCAGGCAGTCTTCGCGGGCATCCGGTGAGTCATCCTCGTCCACGCAAGCTTTCCCGTGCGCGGCTCATCGCGGTGACGTAAGCGCCGCGCCCGCGCGACATCAGCGGCAGCAACTCGCGGCCCTCAATCCTCCGCCCCGCCTGGATCTCGCGGCGCTCCCGCAGCGCGCGCGGGAGACCGCGCATTGCATCCCGCTTCGCAGCGAGGATCGCTCGCCATTGCCCACGGATCGAGAACCAACCGACTGAGAGAAGGTTGAGCAGCAGGTGCTGCGGCAGGTAGAGCCAGAACAGGGCGCCCGGCATGTTCTTCGTGTACGTCCACACCAGGTTGCGATGCGAGTGGTAGATCGTGAAATCGCTGTCGGCGCCGGCGGTGCCGGAGCCGACATGGTGTGCCACGGAACGTGGCTCGTACCAGAGCCGATGGCCCTGCAGCCTCAGACGGAAGGCGAGGTCAGTGTCCTCGAAGTAGCAGAAGAACCGCTCGTCGAAGCCGCCTGCGGCCAGGAAGGTGTCGCGCCGGTACATGGCCGCGGCAGCGCACACCGAGAAGACCTCGCCGGCGCGCGCACCCTGATCCACCGGAACGCGGTAGTCGCGCCGCCAGGCGAGACCGCTGACGTGGTAGACGTCACCGGTGCCATCGAGTTCGCCGGGTGCACCCGCTCGCACCAGGCGGCTGCCGATGACCGAGCAGTCACCCTGCTGGCGGGCGGCGGCGACGAGCTCGACTAACCAGCCGGGCTCCGGAAAGGCGTCGACGTTGAGCAACGCGACCCACTCGCACCCTTCCGCCCTTCGGACGCCCTCGTTATTGCCCGCGGCGAATCCGAGGTTGCGCCCAGTCCGCACGACCTCCACGTCCGGGTGGCGCGCGGATAGCGCTTCCACAGCACCGTCCGTCGAGCCGTTGTCGATGACGATCACCCGCCGTGGTTTGAGCGTGAGCCGCGCGAGCGCCGCCGCGTTCTCCTCGAGGTAGCCGCCGGGGTTCAGCGTCACCATCACGACAGCGATGGCCGGGGTTGCGCGCGAATCGGTGAGCTGGGGGGCGTCCGTCAGAGGCCCAGCCGCGCCCTGAGCTTCAGCACGCGCGGGTGCCGAAACACGCCAAGCCGCTGCTCCGCGACCTGGACCCCCTGTCGCAACTTCGCGGCGGCGATCGTCAGCGCCGTGGCGACGAGCTTGCCCGGCGGCAGCGCCAGCGACGGCTTGATGTGACCGCGGCGGGCAAGTCGTAGTGCCTCGTCCGCCTGCACCACGCCGGCTGCGCGCGCCTCCTTGAAGACCGGCTCCCACAGAGTCCTGAGTGGGCTCTTGTCGTTCTTCCACGGCTGGGTGGGGACGACGGTGTAGTGGAGCAACTTCGTCTTCCCGGGCTCGTAGTGCTCGAGGTGGTTCCACTCGGGCGGAATGTTGTCGTTGATCTCGTGCGGCTCGACCACAGCAAGCTCGAACATGAGCTGCTCGTACGTGTACTTGCCCTCGTCCAGCCCACCGACAATCTCGTCGATGTTCCAGTCGAGCCGCTCGCAGTCCAACAACATGACACTCAGCTGTCGGCCGGGGTGGAACCAGCTCGAGTCCTTCCACTGCTCCGGCGGCTCGTCCTGGCGGGTGCACATGACCTTCGCGCCGTCGAACGGAATGTCCCACAGGTCGGCGAGGTCTCCGAACACTTGCATGTCGGCGTCGACGTAGAGCCCGCGGCCCTGGTAGCCGGCGAGCCTGGGAATGTGGAAGCGGCTGAACGAGAAGCCGGTCCGGCCACGGTTCTTCGGGTCCTTCGGCACCGGGGTCGGCACGTCGATCATCGGGTAGAACCGCACCGGCCGGCTGGCGTGCTTGCGGATGGAGTACTCCAGTACGCGCGCCGCCACGATCTGCGACTCGTCGCAGCCGCAGAACACGCGCATCGGCTCGATGATCGGGTCGTAGTCGATTCCCCACTTCGCGACGATGTCCTCGAGCTGTCGGAACTGGGCGTCGAAGCTCGGCAGACCGTTCTGCAGCTCGGGCAGGTCCTTGAACTCGGTGCCGTACTGCGTGCCGCCGTCAATGCCGAGCGTCCGCACCTTCTTTACGCCCAGCTCGCCGAGGATGTTCATGGCCGCCTCGGAGCTGAAGTAGCGAATACCGATCTGCGGTGAATCGTCGACCGCCGCCGAGGTGGCGGCGTTGTACCAGACGAGCCGCCCTTGCTCGTCCAGCTCCCGCAGCACCGGAAGATCGCCGAAGTAATCCTCGAGTCGCCGCTCCCCGGGTCGGAAGCGCACGTGCGGGCGGCGGGCCATCACGAGGAAGCGGCAGTTGTGGCGGAGTGCGTCGGCGCACTTCTCCACGACATCGACGTCGATGATGTGCGCGACGTCCACCGGCTGCTCGGTGACTACGTTGTTCAGACCCATCAAGTTGAAATCGCCCAGCGGGAACTCGCCCCGCCGTGAAAAAGTGGGTCCCTTGCCGAGCAGCAGCCAGGGCTTCGGCTCGAAGCTCGTGGAGCGGATCCAGTCGCGAAGCTCGATCATGCGGGTCGCGGCACGATAGCGAAGTCAGCTTCCCCGAACGCCGATCTCGAGCACGGCTTCGCGTACCGCGAGCACCTCGGTCAGGAGGCGGTCGAACATCTCCGGTGTGATCATGTTCGGCCCGTCGCTCGGCGCGGAGTCCGGATCCGAGTGGACCTCCACGAAGAGCGCGTCGATGCCCACTGCCGCTGCGGCCCGAGCGAGGTGGGATACGTACTGGCGCTCGCCTCCGGACGCGCCGCCCAGGCCGCCCGGAAGTTGCACGCTGTGTGTGGCGTCGAAGACGAGCGGATAGCCAAGTGCCCGAAGCTGCGGCAGCCCGCGAAAATCGACGACGAGGTTGTTGTACCCGAACGTGGTGCCGCGCTCGGTGATGAGAATGCGGTCACACCCCGCCGCCTCCAGCTTCGCCACGACGTTCCCCATCTCGGGCGGCGAGAGGAACTGGCCCTTCTTCACGTTCACCGCGCGGCCCGTGGCGGCCGCGGCCTGGAGCAGGTCGGTCTGCCGGCTGAGGAAGGCTGGAATCTGGAGCACGTCCACCACGTCCGCGGCTGGTTGCGCCTGCCAGCTCTCGTGGATATCGGTGAGCACCGGCAGGCCCACCGCGTCCCGGACGGCGGCGAGGGTGACGAGCCCCTCGTCCATGCCCGGCCCACGCAATGACTCGCCGGACGAGCGGTTGGCCTTGTCGAACGAGGACTTGAAGACGAGCCCGACCCCATGGCGCTCGGAGATCGCTTGGATCGTCGCTGCCATTCGCAGCATGAACTCGCGATCCTCGATGACGCAGGGGCCGGCCAGTACGAGCAGGGGGTGGCCGTCGCCTGCCCATAGGTCGTCGGTGATCCGCACTGCGGTCACGTGCTCGGCGCCCTCCCCTGCATCAGTTCCTGCGCCGCCTCCAGATCCTGCGGCGTGTTCACCTCGAGCACGGGTCGCTCCGTGTCGCAGACCTTGATGCGGATGCCGTGCTCGAGCGCGCGAAGCTGCTCGAGGCGCTCCTGGCGCTCGAGCGGCGTCGCGGGCAGACCTGGAAAACGGAGGACGGTTTCGCGCGTGAACGCGTAGAGGCCGAGATGGTGGAGTGGCTGTACCTGCGAGTCCGGGTCGATGGCGCCGTGAGGGATGGAGCTGCGCGAGAAGTAGAGCGCGTAGCCGTCCACGTCGCGGACCACCTTCACCACGTTCGGATCGTCCCACCAGGCCGGGTCGAGGAGCGGGCAGGCGAGTGTCGTCATCGGCGGGGCCTCCCCGGAGAGGTACGGCTCGACTAGAGCGGTGAGCATCTCTGCGGTGGCGAACGGCTGGTCGCCCTGGACGTTTGCGACGAAGTCGGCTTCCGGATGCCGCTCGGCGACCTCGGCCACGCGATCGGTGCCGCTCGGGTGGTCGGGGCTCGTCATCTCCACCTGACCGCCGAACCCGCGCACCCGCTCTGCGATCTCCTCGCTTTCCGTGGCCACGACTACCTCGCTGAAGGCGCGGCAGCTTGTAGCCGCGTCGTAGACCCACTGGACGAGTGGGCGCCCGGCGAGCTCGGCCAGCGGCTTGCCCGGGAAGCGGACGGACGAGAAGCGTGCGGGGATAACGGCGACGATCTTCAAGCTCAGGTTCCGTGCTCGTAGGTCACGCTCAACCTCAGCGAGTGTTCTGACATATCGATGTTCGGTGCGGCGGCCACGAAGCGTCAGGACTGTCGGTTGAGAGCTCCGGCGAGGAACGTGTACTGGAATCCCTCATACGAGATTGGTCGGTCACCGACCGCGTGGAGGGCGGCGTGCGGCTCGGATGCAGGGCTGAGCCCCATCGTGCGTGCGTCAGCGATGAAGCGCTCGATCTCCTCGGCGCTGAAGATGTCCCAGGTCATCCCGAACAGCCGGATGCTGCTGGTATCGATCTTCTCGGGCCAGTAGTCGGTGGAGAAGAAGAAGAACCCGCCGGGCTTCAGAAGCCGCGCCACTTCACGCAGTAAGGGCTCTGGTTGGAACCCGTGCTCAATCACGCTGATCGCGGTGATCGCGGCGAACGAGCGATCCTCGTAGGGGGTGGCGGTCATGTCGCCTACGCGGTACTGAACCGCATCGCGGTGCGCCATGCGGGTGACCTGTGGATCGAGGTCGATGCCGTGGACTTGGCGATAACCGAGGCGGTGCAGCGCCGGGGGAATCGCCGAGCCGATGCTTCCCATGTCCAGCACTGGGTCGTCTGGGACGCATCTCTGTCGTATGGCCTCGAGGACCCGCCGCACGTCCCAGCTCTTGATTGGATCCGGGATCAGGCTCGTCGCTGCGGTCGGGAAGTGCAAGCGCCTCTTGATCCGCGCGAGGGGATCATGCGGCAACTCGTCGAGCAGCCCCTCCTCCAGCAGGGCCTCCTGGGCCTCGGCGATCTGCCGTCGGCTGGAAAGCACTGCGAAATCGAGATCGCTCACCGGCGGGGGGCCAGGCGGTGCTTGATCCGCGCGATCGGCTTGGGGTCCAGAGCCACATAGACCCGGGCCCGGAGCGGCGCGCCATGCCCGCGTGCGCCGTCGCGTTTCGCTAGGGCTTGCCGGTAGGCATCCACGATCGAGCTCGCGACGTGGTCCCAGCTCCGCGCCTCCGCGTACTCGTCGACCAGCTCATGCCGCATCGCGGACTCGAGTTCCTCGGGGGTGGAGACCTTGCGGAGGTTGTTTGTGCGCTCGGGGAGGTCACTGAACGATCGTGTGTCGTTTACGAAGACCGGACGTCGAGTTCCGATCGCCAGCGGCGCGCTCGCGCTTCCGCCGGAAGTGGGTAGGTCCGGATACCACAGCACGATCGCGTCACAATCGCGCAACCAGCGCCTGAGTTCCTCCGACTCCAACCACGTACGCCTGCCAAACGAGGTCTCGAGTTGCCAGCCGTTTCGCTCGCAGATCGAGGCGATCACGTCGACATCGCGCGCCTTGCCGCCCAGTCCGAACGTCTTGATCACGGGTGGTCGGATGTCGATCCCCTGAGGAATCAGCTGCCGGGGGCCGATGCCCACGTCCTCACGGTGCGCGAACAGAAGGTCTGCGATTTGCCATGGGAATGCCCGTCCAATGGCCTTGTCGTGGTAGGTCAGGGCGAGCAGGCCGTCGAAGCGACGCATGAGTTGAACGAGCCGGCGACGGTTGTAGAACAGGCTCGAGTACTGGATGTGGAGGACGTCCAGACCGGCCTCGAGGATCGGCTCGACATCGAGGGCCATCTCCTTGTCGGGGTGCCATGCCTGGATGTCCATGCTTGGCAGCTCGTCTGCCTCGTAAGGGCGCACGTCACGGGCGCCAAAGTTGCGGGAGCCGAAGACCAGCACACGGATGTTACCGCGGCGGCGCAATGCCTCGGCGAGATGGCGGGAATACTCGGCGATTCCGCAACGGGTATTCCAGCTCGACAGCAGTCCGACGTTCAGCACCGCTCAACCGGGAAGGATGCGCACCTCGGGCAGTGGAACTATGAAATGTCCGCCCTCGGAGAGGTACTGTTCCTCGCGCTCTAGGAACTCATCCAGGAAGTGCCACGGGAGCACGAGGAAGTAGTCAGGCTTGAGGCGCCGGGACTCCTCCTCGCTGATGATCGGGATATTCGTGCTGATGGTCTTGGAGCCCCACTTGTCGGGATTGCGATCCGCGGCGTACGGAATGAGCGACACGTCGAGATTCGCGTACTGAAGAATCGTGTTGCCCTTGGTCGAGGCGCCGTAGATATGGATCGTCTTGCCTTCCCGGTGGAGACTCTCGCACACCTCGCGAAGTTTCCCCCGAACTCTCTCTGCGCCCTGTCTGAAGCGTTCGTAAGGCTCCGGTGACTCGAGCGCCATTTCGAATTCGCGGATCCGGATGTCTTGGAGGGCGCGCTGGTCCTCGTCGGAGATGGAAATCCGGCCCGCGTGTGCGAAGAACAGGCGAATGGATCCACCGTTGATGTCGTTGAGCTTGGCTCGGATCGTCTCGAGTCCGGCCTGCGTGATCAAGCGCTCGATCACCGCCAGCGAGAAGTACTCCAGGTGCTCGTGGACGATTACGTCAAAGGCGTTGCGCTCGAGCATCGTCGGCATGTAGTGCAGCTCCATGGCCCAGACACCGTCCTCGGACAGCGCGCTTACCACGTCCTCGACGAAGGCGCCTGGATCCTCAAGGTCGTAAAACATCGCGATGCTCGTTATGACACGCGCCTTCCGGTCAGGGTAGAGCTGTTGGAGTCGTTCGAACGAATAGAAATCGCGCACGATGTCGTATCCCTTCTCGACCGCGTAGCGCGTTAGGTCGGAGGGATCGAAGCCGAGGTACCGGAGCCCCTCGACCTGGTAACCGTCGAACAGGGTGCCGTCGTTGCACCCGATGTCTACGACGAGATCACCGGGTCGCAACTCGACCAAGCCCTCGGCCTCCTGGGCGATTTCGTGAAGGTTCTTGGTCATAGTGCGATTGACGCCGCTGCGGTACCAGTAGTTCGAGTAGAGAATCGATCCCGGCACGGTGTGCCGGATCTGGAGGAGTCCACAGGCGTCTTGATCCCGCGTCATGTCGCAACGGACGAGCTCGAGCGGGATCGCCCTTTGGACCGGCTCTCGGCCGTCCGGCCCTGTAAAGGCACCGGAGATGCATTGCTCGCCCAGCGAGAGCACGGGACTGAGCTCCGGCGAGTCGCAGACACGGCACGTAGTCCGCGTCGTCAGGCTCGTCCGCGGGGGGGTTCTCGAGGCCATCGGCGGCCACTATAGCTCTCCCTTATCCGCGGGCCTGCGGCCCCCCGGGCAGCCACCCGAACGTGCCGGGGCGGCGCCCTACCGGCCTTTTCCGCGCGGGCGGAGCGCTCCCCACAGCTCCGGTGGAAGCGCGCCTGTGAGCGCGAGTAGACCGAAGTAAATGCCGCTGGCGAGTAGGCAGGCGAGAATGGGGCTGATCCCTATCAGTCCCATCGCGCCGGCGAGCCCCAGCGCGACGACCAACTTCGGAAGCACGGTGAGACGAGGCCGGAGCTGGGCCCGCACGCGCATCAACGCCACGCCCGTCGTGATCGCGCGGACGCCCTCGCTGATCGTTACCGCCAGCGCTGTTCCCTGCGCGCCCTCGGCAGGAGCCAGCACCGCCGTGAGCGACACGCCCACTCCCACGCCGACAGCGGTCGCCCAGAAGAGGGCTCGCTGGGCGCGCAGGGCGATCAGCGCCGTTCCCCAGCCCGCGGCCAGGAACGTGGCGGCGACGCCGACTGCCAGGATCCGCAGCACCGGAACCGCCCGCTCGAACTCCGACCCACCGAGAAAGGAGATGATGGGCTCGGCCCCCAGCAGAAGCATCAACGCCGTCCATCCTCCGAGGATCACGTTCACGTTGAAGACTTGTTGCAGCCCGTACGCCAGCCGCGCGACCGCGGTCTCCGCCGCCCGCGAAAGGACAGGGAACGTCACCGAATTGGCCAGCGCAACGAGGGGTAAGAGCACCTCGATGACGCGCTGAGAGGCTGCGAAGTAGCCGGTCTCCTCCCCCGTCGACAGGACGGACATCATCACGATCGCCAGGCGGTAGAAGATCGAGGCGAGGATGGTCGCGCCGGCGACGGCGAACGCCTCGCCGGCGATGTAGCGCAACTCCGCGAGGTCGGTGCTCGCGCGCAGCGTCAGATTGCCGCGAAGCGCGAACAGAGTGACGGCACCGACGACGATGCCCACCGGAATCGACACGGCGAGAAATGCCGTGACCGAGGCCCCCACTGCGACGAGCGCCACGATGGCTGCCGCCGTGAGCGCTTGGCGCAGGAAGTCCAGGGCGGCGATCGCGCCGAAGCGAAGCTCGGCCGCGAGAGGAACCGTGTATCCCTGCTGAAGTAAGAGCAGGACAAGCCCGACACCGCCCAGGACGGTCCCGAGGACGAGGGACGTCGAGTAGCCTGCGAGCACGGCGAATCCCACCGCCGCCAGGGCTCCGATGAGCGACAAACCGAATCGGAGCGTCAGGAGCGCGCGCATGAGTCGGGCGCGCCCGTGCTCGTCGCGGACCGAATGCTCGCGGACGCCAACGACGGTGAGGCCGGCCTCCGACGAGATGGCGGCGATTCCGATCAGGGACTGCACGGCCGCGTAGCCGCCGAAGCCGACGAGGCCGAGATGGCGCAGCAGTAGCGGCGCCGACAGCAGCGTCAGCAGGCGTCCCCCGAAGAACCCGAGCGCCCGCACGGTCCCGCCGCGGATGACCTTGGCGCCCGCGTCCGCGGCATCCAAGACGTCGCCGGTAGCAGCTCCCTCGGGGTGGTCAGACCCGCTCATTGAGCGGGGGACCGTAGCGCGGCGGCCCTTAGCGCACGAGCCCGAGCTTCCTGCTGTGGAGTCCCTTTTCGTGTTCGAGATACGGGGCGAAGACGGTGGTCGGCAACACGTCTGCGTTACCGACCGCACGCCTGGCAATGTCGCGTGACCTGGGTGCGTCGGGACGATCGAGGCAGAGGTCGAGGGTGATGCAGTCGTCCCAGCGCGGATAGCGCTCGAACCGGCGAGAGAGGTAATGCTCCTTCATGGCGGCCAACAGCTCGCGGACGCCCGGCCGCGCCAGGTCGTAGCCGACCAGCCCTGTTTCCGTGTGCTTTCGGTTCGCCCTCATGCGGATCACGCCGGCATCGCGGAAGGCAGCCTCGATCACTGACAGGGGAAGTGGCGCCTTGCTGAAGCAATCACAGTCCATCCAGAACAAAACCTCTTCGAACCCGGTCGAAGCGTGCTCGAGCGCGACGATCTTGCGGAACCAGCGAAACATGTTCTTTCGGAACCACACGTCGCCCGTCTGCGGACCTTCGCCGGGAAACATCTCGGGAGGCGCGTCGCCGCCGAACTCACGTGGGATGACGTCGCGCGCGATTTCGAGGAATTCGGGAAGCAGAGACAGGTTGGCAAGTGACACGACCGTTGCACCCATGGCCGAGACCTCTTGTTCGAGATCCGCAATGCGATCGCGGTCCCCCGCCTCGATGTACGCCCAGATCTCGTACGAAGGATTCTGCTCGCGAAATGTCTCTATGCAGCGCCTCCCGCTCGCTTCATAGAAGACGTCGTTGAAAGATGTGACGAACCGCACCCGTCGGTCGGAGGGCCACGGCTCACGTTTAGACCTTTTGAAGCGCGAGAGCACCATCGCCTAGATCGTCAGCGGCACGGCGTTCAACTGCGGTCGGCAAAGAGCAAGACTCGTGCTCCGTTGCGCTCCTCTCGAACCTCGACGATATCGACCGCACCGAATCCGGCCGCCCTGAGAAGATCGACGATGTCATCCAGCCGAAGCCATTTCGAGGTCGGACGCATGCCCGAGAACACGTCCCCGCGCCCGATCTCCTCATAGCGTCGGAAGCGGAACGGCTGTCCCGCCACCTCGTACACATCGGTGGCATCGCCGTCCCGCGCGAAGTGCGTGTCGAGCATCAGGCCGCGCGAGACCCATGCACCGAGACGCCGCAGGTGCGTGACCGGGTCATCCAGGTGGTAGAGGACGCCGACGTGATGGCAAAGGTCGGCGCTGAGCAGCTCTTCGCGGCCGTCGGCTCCTTCCACGTCATAGGTGAAGACGCGGGGACGCGCGTCGAAGAATGCACAGCGCACGATCGTTTTCACAACGTTCTCGACGCGTCCGTCGATCGCCGTGACCTGCTTCGCGCGCTGGCACAGGGCGATTGTGTGCACACCTTCGAAGCAGCCGACCTCCAGCACGTGCTTGTCGGAGAGATCGAAGCGCTCGTGGAAGAGCTCGATGCGGCGATCAGGGACCGGTTCCGGGGCGACCCGCTTTCCGTGCCACGCGACTCCGCCGAACGGCCGGCCGCCGGAATCCACGGTAAAGCACCGCCACGGCAGGAGCTCGTTGAGCCGCTTGAGGTCTCGGTCGCTGAGCCGCTCGACCAGCGGTGCTTTCGTGCGGCCCTCGCCGTAGCGCTCCTGCAGCGTCGGCCGTCCCAGCCAGCGGATGGATGGTCGCCGCACGTCGCTACAACCCGATCCGCACGAGGTCGTGGAGCCGGACGAGGCCTACCGAGCGCCCGTCCTCTATCACCGGGAGAACCGCGATCTGCGAGGGGCGATCCTCCATCAGCCTGAGCGCTTCGTAGGCCATCGCATCGGGTGTTGTCAGGACGGGCTCGCGCGTCATGACCTCCTCTGCACGAAGCTCGCCCAGCTGCGCAGGCTCGCAGCGCTGCAGCGTGCGGCGGAGGTCTCCGTCCGTGATGATCCCGAGCAGTTGGCCGTCGTCTCCGACGATGTTCACGGCACCCAGCCCGCCGTTGGTGATGGCGCTGACCACGTCGAGGAACGGCGTCTCCGGGCCGATCGTCGGCTGCTCGTCTCCGGCGTGCATGACGTCCCGGACGCGCAGCGTCAGGCGGCGCCCGAGCCTCCCGGACGGGTGGTTGGCGGCAAAGGCATCCCGCGTGATCCCCTTCACCTCCATGACGGTGAGCGCCAGCGCGTCGCCGATGGCGAGCGCCACCGCCACGCTGGCAGTCGGCACGAGGCCGTGCGGCCCTGCCTCCCGCTCGGCGAACGCGTCCAGCGCCACGGCGGCCTCCCGCGCGAGCGTGGAATCGAAGTTGCCGACGATGGCGATGATGTTGACCTCTCGGCTGCGCAGGTAGGGCAGCAGCGCCGAGATCTCCTCGGTCTCGCCGCTGTTGCTCACGGCGACGACCACTTCCTGGCGCCCGATGACTCCCAGCCCGCCGTGCAGGGCGTCCGTGGGGTGCACGAACTGGGCCGAGGTGCCGGTGCTCGTGAGTGTCGCGGCGATCTTGCGCGCGACGATGCCCGACGTACCGGCACCCGTCGTGGTCACGGCGCCCGTACAGCGGGCGAGGATGTCGACTGCGCGCGAGAACTGCTCGAGGTCGAGGCGGTCGGCGGCGGCCGCGATAGCGTCGGCCTCGTGGCGCAGGAGCTCGGCCGCGGACGAGGAGTCGATCTGCGGATCGTGGGTGGCGGAGTCCGTCATCGGCTCAGCTCGGCAACGCCGAGCAGTGACGGGAGTTCCGCCAGGTCCGCCACCACGATCTCCGCCTCGGGGGCGCGGATGGCCTCGTCCTCATAGATGCCGTTGTAGCGGACGGCGGTCATGCCGATCGCGATCGCCCCGCCGACATCGGTCCGGCGGCGGTCGCCCACATGTGCTGCGCGCTCAGGCGGAATTCCGCCCAGACTCGCGAGCGCGTGCTCGAAGATCGCCCGGGACGGCTTGTAGTGGCCGACTTCGTCCGAGAACGACATGCCGTCGAAGAAGCCTCCGAGCTCGTGGCGATCAAGCAGCTCGCACACCACACCGGAGGGCGTCAGGCCAATGTCGCAGATGATCCCGATGCGCACGCCGGCGGCCTTCAGGGCCTCGAGGCACTCGTGCACGGCGCCGCTCGGGTGGACCGCGGCGCGTCGACCCGCCTCGCTGAACCCGTCGATGAGCGCCCGCTCGGCGTCGTCCGTGAGCTCGCCGTCGAGTTGGTCGAGCATGTGCTTCACGGCCTCCTCGACTCGGAACTGATGGCCGGCGGTCCAGGATGCGACGTACTCCTCGTGCGCGGCGTCGTGCGCCCGCTCGAGCTGAACCGAGTCGACCACGCCACCGAGCTCCGCGAGCGTGCCGGCCCACACCTCGAGCCGCTTCTCCTTCAGCGACCCGGGCTCCTCCCACATCAGCGTGTTCCAGAAGTCGAAGGTGACTGCCTGCACCATGTCCGGGCCCAATCCTTCCATGGATCGCACGCGTCGCTCCGGCATCGACGCGAGGAGGATGCGCTCACCCGTACGCTGCGGCCGTTCGTGAGTGCCGGTTTCAGCCAAGTCGAGTCGGGTGGTGCTCCCGCACCGGCCGCAGGGATGTCGGTGATCACGGTCGCGTACAACAGCGGCTCCTCGCTGCTTCGCTTTCTCGACTCGGTTGCTCACGAAGGCGCCGAGGTCCTGTTGGTCAATAACGGACGCGAGACCGAAGAGGTGCGCCGTGCCGCCCGGCTGCCCTTCGTGCGCGTGATCGACTCCGGGCGGAACCTCGGCTATGCGGGAGGCGGCAACGCCGGTGCCCGCGAGGCAAGCGGCGACGTGCTCGTCTTCCTCAACCCCGACACCGTCGTCGCCCCGGGGGCTTTGGCGCGGCTTGCCGAGACACTGGAGGACCGCTCGATCGCCATCGCCATGGCGCGGCTGCGCCTGCTCGACGAGCCAGATCGCCTGAACTCCAGCGGCAACGTCCTGCACATCAGCGGCATCGCCTGGGCGGGCGGTTATGGCGAGCCGGTGGACAGCATCGACGAGGTACGGGAGGTCACCTACCCGAGCGGGGCGGCGATGGCGATTCGCCGTGATCTCTTCCTGGAGCTGGGCGGCTTCCTCGAGGAGTTGTTCATGTACCAGGAGGATCTCGAGCTGGCCTGGCGCGCCCGGCTGCGCGGGCTGCGCATCGTCGTCGACCCGCGTGCCGACGTCTACCACGAGTACGAGTTCGGCAGGAACCCGCAGAAGCGCTATCTCCTCGAGCGCAACCGGCTGATCTTCGTGCTGTCCGCGTACTCTCCCCGGCTCCTGGCCGCTGTCGCACCGGTGCTGATCGCCGGAGAGCTGGCGACGCTTACGCTGGCCGTCCGCGAGGGTTGGACGCGCGAAAAGGTCGCCGGATGGGCATGGCTCATTCGGCATGTGGGCTGGCTGCGGGAGCGGCGGCGCGGCACGCAGGCGCTCCGACGGGTGTCGGACCGCGAACTGATTCGTCTGCTTACACCCGTGATCGACCCCGTGCACGTACCGGTTCCGGGTCCGATCAGCGCGGCTAACCGCCTCCTGTCCGCGTACTGGTCGGTCGCTCGGAAGCTCGTCTGAGCTCCCGGGCCACGAAGCCCTCGAGATCGCCGGCTGTCAGCCGAAGCAGAGAGGATCAGCCGCCGGCTGCACTCCTGGGCGCCTGACCGCCGCAGAATCCCGGAGTAGCGCGAGATTCTGCGAGTTCCAGACACCGCTGGACGAGTGTCGGTGTGCCGCCACGCTAACGTAGCGGCGTCGATGGCCCAGCCGATCACGTCAGCAGCCCTCAAGTCGAGCGACGCCGAGGCTCGCCAGGTAGGTCTGCGGCTGCTCGCCATCATGCCGGCTCACAACGAGGCGGCCTCCGTCAGATCGGTGATCAAGGAGCTGTTGGCCGCACAGCCGGACGCTGAGGTGGTGGTCATCGACGACGGCTCGAGCGACGAGACGGCCGTCATCGCTGCGGCAGCCGGCGCGACGGTGATCAGGCTGCCGTTCAATGTCGGCATCGGCGGCGCCGTGCAGACGGGCCACCAGTACGCACGCGACCACGGCTTTGACGTGGTCGTTCAAGTGGACGCTGACGGCCAGCACGACCCGCGCGAGATCGCAAAGTTGCTGGAGCCGATTCGCGAGGGCCAGGCTGATCTGGTCGTCGGTACGCGGTTCGCGGGCGAGAGCGGCTACCGCGCGCCCTTCGCACGCCGCGTCGGGATCGTCATCCTCTCCCGCATCGTCTCGATGATCGTGGGCCGGCGCGTGACCGACCCGACGTCGGGCTTCCGCGCCGCGAACCGTCGTGCGCTCACGCTCTTCGCCGACGACTATCCGCACGACTACCCAGAAGTGGAGGCGACCGTGCTCGTCCACCGTCGCCGTCTGCGCATGATCGAGGTGCCGACACACATGCGCGAGCGCGTGAGCGGCAGGTCGTCGATCACCTTCCTCTACTCGATCGTCTACATGGGCAAAGTGCTGCTTGCCCTCTTCGTCGGCCTGTTCCGCAGTTATCCCCAGGAGGATTGATGACCCCTCTGCGCGTCTCGCTGGTCGCCGCGGCAGCCGCCGTGCTGCTGCTGCTCGTCATCTTCGAGCTGATCCGGCGCCGCCGGCTCCAGGAACGCTATGCGCTGCTCTGGATCCTGACGGCCGTCGTTATCCTCGTCCTCTCGCTCTGGCGAGGGCTGCTGGGAGAGGTCTCGGAGCTCGTGGGCATCGCCTATCCCCCGTCGGCGCTGTTCGTGCTCGCGGCCTTCTTCATCCTCACCGTGCTGCTCCATTACTCCACCGTGATCTCCAAGCTGTCCGACCAGAATCGCGTTCTCGCACAGCGGATCGCTTTGGTCGAGTACGAGCTTGCGGCACGCGAACGAGCCGATCCGCCGTCAGCGACCTAGGATTCCGGGGTGTCCGGGCAGGTGGAAGAAGCCGACGTTGGCGCGCTGCTGGCGAAGCTGCGCGCAGAGCTGGCGGCGAGTGAGTACGGGTCGACTGAGACCGAGGCTGGGTGGGTGCCCGCACGTCGAGAGGCAGGCCGGCTCGCCGCTGTCAGCGGCGACCGTGAGTTCTTCAGGCGCCCGGGCTTGCTCGGCCGGGTACGAGGACTGGTGCTCGTCCCTCCGAAGCTCGTCCTCCGCAAGCTCGTGCGCTGGTACGTCGAGCCGATTGCAGCAGAGCAACGCGCCTTCAACACGGCTGCGCTTCGCCTCGTTGACGACGTGACGGCCTGGACGGCGGCGCAGGTCGAGGACGTCCACAGGAACCTCGAGTACGTCCACAGGAGCCTCGACGAGGTTGGAAGGAAGGTCAACGATGCGGGCGACCTCAGTGCACGGCTCGAGCGGCGTGGCAGCGAGCTCGAGGATCGGCTGCTTCGGGTCGAGCGGCGCCCGGCCGCGGCGCTTCCGCCGCGCGCCGGCGCCCAGGTACCGAGCGCGACGCCGGCTACGCAGGCGCCTTTCGACTACTTCGCATTCGAGGGCCGCATGCGTGAAGGGCGCGACGAGATCCGCCGGCGGCAGGCTCCGTACGTGGATGACTTCCGCGACGCCGGGCCCGTACTCGACGTCGGCTGCGGTCGCGGCGAGTTCCTCACATTGCTCCGCGAGGCGGGGGTGGAGGCACGCGGGGTGGATCTCGATGCCGACATGGTCGCCTTCTGCCGCGGTGAGGGGCTCGACGTGGAGCAGGCCGACGCGGTCGAGTGGCTGGCCGGCCTCGAAGACGCCTCTCTCGGGGGAATCTTCGGTGCGCACGTGGTGGAGCACATGCCGCCCGAGTCGCTCGTGCGCTTTCTGTCGCTCGCCGGCACCAAGCTGCGACCCGGCGCACGCCTTGTGCTCGAGACGCCGAATCCGGTCTCCCTCGTGGCACTGAAGCACTACTTCGCCGACCTCACGCACTCGCAGCCCCTGGTGCCGGAGACGCTCGCATTCCTCGTCCGCCAAGCCGGGTTCCAAGATGTCGAGATCCGCTACCTCAGCGAGGTTCCCGAGCACGAGCGCCTGCGCCCCGTCGAGCTGCCTGCGGAACCTCAGCTCGCGGACGCCCAGCGCGCGCTCGACGCGAACGTGACGCGACTGAACGACGTGGTCTTCGGTCCCCAGGACTACGCGGTCGCCGCCCGCAGATGAGAATCGCAGTTTGCTTGCCGCAGGTGCCCTTCGCACACGGGGGCGCCGAGATCCTGGCTGGCGAGCTCGTCCGGCGACTGCGCGAGCGAGCGCACGAGGTAGAGCTCGTCACCGTCCCGTTCAGGTGGTATCCGACGCCGCGGGTGCTCACCGAGGCGCTCGTTTGGCGGCTGCTCGATCTCGAGGAGGCGCAGGGGCAGCCGGTCGACCTCGTGATCGCAACGAAGTTTCCGTCGTACGCGATCCGCCATCCGAACAAGGTGGTGTGGCTTGTTCACCAGTTTCGCCAGGCCTACGAGCTCGACGGGACGCCGCTCGGGCAGTTCGGGGCCGAGCCGCTCGACCGCGCCACGCGCCGCGCCGTGCACCGGCTCGACCGAAAGACGCTCGGCGAGGCACGGAAGCTCTTTGCCATCTCGCGCAACGTCGCCGAGCGCCTGCGTGCCTCGACGGACCTCGATGCCGAGGTGCTTCCGCCGCCGCCACAGCCGCTGCCGTACCACTGCGAGTCGTACGGCGACTTCCTGCTCTCTGTCGGTCGCCTCGACTCTTCGAAGCGGGTCGACCTGCTGCTCGAAGCCGCCGCCAGAACCGACGGGCTGGACGTCGTCGTGGTCGGAGACGGACCGGACAGGGAACGTCTCGAGCAGCTCGCGGGCTCGCTCGGTCTCAACGGCCGCGTCCGCTTTGCGGGCCGGGTGGAGCCCGATGCGCTGGCCCAGCTCTATGCCACGTGTCTTGCGGTCTACTACGCCCCGATCGACGAGGATTTGGGACTCGTCCCGTACGAGGCCTTCCTCTCCGAGAAGCCCGTGATCACGACCCGGGATGCCGGGGGGCCGCTCGAGACCGTTGCCGACCGCCAGACCGGGCTCGTCTGCGAGCCCACTGCGCTAGCGGTGGCGGAGGCCGCGGGGTGGCTGTCTGCGCATCGCGAGGAGGCGCGCATCTGGGGGCTGCGCGGAAAGTCGCTCGCCGAGCAGGTGACCTGGGACCGCGTGATCGACCGTCTGCTGGCGCCATGAGGGTCGGCTACTTCTCACCGCTGCCGCCCGAGCGCTCGGGCGTAGCCGACTACAGCGCCTTGCTGTTGCCCGCCCTGGCACGCCATCTCGACGTCGAGATCGTCAGTCCGCGCCGGCGCTTCCGCAGGCGCCCGGCGTTCGACCTGGCCCTCTACCACATCGGTAACAGCCCGGAGGCCCACGGCTGGATCCTCGACGAGCTGCGCGCGCGTCGCGGGCTGGTCGTCCTGCACGAGTTCTCGCTGCACCACCTCGTCGCAGGCGTGACGGTCGGCCGCGGCGACAGCGCCGGGTACCTGGACGCCATGCAGCGCGAGGCGGGCACGGTCGGCCGGCTGCTGGCCCACGGAGTGATCGACGGGCTCGTGCCGCCGCTGTGGGAACGGCGTGCGGGAGATTTCCCCCTAGCGGGCGAGGTGCTCGACCACGCCGACGGCGTGATCGTCCACTCGCGACATGCCGTCCGCCTGACGCGGGACGCGCAGTACACCGGGCCCGTATGGCGCATTCCGATGCCCGCGTGGCCGCAGCCCTCGTCCACGCCCTACACACTGGATCGGCCACGGGCGCCGCTCATCCTGTGCTTCGGCAATCTCAATCCCGCGAAGCGCGTTCCGCAGCTGCTCGAGGCGTTCGCCCGGCTGCGCGGTGAGTTCCCGGAAGCGTTGCTCGTGCTCGCCGGCGGCGTCTCGGGCATCGACCTCGACCGCGAGATCGACGACGCCCGAGCGCGCGACGCAGTGCTGGCGCTCGGTCGCGTAGAAGAGGGCGAGCTGTGGTCTCTGCTAGCGGCCTGCGACCTCTGCGTGAGCCTGCGGTGGCCGACCATGGGCGAGACATCTGCAGTCGTCGTCCGCGCGCTCGCGGCGGCCAGGCCGGTGGTCGTCTCGGACGTGGGCTCGTTCGCCGAGCTCCCCGACGACGTGGCAATCAAGATCCCCGTCGACGAACGCGAGGTGGATGCGCTCACCGATGCGCTGCGTCGGCTCGCCTCGAATGCCGACGAGCGGCGACAGAGGGGAGCGGCGGCCGGCGAGCTCGCACGCAGCGAGCACGGGTTGGAGCGAGTCGCCGATCTCTACGCAGCGGCGTGCGAGGAATCGATGGGGCTCCGGCTCGCCGAGGACGCGATGCTGACCCAGGTGGCGGTGGCGGCAGCCGATGTGGGCATGACGGGCGACGCGCCCGCGGTACGCGACATCGGCGCCGCTGCGCGGGAGCTCGTGCGTGGCGAATGAGCGCGCCGTAGGGGCGGTGCCGAGCGACCGGTCGGTAGGCACAGAGTCTCGGCTCCTGGGGCTCCCACTGGTTATGTCGGGCGCTCTGCTTCTTGCGGTGACGGCGCGTCTGTGGCTCGCCGGGGAGATCGAGACCCCATGGATCTTCGTGGACGAGATCGTCTACTCGGACATTGCGAAGAGCGTCGCGTCCGACGGTGAGGTGCTCGTGCGCGACAAACCAATCGAGCTGCGCAGCCTCCTATATCCGCTACTGATCGCGCCTGCCTGGCTGGCTGACTCCGTCGGTGCCGCCTACGCGATCGCCAAGGCCCTGAACGTGTTGCTGATGACACTGGCGGTGGTCCCTACGTTCCTGTGGGGTCGCCGACTGGTCTCGCCGGCATGGGCGCTGACGGCGGCCGGCCTCGTCCTGATCATGCCCTCCTTCTTCTACACGGGCGTGCTGATGAGCGAGAACGCGTTCTTCCCGCTGTTCGTGGCCGCGATGTTCGCTGTCGCAGCCATGCTCGAGCGGCCGACACTCGGCCTCCAGGCACTTGCACTAGCCCTCGTCGGCCTCACCGTGTTCGCCCGCGTGCAGGGGCTCGTGCTCATCGGCGTACTACCGCTCGCGATCCTGCTCTTCGTCGTGCTCGGGATGCGCGCGCCCGTTGCCGGGGAATCACGCACGGGCCGGGCGCTCGCCGAGTTGCGCCGCTTCTGGGCCACGTTCGCCGTCCTCGCCGGCGGCACGCTGGCATATGCGCTCTTCCAGGCCGCACAAGGGGAGAGCCTGCGTTCCGGCCTCGGCGCGTACGAGGCCGTCGCCGCGGTCGACTACTCGCTCGGGGACTCGCTGCACTGGATCGTGCTCCACTTCGCGGAGCTCGGCTTCTCGGTCGGAGTGGTGCCGGCCTGCGCCTTCCTCATGCTGCTCGGCCTCGCGTTGGCGGACGGCCGCACCGTGTCGGCTCGCGAGCGGGCTTTTCTGGCTGTTACGACGTCGGCGGTCGCGCTCGTGGTCGTCCAGGTCGCAGTGTTCGCCTCTCGTTTTTCCGGGCGCATCGAGGAGCGCTACATGTTCCCCCTCGCGCCCCTTCTCTTCATTGCCCTCGCGCTGTGGCTCTCGCGCGGAGCACCGCGTCGCCCCTACCTGGTGGCGGCTGTGGCCGCGCTCGTGCCGGCGCTGCTCGTGCTCAAGATCGAGCTCGTCGAGCTGCTCGGAATCCAGATCATGTCCGACACCTTCGGGCTCATTCCCGTGCTGCGGGCTTCGCAGATCGTGGACAGCGTCGACCAGGCGCAGTGGCTTCTCCGGGGCGGAGTCGCGCTTGCCGCGGCGGCCTTTCTCTTCGTGCCGAGGCGTTTCATGCTGCTACTGCCCCTCGGTGTGGCGGCGTTTCTGGCTCTCAGCAGCTACCCGGTACGGGGTGCGCTGCGTGATTACTCCGTGCTGCTCGAGGGCTATGCCGGTGGAAGCGATCTCGACTGGCTGGACGATCGCGTCGGCCGCGATGTTGACGTGCTGTACCTGTACGACGCAGGCAAGGACCCCGCCTACGACCCGATGATCGTCTGGCAGACCGAGTTCTGGAACCGAAGCCTCGGGGCCGTCTTGCGACTCGGGCCGCCGACACGAGACCCCCTCCCTGAAGTGGCCGGGGGAGTCGATCCCGCCACTGGTCGAATTGTCGGCGCACCAGCTGGGTCGACGGAGTACGCAGTCGCGAGCAGGGAGGTGCAACTGGCAGGGCGAGTCGTGGCCGCTCGTCCCCGGCTGGCGCTCTACCGCGTCGCAGCGCCGCTGCGCCTGGCGGGCAGCATCGAAGGTCTCTACGGCGACCGGTGGATGGGAGCATCTGCTGCGCTCACGCGGTACGCAGCTCCGCCAAGCGCCCTCCTGCGGATCACGCTCTCTCGCGAGGCGTGGGGTGGGCGCGACGTGCCGGGCAACGTGCGCGTCCGCGTGGGGCCGCTCGCGGTAGTGGGAGGTGTGCCCGAGCTGGGCGCCGTTTCCGCGCGCCGCAACGTCGTGCTCCACAGCGGGGAGCGCCGCGTTGTGACGCTGCCGGCGCCGCGTGCTCCGTTTCGCGCTGAGATCAGCATCACTCCGACCTTCTCACCTGCTGACTTCGGGCTTCCGGACACACGCGAGCTTGGCGCACAGGTGAGCTTCCGCGTCATTCGCGGGCGCCTGTGAGGACGCTGCCGGCGCGCCTGCGGAACCCGTCAGCCGACCTCCTCTACGGGCTGGTCGCGGCGGGAATCATCCTGATCGCCGCGGTCGTGCGCGGGACGCTGGCGAATCGCGTCGCGGCGCCGAACATCCTGTGCGACGAGTTCATCTACGCGGGGATCGCGCGCGGCCTGTCCGAGGGTGACGGATACGCGTACCGCGGTACCGATCTGGGCTTCAGCTACATCTACCCGCTGCTGGTTGCCCCTGCCTGGTGGGCGAGCTCGATGGAGACCACGTTCGAGCTCGTCAAGGCCGTCAACGTCGCGGTCATGTCGCTCGCCGGGGTACCTGCGTACCTGTGGGCTCGGCGGCTCGCATCACCGCCCTGGGCGCTCGTAGCGACCGTGCTCGTCCTCCTCATCCCGGCGTTCACGTTCAACGGCCTCGTGATGACCGAGAACGCCGCTTACACGACCTTCCTCGTCGGCGCCTTCGCGATCGCTCTCGCGCTCGAACGTCCGACCGTCCCGTACCAGACGCTGGCCCTTGTCGCCATCGCTGTTGCGTGGGCGACGCGCTTCCAAAGCGTCGTGCTGCTGCCCGCGTTCTTCGTGGCAGCCGTGCTGAAGCTCGCGCTCGACGCACGAGCCGGGGTGGAGCGAGACGAGTTGCGAACGCGCGCGCTGCAACAGCTACGGCCTCTCGTGGCGCTCGCGGTGCTCGCCGGTGGCTACGCCCTTTACAAGCGCGTGACGACCGGCCTCTTCGCGAGTGTGCTCGGCCCTTATGTAGACCTCCGCCACAACAAATATCCCGTGGGCGGAATCGTACGGTGGGGCGTCTTGCATCTCGGCGAGCTAGCGCTCGCCGTGGCGGTCGTCCCGATGGCGGCCCTCGTCGTCCTCGTTCTGCTGGGCGCGCTCGGCCGCTCGCGAAGCGATGCTGAACGCGCGTTTGTCGCGGTAGCCGTGTCGCTCGTTCTGCTCGTCGCCGTACAGGTCGGCGCGTTCGCGACCAGCACGGCTGATTGGGTGGTCGAGCGCTACAGCTTCTACGCGATGCCGCTCCTGCTGCTCGCGCTGGTGGCGTGGCTCGGGCGTGGGGCACCACGTCGGCCGATTGGCGCGACGGTGGCGGGCGCCGGTTTGTCCGTCGGACTAGTCGCGTGGCTGTTGCACGAGTTTCGCGACACCTTGTTCGCCGGCTCGCTGCCGGTCAACACGCTCTCGCTCTACGCGTTCTTGCGTTGGCCGGTCCATTTCGACGGTGATCAGGACCGGGTCGTGTGGGCGGTGACGCTCGCGGCCCTCGCTGTGGGCGTCGCGTTCGTCCTGCTGCCGCTCAGAGGCGCTCTGGTGCTCCTGCCGTTGGGGGTCGCGGCGACTCTGGTCGTGTTCTCGCGGCCGGCGTTCCACCACACGCAACTGCTGTCGGAGGGCTCGTTCCAGCTCGCCGGCGCGAATCCCACCTGGGTCGACGACCGGGTCGGGCGCGATGCGCGCGTGGCCCTGATCGTCACGCCGCACCCCGATCAGTTCAACGCGTCGGCGGTTCAGCTGCAGACTGAGTTCTGGAACCGGAGCGTCCGCCGCTTCCACCGGCTTGGTCAGGCCGAGATCTGCCCGCTTCCCGGTGATGATCTCGTAGCGAACGACGTGACGGGCCGGCTCGAGCGGATCGCGGCGCCAGGCTCACCCTCGGACGTGACAGAGCCGTACGTCGTCGTGCATCGGGGTACGGCGGTGCACGGCGAGCTGCTCGCGGAGGGCGGCACGGCGCTCGGGAGCCCACTTTCGCTCTACCGTGTCCTTCCGCCGCTGCGCCTTGCCACCGCGGTGCAGGGGATCTTCGCGGACGGCTGGATGGGCAGCGAGGCCGTGTACACGCAGTACGCGGGCACCGCTGACAGCGGCACGATCGAGGTCGCGCTTTCCCGGGCTGCCTGGACCGGACCGGACAAGCCGGGTCGTGTCGTCATCCGCTACGGGCGCCCCGTTACGGCCGACGGCATCGTCGAGATCGCTTCGCCGCGCCGGATTCGTTGGGTGATCCACAGCGGTGCCTCGCGCGCGTTCCGTATCCCGGCGTCTTCCTTGCCCGTGCGCGTCGAGGTGGTCATCAAGCCGACGTTCTCGCCGGCCGACTACGGCCAGGTGGACGCGCGCCAGCTCGGTGCGCAGGTGACGTTCAGCTACGTGCCGGAGTCCTAGAGCGCGCGCAGGCGCTCGGGGTGCTTGCGCACGAAGCGTGCGATGCCGCGCCAGTGCCAGAGCGTCCGTCTCGTGAGAAAGCGGCGGTCGGTGACCGCGAGGTGGCGATGCGTGATGACTGCCTGTGGCACGTACCAGCGCTCCCAGCCGGCCTTGGCGGCTCGGTAGCAGAGGTCGATGTCCTCGCCGTAGAGCCGGAAGCCCTCGTCGAAGCCACTGAGCTCGTCCAGCATGGCGCGGCGGAGCAGCAGGAAACCGCCCAGCATCCAATCGGCCTGCACAGGCTCGTCCGGCCGCTCGTCGAGCTGGTAGTGGCCGCGCTGGCGGCGGTAGGGGTCGACGAGCAGGCGGAGCGGCGTCCGCCGGACAAGGGTGCCGCCGACGGTTGGGAAGCGGCGGCGGGAGGGCTGCCACGTGCCGTCCGGGTAGCGCATCTGCGGGCCGGCGACGCCGCAGCGCGGCGTGGCTTCGGCGAAGGAGTGGAGCACTGCGACGGCGTCGGGCGCGGGCTCCGTGTCGGGATTGGCGACCGCGACGAACGGCGCCGCCGTCGCCGCAATGCCACGGTTGGCGTTGGCGGCGTAGCCGACCGGCCGCTCGTTCTCGAGGAGCCGTGCACCGCTGGGCAGCGGCAGCTCGCCGGGGAGGTTCGCCACCACCACGAGGTCGTCGACCTGCGGGGCCAGCGCTCGCAGGCAGGCCTCGACCTCGGGCCGCGGCTCGTGCACGACCACGACGGCGGCAACGCTCACAGCAGCTCCCGGTAGACGTCGAGCGTGCGCCGGGCCGTCTCCGTCCAGCTGTAGCGGCTCGCCCGCGCCAGCCCGGCCGCGACGAGTCGCTCCCGGTCGGCGAGTGCTCGCTCGATTCCTCCTGCCAGTGCGACTGGGTTCCCCGGCTCGACGACGACGGCGGCGTCGCCTGCCACCTCGGTGGTGGCGCCCGCGGCTGTCGTGACCACCGGCGTGCCGGACGCCATCGCCTCGACGATCGGCAGGCCGAAGCCCTCGTAACGCGACGGGAAGACGAGGCACTGCGCCCCGCGATAGAGCGCCGCGAGCTCCTCCTTGGTCACGTGGCCGTGCAAATCGATGCGCTGCTCGAGCCCCAGGCGGGCGACCGCGGCGCGCAGATCGTTGCCCGAGCCCTTGTCGGGGCCGACGACGACGAGACGCAGGTCGTCGTCCAGGAGCGCGAGCGCCTCGACGGCGGCCAGAGGGTCCTTGCGGGCGTGGAGAGCGCCCACGAAGAGGGCGTAGCGCGCGCCGTCGTGGCGCGGCCCTTCGGCCACGAAGGCCGGATCGGCGCCGTAGGGGATGAGCGTGACCTTCCCGGGAGGGACTCGGTAGTGCTCGACGAGGTCGGTGCGCGTCTGCTCGGAGCCCGTCAGCACCCGCGCGGCGCGCCGCGTCGACGGGCGCACGAGCGCGCGGAAGATGAGCCGGTCGCGGAGCGGCATCAGCCGGGGTTCGCTTTCGAAGGAGAGGTCCTGCACGGTGAGGACGGCAGCGCCGCGGTACGCAGGCGGCACGACGTGCAGGAAATGCGCCAGCGCCGGCCGCAGCCGCCGCAGGACGAGCGGCAGTCGCACGCCCATGCGCGCGACCTGGCTTCGCGCGGGCAGCCGGACGCGCTCGATGCCTTCCGGGAGGGCGGCTGCGTTCCGCACGACGGCGGCAAGGCGGATGTCGGGCTGCGCCAGCAGCGCCAGCTCGCGGAGCAGGTTCTCGACGTACGTCTCGTCGCCGGTGCGCTGCCGCCCGAGCACGTCGGCGTCGATCACAACAAGAGGCGCGCTCATCGAGTCCCGCATTTCACAGATTCGTCACACAAACAGGGACAGTCCCTGGACCATGTCCGCTCGGGACAGGTCGTTTGGGAAAGGAGCGTCACGGTTTGTCCACGGATGCCTTCACGCGGCGGTTTGCTGGTAGATGTCGAGCGTCGAGCGCGCTGCGCGCTCCCACGTGAAGACGGCGGCGCGTTCCCGGCCGCGCGGTCCGAGCTCGCCGCGACGGGCGGCGGCCTCCACCAGGCCGGCCGCGATCGCGTCCGCGTCGCGCGGATCGACGGTCACGGCCACGCCGCCGGCGAACTCCTCATAGGGCGCGCCCGCCGGGCAGACGACCGCCGCTCCGCACGCCATCGCCTCCAGCACCGGCAGTCCGAAGCCCTCGTAGAGCGACATGTAGGCCACGCATCGCGCGCCGCGGTACTGAGCGGCCAGCTCCTCGTCTGACACCTCACCGAGCCAGCGCACGCCGTCCCCCGCCACGTCGACCTCGCCCCAGCCCCGCGCGCCGACGACGCGCAGCTCGCAGCCGTCCAGCCCCGCGCGGCGGAATCCCTCCACAAGGCGCGGCAGGTTCTTGCGCGGCTCGAGGGTGGAAACCGTCAGTACGTAGTCGCCCTTTGCCGCAGACCCCTGCGGCTCGAACGGCGCGCCGACGCCGTACGGCACAACGTGGACACGCTCGGCCCGCGCGTGCAGGAGATCGACGATCTCGTCGCGCTGGAAGGCCGAGGCGGTCACGATCGCCGCGGCTGCACGGGCCACCCGCGGGAGCGCGGCCGCGCTGTAGCGCCGCGTCCACTCATTGAACGCTTCAGGATGGCGGAGCAGGGCGAGGTCGTGGATCGTCACAACGAGCGGTACGGCGGAGCGGAAGGGCGCGCGGATGCTCGGGCAATGCAGCACGTCGACGCCGGCCCGGCGCGCTGCCAGCGGCAGGAGCGCGAGGTACCAGACCGTGTCGCGCGCAACCTTCGCAGCCCGCCCTCCGGCGCCGAACCCGAACCGCCGCAGCTCGACGCCGCCGAGCCGCTCGAGCGCGGAAACCAGGTTGACGATGTAGCGCGCCGTGCCGGCGCGCGTGAGCGCGAGCGGTGAGACGTCGATGCCGACGCGAACCCCCTCCACGCCCGCCAGTGTCTCAGAGCGCTTCCCGGTAGCCGGCCAGCACGGCGTCGCCGCAGGCTCGCCACGTAAAGCGCGCTGCATGGCGAAGACCAGGCTCGCGCAGCGAGTCGGCGCGCCCCGCCGCCTCGTCGATCGCAGCGGCCACCGCCTCCGGGCTCTCCGGGTCGGCGCGCAGCGCAACGCCGCCGGCCGCCTCGTCCAGCGAGGGGTGGGACGAGCAGACGACGGGCGTGCCGCAGGCCAGCGCCTCCACGACCGGCATGCCGAAGCCCTCGAAACGCGACGGGTAGCAGAACACGGCGGCGCCGCGGTAGAGCCCCGGCAACCGGTCGTCGGCCACGTAGCCGAGTCGCCGCACGCTCGCCTCGCGGGCAGTCTCGGCGCCCCAGCCCGCTCCGCCCGCCAGCACGAGCTGGAGGTCGGAGCCGCGACCACGCAGGATGCGCATCGCGTCGACGAGCACGCCCAGGTTCTTGCGCTTCTCGTCGGTCGCCACCCCCAGCACGTACGGTGCTCCGAACGAGGCGCGCTCGCCCTCGGGCACGTAGCCCGCGTCGACGCCGGGGTATGCGACGAGCACACGCTCGCGGGGGAGCCCGATCGTCTCGGCCGCATCCGCCGCGGTGAACTCCGAGATCCCGAAGACGACGTCGCAGCCGCGCGCGGCCCGGTATTTGCGCCCGTGCATGCGCCGCGTGACCGGGGCCACCCAGTCGGGGAAATGCAGCGGTCCGAGGTCGAAGACGGTGGTGGCGCGCACACCGCCGCGCTGAGGCGGCTGCATCCAGTCCGAGAAGTGGAAGACGTCGAGGGACCCGGCGAGCCGCTCGACCGCCGGCCCGCCGAGCCGGCTCCACACCGTGCGCCATGCGTGCGCCCGCGGCGGCACGCGGACAAGGCGCCGCTCCACAGCGAGACCGCCGAGCGCCGCCTCGATGACCGGCTTGCTGCGGCCGATCAGCGTGAACGCGACCACCTCCGCGCCCGCCTCCACCAGTCCGGCGAGCATGCCGCGCGTGTAATTGCCGATGCCCGTGCGCGGCACGGCCAGCGCCGTGACGTCGACGACCACGCGCATCAGCGCACCGAGTCGTAGCCCGCCAGCACGGCTTCTCCGCAGGCGCGCCACGTGAAGCGGGCGGCGTGCTTGCGGCCACCGGCAATCAGCTCGGGCGGGGCCTCGATGGCCCGCTCGATCGCGTCCGCGATCGCCTCGGGATCGCCCGGCTCGGCGCGCAGCGCGATGTCGCCGCAGGCCTCGTCCAGCGAGGGGTGCGCCGACGCGACGACGGGCGTGCCGCAGGCCATCGCCTCCAGGACCGGGATGCCGAAACCCTCGAAGAGCGACGGATAGCAGTAGACGCTTGCCCCGCGGTAGAGCGCCGGCAGGTCGTCGTCCGGCACGTAGCCAAGCACGCGCACCCCTTCGGCGCCGCGCTCCTGAGCCTGCCAGCCGGGCGCTCCCACCAGGACGAGCTGAAGCTCCGAGCCCCGCGAGCGCAGGAGACCGAACGCCTCCAACAGGCGGCCCAGGTTCTTGCGCGGCTCGTCCGTGCCGACGGCCAGCACGTAGGGCGCGCCGAGGTCGCGCCGCTCGCCTTCCGAGGAGTAGCGGGGATGTATGCCCGGGTGCGCGACTCGCAGGCGCTCTTTGGGAACGCCGAGCTGCTCGTGGACGTCGGCGGCCGTATAGCGCGCGTTGCAGAAGATCACGTCGCAGGTGCGCACCGCGTTCGCATCGCGGCGCACGTGCATTCGCCGCGTCAGCGGCGGCACCCACTCCGGGAAGCGCAGCGGCACGAGATCGTGGATCGTCGTCGCCCGGATTCCGCTGCGCTGAGTAGGTTGCAGCCACTCCGAGAAGTGGAAGACGTCGAGCGGTCCCGCCAGCCGCTCGACGGGCGGCCAGCCGACGCGACTCCAGAGCGTGCGCCAGACCTGCGCCGAGGGCGGGAAGGTCACGAGCCGCTGCTCCACGTCAAGCCCCTGCAAAGCCCGCACCAGCGGCCGCCGGCGGCGCGGGCCCGTGGCGGCGAACGCGACGACCTCGTGGCGGCCCTCGCCCGCCTGCACGAGCCCGCCCAGCATCCCGACCCAGTAGTGCCCGATGCCGGTCAGCGGGTTGAAGAGCGGCGTGACGTCGACGACGATCCGCACGCGTTACGCGTCGAGCGGAACGGTCAGCAGCGGCGCCTCGGGGGCGCGGAACCACGCGATGCCCTCGCGCACGAGGTCGACCGAGAAGCTCTCGGCGCCGGCGAGATCCGAGCGCGGGATGCTCAGGGTCACCACCACGCTGTCCCCGGGCTCGAGGGAGCGGGGCAGCAGCGTGCGCGGCAGCTCGCGCCGCCCGCCGCCTACCGGCAAGTAGGCGGCCACGGTGATCGTGCCGGGTGGATAGGGGAACGCGGGCGGCGCAGGCCAGAAGGCGCGGCCTGTGTTGGCGACCTCGACCGCCACCTGCAGCTGGTCGCCCACCACCGCCGGCGGAGACGCAAGCGAGGCGCGCCCGTCGAAGTCCTCCTTCCCGCCGGCGACCGAGATCGGCTTCGACGCGATCACCGTGT
Organism: Gaiellaceae bacterium; assembly: GCA_036824245.1. Lineage (GTDB taxonomy): Bacteria > Actinomycetota > Thermoleophilia > Gaiellales > Gaiellaceae > JACVRM01. The sequence continues at coordinate 23,569 of DAITAO010000003.1, read as the reverse complement.
TCGTCTCGGGCCGCGCGCGCCCGATCCTGATGCGCGCATAGCGGGCGAGCAGGCGGAGCGGCTGGCGGACATCCCCCAGCTCCAGCAACTGGTCGACCTCGACGAAGCGGCGCACGTTCACGAAGCCGGCACGGACGAGCACGGACTCGAGGTACTCGGGCTCGAAAGGCGACTCGAGCGTCCCGTACTGCTCCATCTCGGCGACCAGCTGCCGCTCGTTCTCCGTGCCGGGCAGCGGGCGCACCCCCTCGCGGATGTAGAGCCGCCCGCCGGGCACGAGGGCGCGCTGGAGCACTCTGAGCGTGTCCAGCTCGTCATCGAAGTGGTGGAGCGTGTCGTACAGCACAGCCGCGTCGAACCGGTTCTCCCAGGGCAGATCGCGAACGTGCATGGCGTGGAACTCGGCCTGCGGGTCGATGCCCTCGCCGATCGGCCCCTGGATTCCCGCGACGCGGGAGCGTGCGATCTCGACCATGTCCTCGGAGATGTCGATGCCCGTCACCCAGTAGCCGCAGCGCGCCAGGAACTCCGAGAACCAGCCGGGCCCGCAACCCACGTCCAGCACCTGTGCGCGCAGGCCGAGTCCAAGCTGCTCGACGGCGTGCGCGAAGGTGCGCAGGCACGCCTGTAGCTCGAAGTTGGGCGGCGCGCTGAACGGCTTGGTGCGCAGCCAGAGTGCGTTGCCCGGCGTCAGGTTGGCGACGTAGTCGCGGTGGCCGCGATCGTAGTCCTGTCCCAGGCTGGGCAGGCGGCCGCCGCTCGGCCTGCGCTCGGTTCGCAATCTGATCTTCACGCCGGATTTCCCGTCGACACGGCTCCCTAGACTACGGCTCGATGTACGTGTACGCGGACGTCGTCCGCTACTGGGACCTGTTCGCCGACCTCTTTCGGCGTCACCTGCGCGTCCGCTACCGCAGCTCCGCGCTCGGCGTGGCCTGGACGTTCATCAACCCACTGCTGCTCATGGGCGTCTACACGATCCTCTTCTCGGTGCTGATGCGCATCCCGGGCGTCGAGGACATCGAGAACTTCCCGCTCTTCGTACTCACCGGTCTGCTCACGTGGATCTTCTTCCAGGCCTCGGTGCAGACCGCCAGCGCCGCCATCGTCGGCAACGCCAGCCTCGTCAAGCAGGTGCGCTTCCCGCGCCAGCTGCTGCCGCTCTCGGTGGTCGCGGCGAACCTCGTCACGCTGGTCGTCATGCTGGGGGCGACGCTGCCGTTCACGCTCTGGCTGCTGCCCGAGACGCGGGACACCTTCTGGGTGGCGGCGCTCCTGCTGGTGCCGCTGCTGGGTCTCGTGAGCGGCATCTCGCTGTTCGTCGCGTGCGCGAATGCGCTGTTCAGAGACGTCGAGCACATCGTCACCGCGCTGCTGCTGCCCCTCTTCCTCCTGACGCCGATCTTCTACTCATTCGACCAGCTACCCGGGCTCGACGACCAGGAGCGCCTCGTCGATGTTCTCTACTACGGCAACCCGCTGGTGCCCATCGTGGAGGCCATTCGCGACCCGCTGTTCTTCGGAGAGCTGCCGGCGGGGACGGACGTCGTCTACGCCGTCGCCGCCGCGCTGCTCGCGCTGGCTCTGGGCGCGCTGGTCTTCAGGGCCGTGGACGACCGGCTCGTCGCAGAGCTCTAGCCCGTACCGCGACGCGAATCCGGCCGTCGCAGAGGAACGGCTCGTCGAGGTCGGCGGGGTCGAGGCCGGGCAGCCCGCCGGCGCTGGGCGCCGGTGCGGCGCCGACGCCCGCGAGGATCGACGGGCAGAGGAGCGGCGCCGACCAGGTCGGCGAGCGGCCGAAGCCGGGTCGCCAGGGCGCGAGCTCGCGGCCCGCTGAGCGCCGCTCCAGGACGTTGCCCTCCACGTTCACGGAGCCGGCGACGACCGCGAAGCCCTCGTCGTGGGCGTCGAGGATGCGCCGGCTCCAGTCTGGCGCGGGACGGCAGCCGGCCGCGAGGTAGGCGGTCGCCGCCGCACCATCGTCCGCGAGTGGCTCCTCCTGCGCGGTGAGTGCCCGGCGAGTGGCGTCCTCGAGTGCCGCGTCGCCGGGCGCGACGTGCACGGACAGCGCGCGCCGCTCGAGCCGGCGTTGCACGTCCACCTCGATCTCGAGTCGCTCGTTGCCGACCTCGTTGAACCAGAATCGGCCCTCGTTGACCAGGTCGAAGGCAAGGCGGTAGCGGCCCGGCGGCGTGGGCGCGCGCAGAGTGGTGTCCACCGCGATCCGGTCGCCGGGCTGGACGCGGTCCGGGAGCAGCAGAAAGTGGCCTGCCCACACGATCGCGTTGCCACGGCGGTCGAGCCAGTGGTAGGACAGGTGGACGTCGGCCCCGGGGCGCGATCGCCAGGCGGCCGTGCCGGCGTTCTCCAGCTGGATGCGCCCTCTCGTCACGGCGCCGGCGCGCTGCGGCGGCAGGTCGTACGCGAGCCAGCGAACCGCAAGGGGCCCGGCGGGCACGGGGTGGGAGGGGACTGGAGTTTCCACCCGGCTAGTGTAGGAACGTGGCCGACCCGCTTCTCGTGCGAGCTTGCCGTCGCGAGCCGGTCGAGCGGACGCCGGTGTGGTACATGCGTCAGGCGGGGCGCTCGCTGCCGGAGTACCGGGAGATTCGACGGCATCACGGGCTCTTCGAGGTGTGCCGACGGCCTGAGCTCTGCGCCGAGGTGACGCTCCAGCCGGTCCGGCGGCACGGGGTCGACGCCGCCGTCATGTTCGCGGACATCATGCTGCCCGTCCTGGGCATGGGCGTGGACGTCGAGCTGGTCGAGAACGTCGGACCGGTGATCGAACGGCCGATCGCAACGCCGGCGGACGTCGAGCGGCTGCGCGTGCCGGAACCGCAAGAGGCGGTGCCGTTCGTGCTCGACGCGGTGCGGATCGTGCGCGATGAGCTGGCGCCGGAGCAGGCGCTGGTCGGCTTCTGCGGCGGACCGTTCACGGTGGCCGGCTACCTGATCGAGGGCAGACCGACGCGGGAGTTCGCGAAGACGAAGGCCTGCATGTACGGCACGCCGGAGGTGTGGCACGCCTTGGCGTCGAAGCTCGCGGACACGTTCGCGCGCTACGTGTCGGCGCAGGTGCGCGCGGGTGCCGACGTGATCCAGCTTTTCGACTCGTGGGCGGGCGCGCTCTCGGTCGACGACTACCGCGAGTTCGCGGCGCCGTACTCGGCGCGCATCCTGGAGGCGGTGGAGGCGCCGACCATCCACTTCGCGACGGGAGCCACGCATCTCTTGCCTTCGCTGGCCATGGCCGGCGGCGACGTGATCGGGCTCGACTGGAGGCCACCGATCGACGAAGGCTGGGAGCTCGTCGGCGAGGAGCGCGGGGTGCAGGGCAACCTGGATCCCGCCGTGTTGCTGGGCCCGTGGGAGCGGATCGATGCAGCGGCGCGCGACATCATCGAGCGCGTCGGTAGCCGGCGCGGCCACATCTTCAATCTCGGGCACGGCGTGCTGCCGGACACCGAGCCGGAAGCGCTCAGCCGTCTCACCGAGCTCGTCCAGGAGGCGACGGTGGAGGCGCGCGTCTGAGCGTGTCCACAGCGGCCGTTCCGGACATGGCCGACACCATCTGGCCACGAAGGCGCCCGAGCCTCCTCCCCGCTGCGAGCGTATCGGCGCGCGGCGCGCGGGTGTGTGACGCACCGCGCCGCGCCTGTGCCGAAAGGGTCGCCGGTGAGTGACGCGGCCGTCGTGTTGATGGCCTACGGCAGTCCCTCGCGGATCGAGGACATCCCCGCCTACCTCCAGGACATCCGGGGAGGCCGCTCGGTCTCGCCCGCGGCGGTCGAGGAGCTGGGCGAACGCTATCGCCGCATCGGCGGTCGCTCGCCCCTCGACGAGATCACCGAGCGGCAGCGTGCCGGCCTCGAGCGGGAGCTGTGTCTGCCGGTGTTCGTCGGTATGAAGCACTGGCGGCCACGGATCGCCGAGGCGGTCGATGCTTCGCTCGCGGCCGGTGCACGGACGATCGTCGGCGTCGTGCTCGCCCCGCATTACTCGCGCCTTTCGATCGGCGGCTACCGGGAGCGGCTGGAGGTGGCGCTCGCGGCTCGCGCCGGCCTCCTCTTCGTGGACAGCTGGCACGATCACGCGCCCTACCTCGACGTGCTCGCCGACCGCGTGCGGGGCGCCGCTGGGCATGTGGTCTTCACCGCCCACTCGCTGCCGGCCCGCATCGAGGACGAGGGTGATCCGTACCGGGAGGAGCTGCTGACGACGTCCCGCCTCGTGGCGGAACGGGCGGCGCTCACGAGCTGGTCGTTCGCGTTCCAGAGCGCCAGCGCGACGGGTGAGCCGTGGCTCGGGCCTGACATCCTCGAAGAGCTGGACGCGCTGGCCGCCGCCGGGGTGCAGCACGTTCTTGCCGCGCCGATCGGCTTCGTCTCCGATCACCTGGAGATCCTCTGGGACCTGGACGTCGCGGCGAGCGCGCGTGCGACGGAGCTCGGCATCGAGTTCCGACGCATGGAGTCGCTCAATGACGATCCCCGCTTTGTCGCCGGACTGGCGCAGCTGGTGCGCGAGACCCTGCGGGTACCCTCAGAAGCGTGAAGCCCGGAGCGGTTGTCGCGGAGCAGGTCAGCCGGCGGTTCCGGGTTTATCCGCAGCGTACGGTGACTCTCAAGGAGGCGATCGTGCGTCGGCGCGACTTTCGTGCCAGGGAGGTCTGGGCGCTCCGCGACGTCTCGTTCGAGGTGGCGCCCGGAGAGTCGGTGGGAGTCGTGGGGCGGAACGGTTCCGGCAAGACGACGCTGCTCCGGCTCATCGCCGAGATCTTTGCGCCCACGGGCGGACGTCTCGAGGTAGGCGGTTCCGTCGCGTCCCTGCTCGGGCTGGGTGCGGGGTTTCACCCGGACTTCACAGGTCGCGAGAACGTCTTCTTGAGCGGCTCGCTGCACGGGCTCTCGCGCCGCTTCGTGCGAGAGCGCATGGACGAGATCGTCGCCTTCGCCGAGTTGGAGCAGTTCATCGACCTGCCGGTGCGCACGTACTCGGCCGGCATGTACATGCGGCTCGGCTTCGCGCTGGCGACCAACCTCGAGGCGGACGTTCTACTGCTCGACGAGGTCTTCGCCGTGGGAGACGAGGCTTTCCAGCGCAAGTGCTTCGGCAAGATCTTCGAGTTCAAGAGCCGCGGCGGCACGATCTTCTTCGTCTCCCATTCGGCCGGCGCCGTGGAGAGCCTGTGCGACCGGGCGTTGCTCCTGCGCCAGGGACGGCTCGAGCTCGACGGCCGGACGCACGAGGTCATCACGCGCTACCAGGCGCAGCTCGCCGAGGAGGAGGATCCCGAGGAGCGAGGCGCAGGGCTCCAGGAGTGGGGAAGCGGCGAGGCGCGGGTGACGGCGTTGCGACTCGAGGGGCCCGAGGGCGAGCCGCGCCAGCAGTACCTCGCAGGCGAGCCGCTCGTCGCGCACCTGTGCGTCGACGTTGCGCCGGATTGCCCGCCGCCGCAGGTCGCGCTCGAGCTCTACCTCTCGGGCGGCGGACTCGTCGGCGCGTCGGTGCAGGACCTTGCCGAGCTCGGGTGGGACGGCCCGGCCGGGGAGCGCTGGCTGCGCTTCGAGGTCGATTCGCTGCCGCTCGCCGACGGTCGCTTCGAGGTGGCGCTCTCGCTCTCGGATCCGATCCGCGGGCACGTCTACCACCGCAGGCTGCGCGCGGCCGAGTTCGTGGTCTACTCGGAGGGCGAGGTGCGCGGCATTGTTCGGCTGGACGGCCGCTGGTCGCTTGCCGAGCAGACGAGCTCAGTGACCGCGGCATGAGCGCCCGTACTTGCCCGGACTGGCCGCAGCTCTTGGAGATTGCGCCGGACCTCCAGTTCAAGCACTACACGGCGGCCGAGGCGCGGCTGCCCGCCGAGACGCTGATGGCGCTCGGCTCGCTCGACTCCCTGACGATCTGTTGTGACCGCGAGCACCACGTCTTCTACGCAGGCCACACGGACGAGTCTGTCGCTCAGGCGCTACGTGAGACGCACTGGTACGAGGTCCGCGAGTGGGCGTCGACCGGCCCCGGCGCCGCGGCCGGCTAGGGCTTTCGCTCGGGCCGTTTCTTTCGGCACAGAGTCGGCACAGTCGCGACCGGCTTCCGCGGATAGCCTCAGCGCCGGGAGGCGGGAGCGAGCCAAATACCCCCACCCCTTGAGGGGCGGGGCTGCCCCGACGCGGGACTTCGTCAACGCTGCCGCCGCGTGAGCACCTCTGCGAGGGGCCGCGTGTTGACGACGCTGGCCGCCGTCGCCCACCCGCGGCGCGCCGTGCCGACCGACAGCGGCATGTTGCCGAGGCCGCGCACCGAATGCGCGTCCGTGGAGCAGACCAGCTCGGCCCCGGCCTCGACGGCGAGCCGTGCGTGCTCGTCGCGCAGGTCGAGCCGGTCGGGGAGCCCGTTGATCTCGAGCGCCGTCCCGGTCTCGATCGCCACCTCCACCACCCGCTCCAGGTCGAGCGCGTTCGGCGGTCGGCGGTTGATGAGCCGCCCGGTTGGGTGGCTGAGCGCCGAGACGTACGGATTCTCGAGCGCGGCGATCACGCGCCGCGTGAGCTCGGCCCGCGGCTGCCGCTGCCCCGCGTGCACGCTCGCCATCACCCAGTCGAGCTCGGCGAGCACGTCGTCGGCCAGGTCGAGCGTCCCGTCCGGGAGGATGTCGCACTCGCTGCCGCGCAGAACGCGGAACGGTGCCACGCGCTCGTTGACGTCCGCGATCTCCTCGCCCTGCCGGCGCACGTCGTCCGCGTCGAGCCCGGGCACCACGTTCACGGCGCGCGTGTGATCACAGATCGCCAGGTACTCGTACCCGCGCTGGATGGCCGCCTCGGCCATCTCGAGCACGGTCGCCGCCCCGTCCGACCACGCCGTGTGGCAGTGCAGGTCGCCGCGCACGTCGCCCACTTCGACAAGCGGCGGGGGCTCGCCGCGAAAGGGCGCCTCGCGCAACTCGGGCGGACAGAACGGCACCCCGAGCTGCGTGTAGACCCCAGGCTCGTCGGGTGCTTCGGGCAAGGGCTCGAGCGCCTGCACGTACGCGCGGGAGCCCGTCGCGCGCAGCAGCTCGGTGCCGTAGGCGCCGGGCTCCGCCACGACCAGCTCGATCGGCACGCCCTCGACCGTCACCCCGACCGCCCTGCGCTCCCCGCGCTCCACGACGGCCACGATCTGGGGCAGCGACACGAACACGTCGAGCAGGGGCTCCGGATGCACCGCCCAGCAGACCACGGCGAGCTCGCGAGGCTGGTCGCGCCAGCGACGCACGTCGCCGGCCGGCTCGCCGCTCACGGCCTCTGCGATGCCCTCTACGATCGCGCGCGCGCGGCTCAGCAACAGCGTCCGCCCGCGTTCGGCGCGACGCTCGCCGCGCGCGAGGGCGTCCCGGATTCGCCGCTCCGTGTGGGGGCCGATGCCGGGCACCTCCCGCAGCCGGCCCGCGTCGGCCGCCGCCCGCAGCTCGTCGATGTCGCGCACGCGGAGCGCGCGTCCGATCTCCGCCCCGCGTTGGGCGCTCAGGCCCAGGTATCGCCCGAGCCCGACCAGGCCCGGCTGCAGCTCCTCCTCTAGCTCACGCAGCTCGCTCAGCTCGCCGGTCTCGACCAGCTCGCGCAGGCGCCCCTCGATGGACGGCCCGACGCCCCGCAGGCGTCGCACCTCGCCGCTCCGCACGAGTTCGGCCACCGGCACCGGGGTTGCCCGGATCAGCTCCGCTGCCCGCCGGTAGGCGCGCACGCTGTAGTGCGTGGCGTCCGCCAGCTCGAGCAGTCCCGCCAGCCGTTCGAGACTCGTGGCGATCGTCTCGTTGTCCGCAGCCTCTGCCATGCGGGATAGTGTCCTCGCAGTGACGACCATCGTGGTGCCCTTCCGCGGGCCGGGCGGCAAGCGCCGGCTGGGGCCGCTGCCGGCGAGGTCACGCCGCCGGCTCGCCAACGCCATGCTCGGCGACGTGCTCGGCGCATGCCTGCCGGTCGGCCGGACGCTGCTGGTGACGAGCCCGGCGGCCTCCGAAGCGCGCACGCTCGCCGCCTACATCGGCGTGGACGTGATCGACGATCCGCGCGGGGGGCAGTCGGAGGCCGTCGGCCACGTGCTGCGCAATCTCGCCGACGGCAGCGTGCTCGTCGTCAATGCCGACTTGCCGTGCGCCCGCCCACCCGACCTGCTTGCGCTGCTCGGACTGGTCGCGCCGGGCGGCCTGGCGCTTGCCGAGGCCGCGGACGGCACGACCAACGCACTCGCGCTGGCGACGCCCCGGCTCTTCCAGCCTCTCTACGGGCCGGGTAGCGCGAACCGATTCCGCCGCCACGCGGAGGGGCTCGGTGTTCCACACACGACGGCGCCGCTGCCGAACCTGATCGAGGACGTCGACACGCTCGCCGCGCTGGACGCGCTCGCGGATCGCGTTGGCCCACGCACGGCGGCCGCCCTCGCCGAGTTGGCCGCCACCGCGGCGGCGTGAGAACAGCAGTTCTGGCCGGCGGCGTGGGAGGCGCTCGCTTCCTGCGCGCGCTCACGAGCGTCGTCGAGCCGGAGCAGCTGACCGCGATCGTCAACGTCGGAGACGACCTACAGGTGTTCGGCCTCCACGTGTCGCCGGATCTCGACACCGTGCTCTACACGCTGGCTGGCCTCGGCGACGAGGAACGCGGCTGGGGCCGCGCCGGAGAGACCTGGCACGCCCTCGAGACCGCGCGCGCGGTCGGAGCAGACACCTGGTTCGCGCTCGGCGATCGCGATCTCGGCTTGCACCTCGTGCGCAACCAGGCCCTCCAGCGAGGCGAGCCCCTCTCGTCCGCCACGGCGCACCTGGCGCGCGCACTCGGCGTGCGCGTGACCCTCCTGCCGGCCACCGACGCTCCCCTGCGCACGTGGATCGAGACGCCGGCCGGCTCCTTCCCGTTCCAGGAGTGGTTCGTGAAGCGTGGCCACAGCGACCCCGTGGACGCCGTTCGCTTCGAGGGTGCGGCCGCTGCGCGCGCCGCCCCGGGGGTCGTCGAGGCCATCGAGACAGCCGACCTGATCGCGATCGCGCCGAGCAATCCGTACGTGAGCGTCGCCCCGATCCTGGCCGTCGAGGAGCTGCGCGCGGCGCTCGAGCGCCGCCGCGTGCCGGCCGTCGCCGTGAGCCCGCTGATCGGCGGCCGGGCCGTCAAGGGTCCCGCCGCGGCGATGCTCGAGCGTCTGGCGGGCGGCGCGACTCCGGCTCATGTCGCTTCCTGTTACACAGGCCTGATCGACGTGCTCGTGCTCGATCCGGCAGACAGGCAGGAGGCCGCCGGCGTGGAGGCACTCGGCGTCCGGCCTGTGGTCGTGCCGACGCTGATGGACGGCGAGGAGGCCGGCCGGCGCCTGGCGGAGGCGGTGCACGACGCGGCACTCTCGTTCGCATGAAGCTCGCCATCGTCGGTGGCACCGGTGCGTTCGGGAGAGCGCTCGCCCAGCGCCTGAGCGCAGCGGGCGTCGAGATCGCGATCGGCTCGCGCGAGGAGAGCCGCGCCTTGGAGCTGGCGGCCGTCTACGGAGTCGAGGGCGGCACGAACGAGGACGTGGTGCGCGACGCGGACCTCGTCGTCCTGTCCGTCCGCTCGAAGGCTGCGCTCGAGACGGCACGGGCACTGGCGACGGCGATCGGCGAGACGCCGCTTCTGTCGGTCGCCGCCGACCTGCGCTTCGAGCCCGAGGGAGTCTTCCCGGGCCGCGCCGGCCGATCGCTCGCCGAGGAGATCGCGGACGTCGTGCACGGACCGGTCGTCGCGGGCTTCCACTCGCTCGCAGCGGCGAATCTCGTCCAGCCGCAGCTGCCCGACCAGGACGCGCTCGTCTGCGGAGACGATGAGCACGCCAAGCGCCTCGCTCTCGACTGCGGCGCACACCTCGTCGCCGGTCGCGCGATCGATGTCGGCCCGCTCGCGATCGCGCGGGCGCTCGAGGGCTTGACGGCGCTACTCCTCAACGTGAACAAGCGCTTCCGCGTCGAAGCGGGCCTGCGCATCACGAACCTGCCGTGAACGAGCTGCGCGTCATCCCGCTGGGCGGCCTGCCGGCCGTCACGGAAGGCGCTGACCTAGCCGGCCTGCTCGCGGAGGCGGCCGAGCACGCCGGGGGTCTCCAGGACGCCGACGTGTTGGTCGTCGCGCAGAAGGTCGTCTCCAAGGTGGAGGGCCGGGTGGTAAAGCTGGCCGACGTGGAGCCGTCTGACTTCGCGCGCGAGCTGGCCGCCGATCACGACCCGCGCCACGTGGAGGTGATCCTGCGCGAGGCCGCCCGCATCGTGCGCGTCCGGCCACCGCTCGTGATCGCCGAGACACGGCACGGCTTCGTTTGCGCCTCGGCCGGGGTCGATGCGTCCAACGCGCCGGCGCCCGGCATGCTGGTGCTGCTGCCGCTCGATCCCGACGCGTCGGCCGCAAGGCTCCGCGCGGAGCTCGAGACGCGCACCGAAAGGCGGGTCGCGGTGATCGTCAGCGATTCCTTCGGACGCCCCTGGCGGCACGGAACGACCGACGTGGCCATCGGGGTTGCCGGCCTCACGCCGCTGCTCGACCTGCGCGGCGAGCGCGACTCCGCCGGCTACGAGCTCCGCACGACGACGATCGCCGTCGCGGACGAGATCGCCGGGGCTGCCGAGCTCGTCATGGGCAAGACCGCCGGCGTGCCGGCCGCCGTCGTGCGCGGCCTCGACGTGTCCGGCGAGGGGCGCGCCCGCGACCTCGTCATGCCTGCGGACCGCGACCTCTTCCGGTAGTAGCCCGCGCGTCTTTCAGACCAAGCGGGTACCTGCCGACACAGGGACAGCGTCGGGGCCCCCCGCGCGAAAAGAGCAAGCTCGTCTGCTCGTCCGGTGAACGTGTTTGGCTCGACCAAGCTGTTTCTGGGCTGCGGTAGGCGGTCGAGGGAGGCAGATCGGACGCGAGAAGGCGGACAGCATGTGTCCGGTTCATGCGAGTGCTCGCCCCCGATAAGAGAAGCTGGCTCGTTCTCACGCGGCGGCCTCTGTGCGGGCTGCCTCCGGTCGCGCTATTCGCCGACCAAACTTGCCCGCCGCGGCCGGCGCCAAGACGACAGCCAGCACCAGGACGACTGCCCGCGCGAGCTCGCGCTAGGAAGCACCCTTTCGAGCGGCGCGAACTTCGACAAGGAAGTTCGGCCGCGCGGCTGATCGGCGAGGCCCCGTCTACCGCGGAGATGGGGCCCCGCCGGCTTGTCTCCGAGGACTTCCGCGCGCCTAAGTATCGCTCGAGGGGGTGGGGATCGCGCGGGCGGGCAGCGTGGCGGTCGCGATGCGATTTATGGGTGTCGCCTTCTCTCTCTGGGCCCGCCCTTGGTCAAGCGTGCTGCCGGCGCGCAACCTGCTGCCCGGGAGAGGAGGCGAGCAGCTCCTCGTACAGCGACGCGAAGCGAGGGGCGATCTCTGCCCAGCCGTATCGGCGACTGTCTGTGTGAGCGCGTCCGCCGCGCGCCCGGCGTTCCTCCTCGCCGTTAGCGGCCGCGAGGAGCGAGTCGACGAGCGCGTCCTCGTCGTCGGGCCGTATGAGCCAGCCCGTCCTTCCGTCGGCGACGATCGCCGCCGGGCCGTGCGCGCGGCAGGCGATCACCGGTAGCCCGCAGGCCATCGCCTCGACGAGGACGAGACCGAACGCCTCGGCGACGGACGGCAGGACGAGCGCATCGGCCGCGTTCAGCGCCTGCGGGAGCTTCTCGTGCGGGCGCCAGCCCGCGAGGAAGACCTGCCGGTTCCCGATCCTCCGCGCTGTGGCGAGCGGATGCTCCCCCTCCCACTCGCCCGGGTGGCCGCCGACGAGCACGAGCGGCGCCGGCTTGCCGAGCCGCTCGACTGCACGCGCGTGCGCGCTGATCAGGAGCGGGAGGCGCTTGACCGCCGTGTAGCGACCGACGTAGAGGAAGATCGGGCCGCCGGACCGGAAGGGCGCGAGCTCCTCGTCACGGTAGGCGATGCTCCCCGGCCGACCGCTTTGATCCCAGCCGCGCGGCTGCTCGACCAGCCAGCGGCGCCAAAACGCAAGCCGCTCCTCTTCCGCGAGCGGTCGCCGCGAGAAGCGCTCAAGCTCGACGCCGCTCGGGAGGCCGCGCAGCTTCGCCCGCTCGAGGCCGAGCAGGAGGGCGGCGTCCGCCTCCGCCCCGGGCGGCACGACCAGCAGGGCGCAGCGCCGCGCCCAGGCTCGCAGCCGCCGGCCCCAATCCGGAGCGTGGCGCCAGCCCGGCGGCGCTCCTGCCTCGATCATGCGCAGCATCGCAAGCTCGGTCCCGTGCAGCTGGCCCATCACAGGCAGCGAGGGGAAGCCGCGTGCGGCGGCCTCGTTCGCGGGCGTCAGGTGGTGCAGATGGAGCAGGTCGGCCGCGTCCGCGCCGGCGCGCGCGAGCACCTCGATCCAGGCAGCGACGAGCCGTTCGTAGGCGGCATCGTCGACGGCGGCAAAGACGCGATCGGGCGCATCCGGGCGATCCTCGAAGGAGGGCGGGAACGGAACTTGCGCAGCCAGCGGCTGCGCACACTCGAGCGCGGGCGAGTAGTCGAGCGCGTGGACGTCGATCCCGGCGAAGAAGCTCGCCGCGTGGGTTGGCTCACCCGCCCGTCCGAGCGAGCCCGCGGCGAGCGTCAGCTGCCACCCTGCGGCCGGCAGGGCGCGAGCGAGCGAGCGCGCGACCTGCGCCGAGCCGCCACGGGGGAAGAAGAAGAGCGCCGACACGACGAGTCCGCCCGCCGGCGCGCCGCGCTCAGGTTGGTGCTTCCACCGCGAATCGCCTGCTCCCTGCACGGTTTGATTCTCGTCCGCCAGCCGGACGCCCCGGCGCGTGCGCGACTGCCGCTGCAGGAAGTCGATCGACGATCGACCAGTTGCGCCCTTGCGCTGCGCACGGGCTTTGGCGAGCTCAGCCTCGAAGCCGGGCAGCTTCGTCCAGCGGCGGATCGTGCGCTCAGCGACGCCCAGTTCGTTGGCGGCGGCTCGGGGGGTCGAGCCGGAGGCGAGCCGGCGCGCAAGAGCGCGCACCTTCTCCCTCCGCGTCTTGGCGTAGGCTCAGCCGAGTGGAGGTCGTGTTCGAGGTCGCCAGCCAGCGGTACCCGCTCGACGAGCGAGCGGCGACGCTCATGGCGGAGAACCTGAGGGTGAAGGCTGCGCACGAGCGTGGCGCCGAAGGAGCCGTGGGAGCTCGGGCCGTGGCCGACGCGATCGAGCTCCGGCTGATTGAGGACACCGCCGACCCGGTCACCCTGGGCGGAGATGGCGCCGAGGCCGTCTTTTACGTGCTGAACGTCCCGACCGGCGGCGGCGACCGGCCGCGGGCCCTCTACCACGCCGTCAAGCGGCTCCACGACGAGCGCCGGCAGAAGAGCTAGGACAGCCTGCCCGTCGGGTCGAGAACCTCGGCAAGCGCTACGAGATCGGTGAGCGACGCCTCGGCCCGCTCGCCAAGCCCTGCGTCGAATCGAGATCGGCGGCGGCCGCTTCCATGAGCGCTGAACGGCGGATTGTGGTGACTGGCTTGGGCGCTGTTACACCGCTCGGCCCGGACATCGACACGACCTGGCGTCGGCTCCTGGCTGGAGAAGGTGGCGGCGGTCCGATCACCGCTTTCGCCGCTTCGGGCCATTCTGTGCGGATCGCTTGTGAGGCGAGCGACTTCGAGCCGGAGCGGTGGCTTGACCGGAAGACGATCCGCAAGAGCGACCGTTTCGCGCAGTTTGCGGTAGCCGCGGCGCGGATGGCGGAAAGCGACGCAGGGCTGGAGATCGAGCGTGAGCCCGATCGGGTCGGTGCGTCGATTGCGACTGCACAAGGGGGTGTCGCGAGCCTCTCGGCGTGTCTGCGCGAACTCGGTGAGTCTCAACGGATCCATCCCAGTCTGGTGACGGGGTTCATGCCGAACATGGCCGCCGGGTTGGTGTCGATGGAGCTGGGGACGCGCGGCCCGCTCGGAGCGCCGTGCACGGCGTGTGCTGCTTCAGCGATGGCGGTCGGCGAGGGGTACGACGCGATCCGGTTAGGGCGGGCAGAAGTGATGCTCTGTGGGGGAAGTGAGGCGGGGATCACCGAGCTGGTGGTTGCGGGCTTCGCAGCGATGCGAGCGCTCTCACGCCGAAACGGCGATCCGGCTGGTGCGAGTCGGCCCTTTGATGCCGACCGGGACGGCTTCGTGATGGGCGAGGGCGCAGCCGTCCTTGTGCTGGAGGAGTTGGGGCACGCGCGTGCCCGCGGCGCCAAGGTGTACGCGGAGCTCGCCGGCTACGGCGTCACCTCAGACTCTTTCCACATGACTGAGCCGGATCCGCTCGGCGCCGGACAGGCCCGTGCGGTCGAGGCTGCGCTTGCTGACGCAGCGCTCGATCCGACGGACGTCGACTACGTCAACGCCCACGCAAGCTCAACGGGCCTCGGCGACGCGGTAGAGACGCGCGCACTCAAGCTGGCGTTAGGCGAGGACAAGGTCCAGACGTTGCCGGTCTCGGCGACGAAAGGCGCGACCGGACACTGCCTTGGAGCCGCGGGAGCGGTCGAAGCGGCATTCACTGTCCTCGCGGTCAACCGCGACATCGTGCCGCCAACGATCAACTACGAGACCCCTGACCCCGATTGTGACGTCGACTGCGTGCCGAACGAAGCGCGCCAGCTACCCGTCCGGGTCGCTCTGAGCAACAGCTTCGGCTTCGGCGGCCACAACGCTGCCCTCATCGTGCGCAAGTTTGTCGACGGGCCGGAACCGCAGAGCGCATAACCCGGAACTCGCAGGTTCAAATCCTGCCCTCGATACTGCCCGTGCGGGCTTCGGGCTCACTGAGCCCCTGCCAGGCAAACGAAACAGTGGCGAGACGAGCTTAGATTTCGAGCCGGGCTCGCCGCGTCGGAGCGACCTACTTCCCGCGTGAGGTCTTCTTCACCTTCGCAGTCTTCTTCGTGGGCTTCGGTTTGTCAGAAAGCGGGTTGCCTGCCGCCGTTGCTCGTAGCTTCTGTTTTCTCGTCGCCACGCCAACCTCCTCATCCCGGGGACGTCCGGCTTCTGAAGATACCCGTCGGAGCCGGCAAGGGCAGCCTGCGTGCCCGCTGTGAGCTGTGGAGGGCTAGCGACATGAGAAGGCCCGGCGCGCGCCGGGCCTTCTCTCTGGCAAGCCGCTGAAGCGCTTACGCGACTGCGACGCCGTTCTTCTGGGCGATCACCGGGCCGAGGGTGATCTTCGGCGGGTTGGGAAGCGCTGACTCGAGCTTCTCGTCGCGCACCCAGTTTGCGACGAGCTGCGTCGCCTCGTCGGCGTGGGCCGAGTTGTCGAAGAGGCTGAACGAGCTCATGACGCCGTTGCCGGCCTCGAACAGGTAGTAGCCGTTGAACCCGGGCACCTTGCTCAGACGCGGAATGAGCGTCTCGTTGACCTTCGTCTTCAACTCGCCGGTGCGACTGGCGTCGACACCTTCGTACCGTCTCACGGTGGCATGCATGTGCTGCTCCTAACGTCTTGAAAGGCTGAGAGCAGACTCCAGCAAGCTCTCCTTGAGCACTCAGGCCAGATGTGACAGTCGAAGAGGAACTTCGGAGTCCTCATCGGCTTCCGCGCTAAGCCTCTGCGCCCCGGAATTCTAGCACCGATTTTAGCATCATGTTTTTAGTGATTTATTCCGTGGATTTTTCAGAAGTTTTTGCGCCGCAAATTGTGCCGCATTACCTCAAGTCGGGTTAACCTGGCGATGAATTGCCTGCAACTCAGGCTTTACGTCACCGGAAGCAAAGCAAGATACTTTCAGCACATCGGCGCGAATTGGAGCCTTGCGCGCCATGTGTCCAAAGCATCTTGTGCTCCATCGGGGCCACGATTCGGCTTTCGCAGGCACCTCGCACGCGCGAGAAAGAAGAGGAAGCGCCGTTTGCCCTGCCGCCGCGGGTCCGGCTGCGTCCGTAGGGCCTGTCGGCACAGCGTCAGCCGGCGCTGGTTGTCGCAGAAGAGCCGAACGGGCGACACGGCCTGGCGGCTACGTCTTCGGGGGAAGTGAAATGCTGGACGAGGGGGGAGCATTCGACCGAATGCGAGCGCGCAGGCACGCGCGCGGGAAGTAGCCGCGGCTGGGGTCGACCGAGCGCGGCGTCGAGCCGACCGCCTTCCACGCCGAAGCGATGCGATTGACGCAGCTTCGCCTGCGCTCAGTCGGCTTCTTCGCCGAACAGGGGCCGGCCGGCGACCTAGGCGCGAGCTGGTTTAGAGCGTGTCTTTCAGGCGCTGCGCCTCCGGCAGCGACGCGAGCGTCTTGAGCGTGTCGTTCTCGATCTGACGGATCCGCTCACGGGTGACGCCGAAGGCTCGGCCGATCTGATCTAGCGTCCGCGCCTGACCGCCATCGAGGCCGAAGCGAAGCACGATCACCCGGCGTTCGCGCTCGGGCAGCGCCGAAAGTGCGTGCTCGATGTCCTCGCATCGCAGCGAGGCCGAGGCCACATCGAAGGGCGACTCAGCCAGCTCATCTTCGACAAAGTCACCGACCTTCGAGTCCTCCTTTTCGCCGATCGGCTTCTCCAACGAGATCGGAAACTGCGCCATCCGCAAGATCTCCCGCACTTCCTCGGTCGTGAGCTCGAGCTCGGCGGCGATCTCGTCGGGCCGAGGCTCGCGGCCGAGGCGCTGCACGAGCTCCCGCTGAATGTGTGCGACCTTTGTTAGCCGCTCGATCATGTGCACTGGGATGCGGATCGTCCGCGCCTTATCGGCGATCGCACGCTGCACTGCCTGGCGAATCCACCAGGTCGCGTAGGTCGAGAATTTGAAGCCCCTGCGATAGTCGAACTTCTCGACCGCGCGGATCAACCCGAGCGAGCCTTCCTGGATCAGGTCGAGGAACGACAGGCCGCGGCCGGCGTGCGGTTTCGCGATCGAGACGACGAGCCGGAGATTGGCCTCGATCATCTGCGTCTTCGCCGCCATGTCGCCGCGCTCGACCCGCTTCGCCAGGTACACCTCCCGCGCGGCCGTCAGCAGCGGAGCCTTCCCGATCTCGCGCAGGTAGAGCCGCAGCGAGTCGAGCGACGGCTCGACGGTCACATCGAACTTCGGCGGCGCTTTCGCCTCGTCCTCGACGACCGCGTGCTGCTCGTGCGGCGGATGCTTGTGCTGCTCCCCCTCGACCAGGTCGATCGAGCGGTCGACCAGGTAGGTGTAGAAGTGCTCGGTCTGCTCCCTCGTAAGGTCTACGTCCTCAAGCCCGGCAGCAATCTCGTCGTAGGTCAGAAACCCCTTCTCAATACCATCCGCGACGAGCCGCTGCAGCTCCTCAGCGTCGGGAGGAACCGTTCCCGACCAAAGCTCAGCGCCGAGAGACTGTGCATGCTGTGCGCGTTCGATCTCCCGCTCCGCAACGGCGAGCCCGGGGTCCGGGGACTGCATCACCAAAACCAGACTACTCCCTCACCGGCTTCCTGATTCACCCAACGCGTGCCGGTAACCCTGAGCGTTCGGTACGAAGCAGCTCTCCACAGACTCGCCTAATAGGCGAACCGAGCATTACGCGAATCTGCTCGTCGAAGAGCGGGCGCAGTCGTACTACCTGAGACAAAATCCGCATTTCGGCCTCGCGCACGGGGTTCTATATCCGCACTGAAGTGGCCATAAATCCTCGGCGGATGGATCGGCCACGTAGCGGGGAGCAGCGAGACCGTCCGCTAGATGGCCGCGCGTGGCGTGGCCCTAGCCGAGCTGGTCGAGCTTCTCTTGAACCCGCTTCATCGTCTCGGCCGTCTCTTGGCTCATCTCCTGCGCACGCTTGAGTTGAGCTTCTCGCCTCGGAATAACAGTCCGGGCGTACTCCCGGTTTGTGCCCTCGACGCGCTCGCGAGCCTCGTTGACGCTGCCCTCGATGTCGCCCTCCGAGCAGCGAATCTTGACGCCTGGCGGAGAGATCATCGGCGGCCCGTGAGCAATCGAATACGACACGCCCGGCGGGACAGCATCGAAGATGGCTTGCCATTCGGTATCGGGGTACGGGACGAGCGGGATCTCGATCCAGACCACCGAGGGCGCGTCGGCATCGACTCCGACTACATGCGGCTTGCCCTTCTGGACGTTCGCCATGTCGCCCACGTCGGACGAAAGTCTATGTCGCGCTGCGGCTGGGTCAGACCTGGGTCAGTTTCCACTGACCCGCACCGACACACAAAGTCGCTGAGCGGGTGGGGCGAAGCACGAGATCCGAGCCGCCCAGACCACCTACCGCGCGCGTGTTGTCCGCGCCTACAAGAGCGAGCAACAGGAAGGAGAAGGTCGCGGCCATCGAGGCGATGCAAACGATCCTGAGCATTCGGTTCCTCCTTCGTGCCGGGCGGGGTTGCCCTACACGCCGCACATCCCTCGGAATCATCAGGAAGTCCAGTCTGCGTTCACTACTAGATCGCCGCAGATGGCGTGACAAGGCGGCGCGGCTGTGCCACTACCGGTAGTAGCGTCTCCCGTCCGTGGCGGACAGTGGCCGGAAGAGTGGTGAGGATCTCGACCGCGAGCTGATCGAGCTGCTCAACGAGCTCCGTGTCGTGCTGCCCGGCGTGCAGGTGCTCTTTGCGTTCCTGCTCGCCGTCCCGTTCACGAACCGCTTCGGCCAGGTAACCGAGCTTCAGAAGCACACGTTTTTCGGGACGCTCATGTGCACGATGGCCGGCTCGGTCTTCCTCATCGCGCCGGCCGCCTACCACCGGATCCGCTGGCGTGACTACGACAAGGAGGCGATGCTGCGAACGGCCAATCGGCTGGCGCTGGCCGGCACGGTCTTCCTCGCGCTCGCGATGACGGGCACCGTCTTTCTCATCACCGATCTGCTCTATCAGGGAATCGTCACGGCCCTCGTCGTGGCCCTGACGGCCGGGCTGTTTGCCGGTATCTGGTACGGGCTGCCGCTCTCGCGCGAGCTGCGCGAGCGGCGGTCCTAAAGTGCCTAGAGCGCTCGGCGAACGCGGGCGCTGGGCTTCGAGATCCGCACCGCCGCTCCGGCGACGTTGGTCGCCGTGACGACGACGCGGATGCGGAGGCCGAGGTCGCGCCGGACGATGCGGTAGCGGGCGCCCGCGGCGCGGGGAATGGGCCGGCAGCCACCTGTCCGGAACCGGCAGCGCAGCCATCGATAGCGGAACGCGATCGGAGTCGAGCCGGACCAGGCTCCCTTTCGCGCGGTCAGCCGGCGACCGACGCGAGCGAGACCCGATACGGACGGGCGGCGCAGCACGCGGGGAGCGACAGTAGTAACGGCGGTATCGGCGTTACCCGGTGGAGCGACGGTTGAAGGCGCCGCCGGCGGCGACACCTGGGAGCCGAGCAGATTGGTCAGGGCGACGAGAGTGCCGTACGCGTTGACCTCTCCGTACCGTACTCCTGCCTCGGCAATCGGCGACGCCGCCTGCTCGAGGGCCTGGACGACGGCGCTGCGCCCCGCGTCGGGGCGCAACGAAAGCGCCAGTGCGGCCACGCCGGATACGAGCGGTGCGGACGACGACGTCCCGCAGAACGAGACATACGTACCGAGCAGGAACGACGACGTGTTACAGCCCGGCGCCGCCAGGCCGACCCAATCCTCGCCGCGGTTGGAGAACGGATAGAGCGTGTGGGCGGGAGTGGTGGCAGCGACGCTGACGACGCTCGGCAGGGCGGCCGGATACATCTTCTGCGTCGTCGCGTCGTTGCCCGCGGAGGCGACGAGCACGATCCCCTTCGCGGCTGCGTAGCTGACGGCGTCGGCCAGCGCCTGCGTCGAGGCGGGCCCGGCCAGGCTCATGTTGATGACGTCCGCACCCTGGCCGGCCGCCCAGGTGATGCCCGTCGCGAGGGTCGCCGTCGTGCCGTTGCCGAGCACGTCGATGACCTTGACCGGCAGGATCGTGCAGTGCCAGCAGACGCCGGCCAGCCCGGCGCCGTTGTTCGTGCGCGCCGCGATAACGCCGGCCACGGCAGTGCCGTGGCCGTTGTCGTCACTCGGGTCCGCGTCGCCGTTCATGAAGTCGTGTCCCGGGATTGTGGAGCCGGCCAGGTCCGGGTGACTCGCGTCTACGCCCGTGTCCAGCACGGCGACGACCGTCGCCGGCGAGCCCTGCGCCACGTCCCAGGCCCGCGGCGCGGCGATGTCCTGAGGGCCCGTCTGACTAGTCCAGAGCGGGTCGCTGGGCGTCGTGTCGGTGGCGGAGACGAACACGTCCCGCTCGGCGTAGGCGACGAGCGTGTCCGCCCTCAGGACGCCGAGCGCCTGCTCTTCCAGACCGGCCGGCGCCCGAGCGATCGTGACGCCGATGCCCGGAACTACTCCGGCTCCGACGACGCCGGCGCGAGTGAGGGACTGCTGGGCATCGGACAGCGACGTGCCGGCCCGGAACTTGACGAGGACCTGACCGGGCACGAGCAACGCTTGCACGCCGCCGGACGCGGTCGCGCCTTCGGCGCTGAGCACCGCAACGCAGAAGACGAGCAGCGCGCACGCCAGCGCGCGAATGCCGCGGCGCCGCAGGGAAGAAAAGCTCACATAGAAGGAATTGCGGTCTTCGTGCGGATCCAAACGCAATCACGCCGAGAACCACCCATCCGAGTGAGGAAGTTCACTCTGGCCAGGGACTAGTCGTCGCGGCGCCGCGAGACGTACACCTGGGTGCGGTAGGGCATTGCGAATCGACCGCGGCCGCGGGTCTGCGGGTGCCCGCGCAGCAACGCCTCGATCTCCGCCGCCACCCGTGCCCGCTCGGCTTCGGGTAGCAGGGCGATGTAGCTCACGGACAGGAAACGGGCGACGTGGTCCTCGAGATCGAGCTCGTGCTCGTGCGGGTGCTCGCGCTCTTCGAGCGCCGTGAAGAGCGTCGTCGCTGCGAAAGCCTCTCGCCAGGCTCCGCTTCCCAGCCGACGCGCCGTCTCGTACTCGCCGGGTGCGAACTGCGCACGCACGGCGCGCTCGAGGACGGCGGAAACGTCGCGCACCCACTCGACCGACGCGTCGCGGGCGTTCCATAGCAGCGCGAGCCCGCCGCCGGGCCGCAGCACGCGGTGGATCTCGGCGACCGCCCGCTCGCCGTCGAACCAGTGGAAGGCCGACGCCGCAGTGACGAGGTCGACCGAGCGGTCGGGCAGCGGAATCGCCTCCGCGGTGCCCTCTAGCGGCTCGACCGACGGCACCGCTGCGGCCAGCTGCTCGCGCATCTCGGCGAGCGGCTCGACCGCGATGACACGCGCCCCGGTCGCAAGCAGCTGCCGCGTGAGCTTGCCCGTGCCGGCACCAAGGTCGAGGACGTTTTTCGAGGCGTCCAGGGCGAACTCGGCGGCGAGTTGCTCGAGCGCGGCATCTGGGTAACCCGGCCGCGCACGCTCATAGAGGTCGGCGGCGCGGGCAAAGCCGTGCGCGGCCTCGTGGATCAAGTCGCGTGCTTCTCGACCGGCACGCAAGCGTCCACACGGCCACAGTAGCGTCCCGGTATGCAGTTCCGATGGGTCGACGAGTTCGAAGCGGGCTTCGGCTGGCTCGTCGAGGAGGTTAGGGGCCGCACCTCGCACGCACTGGTTGCCGACGGGAGCGTCTGGCTCGTCGACCCGGTGGACGTGTCCGGGCTCGAGGAGCGCGTGCGTAGTGCGGGCCAGGCGGGCGGCGTCATCCAACTGCTCGACCGGCACAACCGGAACTGCGCCGCCCTCGCCGAGCGGCTGGATGTGCGTCACCTACGCGTGCCGCGCGACTCGGCCGGTACTCCCTTCGCCTTCCTCCCGCTCGTCGACATGCGCGGCTGGCGCGAGGTCGCGCTCTGGTGGGAGGATCGGCAGGTGCTCGTGTGCGCCGATGCGCTCGGCACGTTGCCGTACTTCCTGGGGCGTGGCGATCGACTGGGCGTCAATCCGTCGCTCCGCCTCACCCCGCCTCCGGCGCTCCGCCTGGTCGAGCCGCGGCGCATTCTGGTCGGGCACGGCGAAGGCGTGCACGAAGACGCCGCACAGGCGCTCCAGGAGGCGCTGAGCACGTCCCGCCGACGCATGCCCGGGGCCGCCTGGAACGGGCTGCGCTATCTCGCCGGGGCGGTGCGTCGCCGGTGAGCCTGGTCGCCGACCTCGCGGCCGCCGTGGGCGATCCGGCCCGTGTCACAGACGGCGAGTCGGTGCTCGACCAGCACGCAGCCGACCTGACCTACCACGCGCCCCACCGTCCCGACGCCGTCGTCTTTCCCGAGAGCGCAGACGAGGTTGCGCGCGTGCTTGCCTACGCGGACCGCGAGCGAGTGCCCGTCGTGGCCGTCGGAGCGGCCACGAGCCTCGAGGGCAACGTGATCCCGGTGGCCGGCGGGATCGCGCTCGACCTCACGCAGATGAGTCGGATCCTGGCCGTGGATACGGCGGACCTCTCCGCCACGGTCCAGCCGGGCGTCTTGCGCCTGCAGCTCAACGAGCGCCTCGGCCGCGACGGGCTCGTATTCCCCGTCGACCCGGGCGCCGACGCGACCCTCGGCGGCATGGCGGCGACCAACGCCAGCGGCACCACTACGGTGCGCTACGGCGGCATGCGAGCGCACGTGCTGGCGCTCGAGGTGGTGCTCGCAGGCGGAGACGTGATCCGCACGGGGAGCCGCGCCCGCAAGTCGTCGGCCGGCTACGACCTCACGTCGCTCTTCGTCGGCTCGGAAGGCACGCTTGGCGTCATCACGGAGCTGACGCTGCGAGTGCACGGCATCCCCGAGCACGTGCTGGCGGTGCGGGCGGCCTTCCCGGATCTCGATGCGGCCGTGCGAGCCGCCGTGGCGCTCGTCGGCGCCGGCGTGGCCGTGACGCGGCTCGAGCTGATCGACGCGCTCACGCTGCGCGCCGTCAACGCGTACAAGGGAACCGCCTACGAGGAGGACCCCAGCCTCTTCATCGAGCTGGCAGGCAGTGAAGGAGGGGTGGCGGGCGATCTGGAGGCGGCGCGCGAGCTCGCCACGGACGAGAGGTGCACGGTCTTCCAGGTGGAGCGCGATCCGACGGCTCGCTCGAGGCTCTGGGAAGCGAGGCACCACGTGCTGTTCGCGCTCGTCGCCGCCTTGCCGGGCAGGCAGCACATGAGCACTGACGTTTGCGTCCCGATCTCGTTGCTCCCCGAAGCGATCCGTCATGCGCGGCGGGCCATCGAGGAGAGTGGGCTCGACGCGGCGGTCATCGCCCACGCGGGAGACGGCAACTACCACGTGCTGTTCATGCTCGACCCGGAGGACCGGACCGAGCTCGAGCGGGCCCGCTCGCTGAACGGCAAGATCGTCGACTGGGCCCTCGCAAACGGCGGCACGTGCACGGGGGAACACGGCATCGGCCTGGGCAAGATCGGCTACCTGGAGCGTGAGCACGGCGATCTGCTGCCGCTCATGCGCGGCATCAAGCGCCTGCTCGACCCGAACGGCATCCTCAACCCGGGCAAGGTGTTGGCCTTGGGCTCAGAGGCTCGAACGAAGAGCTAACGCGAGCTTGGCCTGGCGTTGGAACGGCGGCGGCTACCGTCGGGCCTCATGCGCCGCCTGCTCCTCCTTGCTGCTCTCACCGCGTCGGCCGTGGCCGCGGTCGCCGTGGCTGCGCGCGCGGGCTCGGCCGCCGGCGGCGGCGTCGATC
>DAITAO010000076.1:10310-15683 GCA_036824245.1 Gaiellaceae bacterium | reverse complement strand
CGCGCAGGGCGTGGGCGACTGGCGCGGCGCGCTCGAGCGATTCGCGGCTGATCACGCCGCAGTGCGCCTGCGCCGCGACGCACAGGTGGCCGCAACGCTGCGGCGACTGGCCGAAGGCGAACTGCGCGTCGGGGTCTTCAGCGATGCGCCCGAGCCGCTGGCACGCATCGCTCTGGCTCACCTCGGCGGGTCACGGCGCGTCGAGGTCCTCGAGACAGGCGAAGGCGCGCTCGATCGCCTGCTCGCTAGATTCGGACCGGGCATGGCGGTCCTGAGATCGCGCGCCGACCTACTGGCCTACGCGCCCTCCCGGTAGATCCTGCGCACGACGTCCTCGATGTCGGGTTCGTCGATGGCCAGATCGAGCAGCCGCGCACGTGCGGCAACCGCCGCCGTCAGCTCCGCCGCACTCGTCTCTTCGCGGCGAAACTTGAGCCACTGACGCGGGCCGTCGACCCGATCCACGTGCGCTCCCGGCACTTCGAGAGGTGGGGCCGGCTCCTCGAGATCGACGATCATCGTGCGCTCGTCTCCGTAGCGCGCCCGCAGCTCCTCTAGCCCGCCGTCGTAGATGACCCGGCCGTGATCGATGATCAGCATGCGCGAGCAGAGCCGCTCGATGTCGGAGAGGTCGTGGGTCGCGAGCAACACCGTGACGCCCCGCTCGCGATTGGCCCGCTCCAGGAAGTCGCGGACCTGCGCCTTGGCGACCACGTCGAGGCCGATGGTCGGCTCGTCGAGGAAGAGCAGCTCGGGGTCGTGCAACATCGCGGCGGTGAGCTCCCCTCGCATGCGCTGGCCGAGTGAGAGCTGGCGGACGGGCGTGGACAGGAACGGCCCCAGCTCGAGGAGCTCGGTGAATGCGTCCAGGTTCCGGCGGTAGCGCTCACCCGGGATCCGGTAGATGTAGCGGAGCAGCTCGAAGGAGTCGCGCAGGGGCAGGTCCCACCAGAGCTGGACGCGCTGGCCGAAGACGACGCCGATGCGGCGTGCGAGCTCGATGCGCCGCCTGCTCGGGTCAAGGCCGAGCACGGAGATGCGCCCAGCGCTGGGGACGAGGATGCCGGTCAGCATCTTGATCGTCGTCGACTTGCCGGCGCCGTTCGGGCCCACGTAGCCGACGACCGTGCCGGGGTCGATGCGGACTGTCACACCGGCAACCGCGGTCACCTTGCGGCGCGCGCGGCGTAACAGCCCGCGGCGCTCCCACAGCACGAACGTCTTCTCGACGTCCTCGAGCTCAATGGCCGGGTCCAACCTAGCCGCCTGCGCTGCGGTAGTGACGAACGGCGTTCCGCCAGACGAGTGCGCCGGCGAGCGCGGCGGCGACGGCGACGAGCGGCGAAGCGAACTGCAGGGCACGCGGCAGGCCCAGCTCGTCGTCCTTGCCGAGGATGTAGAGCGACGGGAAGTAGGCGACGAACGCGACCGGCACGAGGAAGATGACGAGCCGCCGCAGCCACGGCCCGAAGATGTTGACCGGGTACTGCGCCAGGAAGTTGCCGCCGTAGCTGAAGGCGTTCGCGACCTCGATCGAGTCGACGAGCCAGAACGCGATCGTGGCGAAGGCAATCCATACGCCGGCGAAGATGACGGTTCCCGAGACCACCGTCACGCCGACCATGACGACCCGGCCTGCGTTCCAGTCGACCTCGAGGTGCGGGAGTGCGACAACGAGCACGACCAGCCCCTGAAGCGCCTTCCCGAGCCGCCTCATCGCGAAATCGGCTGCGACGACCTGGAACAGCGAGCCGAGTGGGCGCACGAGGAGCACGTCGAAGTCGCCGTCGCGGATCATGCGCGGCAGGAGGTCGAGATGGCCGATGGCGAGGTCGGTGAGGGCGAAGGTGACGGATGAGAGCGCGTAGAGGAACGCGACCTCGGCGACGGACCAGTCGCCGAGCGCATCGACTCTCCCGAAGATGACCAGGATGACCGCGAAGTCAAGGAAAGAAACCATCAGGTTGCCGATCAGGTTCAGAGCGAAGGACAAGCGGTACTGCAGCTGTGCGCGGATCTGCGAGCCCACCAGCCGCCGGTAGATGCCGGCGAGCGCCACGAGCTCACCCACCCTGCACCACCAGCTTGCGCGCGCCGGCGGCGAAGGCCGCACGTCCGGCGAGGAGCAGCACGGCTGACCAGCCTGCCTGGAGCCCCAGCACACCGGCGAGCTCTGCTCCACGAGCGTGGCCCAGCAGGATCTCGATCGGCGCCTGCACCATCGCTGCGAAGGGAAGCGCCCAGGCGAGGGCCGCCAGCCAGTCCGGGAAGAACGCGATCGGGATGTACATACCGGAGAAGAACGCGATCGGGACCGAGGCGACCACCGCGACGCCGCGGTAGTCGAGCAGCCAGAACGCAGCAAGGTTGACGATGAAGCGGAACGCGAAGCTCACGACGACCGCCAGCGTCACCGAGACGAGGAAGGCGATCCACAGGAACGCATCGCCGGCGAAGCGCAGTTCGAAGACGAGCGCGCCGATCACGATCGGCGGCACGCCGCGAAAGAGAGCGTGGTACGCGGCGCGGCCGAGATCCTGGGCGAGCCAGTAGAGCTGGAAGTCGAGCGGCCGCTGCAGGTCGGTTGCGATGTCGCCGCTGCGGACGCGCAGCGCGACGTCGTACCACCCCCAGATGTAGATCGTCATGAGCATGCCCTGCGCGAGCCAGACGTACGTGACCGCGTCGGTTGAGTCGTAGGAGCCGATCGCGTCCCGCTCGCGGAAGACCGCCAGCAGGATGTACGCCTGCAGGAAGCCGAAGAACGTGTTCGTGAACACGCCGGCGAAGGTGGCGCCGGGGTATGCGGCATAGCGGCGATAGCCGCGGCGGGCGATCTCCCAGTAGAGGCGCATGCGTGGACGTCGCTTCGTCTCGCGGAGCGGCAGCGGAGCCTACCGCGGCGGACGGCGAAAGCCCGATCTGCTTCACTCCCATGCCCTTCCGACTACGATGAGCCGCGTGGAGCAGAAGGAGGTCGGCGACCGACAGCTCGATGCGCTGCTCGAGCGCCTCGACCGGTTGTGCGCCGAGCTCCGCACGCTCAACCGCCGCCTCGAGAGCGGTGAGAACCTCACGCCACTCGTTCGCGAGCTCGCCGTCCTGAACGAGTCGCTCCAGGCGCTCGCCTACGCGGCGCTCGGTCAGCAAGCGCCGCGCGTGCACCGCCGCCGCGCGGGCTGAAGACGCCGGTGCGCGCCCGGTGGTTCGCCGCCGCGGCCGTCGTCGCGTATGGATTGCTCGCCGCGAGCGTGTTCACGAGCGTGTACGACCCGCTACCGGATTTCCCGATCGGTCTCTCCCTGGCGCTGCTCGTGCTTCCGCAGCTGGCGCTCGGGCTGGCAGCGCCGCGCTGGTGGGCGGTGCCGCTGCCGATCTGCGTCGCCCTGCCTTGGGCGATCGCAGGCGACACCGGCAACGCGTTCTCCGCCCGGCTGAGCGCTCTCGAGGCGCTCGCCGTCGCCACGCTCGCGGCCGCCGTGGTGATGGCCGGCGTGCTTGTGGCGACATCGCCGGACACGCACCTAGGCCGCCTGCGCGGCCGCTGGCCGGTGGTCGCCGGGTGCGTGCTGCTGGTCTCTTTCGTGCCACTCGGCTGGGCGGCGCTACGCGCGGTGGAGCCGGTTGACGAGCGGCCTGCGGACCCGTTGACGATCGACGAGGTGCGCGGAGCCGTCGGAGCGACCGGGCTTGGTCACAGCGTGTCCGCTGTCACCTCGGCGTTCGGTGCGGCGCGGCCTTCGCCCTCTGCCCCCGTCGCTCCGCTCGGCGAGCGTTTCGATGAGATCGCCGCGCCCGCCTTCATCGCGACACCCGGCGAGACGCACTCGGTGCTGCGCTACCGGGGCGTGTCGTTTCTGATCTCAGACGCGGGGGTCTATGCGGTGATCCTCACAGCCGGGCGAGCGGAGACCGCGGCCGGCATCGGCATCGGCGACAACCTCGAGGTGGCACGGGACGCCCACCCCGAGCTCGATTGCGCGATCGGCGAGACGGTGGACGAGCGCACGTTCCCCTACTGCAGCGGCCGTCTTTCGAACGGACGCTACGCATGGTTCGGCGACGACCCGATCCGCAGCATCGTGCTGGCGACGACGGAGCTCTCGGCCGATGCGGACCGGTCCGCTTCGGGCCTGCCGCAGGTACCCGAAGCCTCCTCCCCGATGCGATCGTAGCGACGCCGGGCGCGCGGGTATGTGCCGCGGGTGCGCAGGCTCTGTGCCGCGGCGACGGGGAGCGTCAGCCGGCGGCGATGCGGTAGACGCGACCCGAAAGCGACGTTGCGTAGAGCTCGCCGCTTGCGCCTTCGCCGAATGACGACAGCTCCGGCACGGTGATCGCTTCCCGGCGGAGGTCGCGTGCCTGGCCGCCCTGGACGCGCAGTGACCAGATGCTGCCGCTGCCGTAGTCGCCGAACACGTAGCGGCCCCGCAGCGCGGGAATCGCGCGGCCGCGATAGACGAAGCCGCCTGTCACCGAGTAGCCGTCGGAGCGCCCGTAGACGTGGACCGGCTGGACGAGGCGGCCGTTCCCGCTCAGTTCCTTCTGCTCGTGGGTCGTCCGCCCCTCGTAGACGTCCCAGCCGTAGTTCTCGAGGCCCGGGCTCGAGCGCGGCGTGTAGTCGATCTCTTCCCACAATCCCTGGCCGACGTCCCCGATGTAGAGGTCGCCGTTCGCGCGGTCGAACGAGAAACGCCACGGGTTGCGCAGGCCGTAGGCGGCGATCACCG
The DNA here is from genome assembly GCA_036824245.1 of Gaiellaceae bacterium. GTDB lineage: Bacteria > Actinomycetota > Thermoleophilia > Gaiellales > Gaiellaceae > JACVRM01. Next base: position 10,953 of record DAITAO010000076.1, on the reverse strand, counting down.
GCCGGGCGCCGGGCCGGGTCGGGTGGATCCTGAGCAGCTTGCCGAGCAGGCTGTTCAGGTTCTGCGCGCGGTTTTCCGGGTCACCGCCCGAGCCGCCGTCGCCCATGCCCACGTAGAGCTGTCCGTCGGGGCCGAACGTCACCTGCCCGCCGTTGTGGTTGGCGTACGGCTGCCGGATGAAGAGCAGCTGTCTGCGCGTGCCTGGCAACGCGCGCGTGTGCGCCGCGTTGGCCCGGTACTCGACGACGCGGGTGTGGCCGCTCGTGTCGGTGTAGTTGACGTAGAAGCGGTGGTTGCGTGCGTAGCTCGGGTGGAAGGCGACCGAGAGGAGGCCCTGCTCGCCGCCGCTCACGACCTGGCCCCTGATGTCGAGGAAGACGCGCCGGCGGCCGTTCGCCAGCAGCAGGATGCGGCCCGGCTGCTCGACGATGTAGAGCCGCCCCGGCTCGCCGCGGGGCACCGCGACGTGGGTCGGCGACTCGGCGCGCGCGACGACGCGCAGCACAGGGCGACCCTGGGCGGGCTCGGTCTCCGCCTCACCCGACGTGACGAGCGCGACGACAGCCGCGATGCCCAGGCCGGCGGCGAAGGTCAGGAGCACCCGGAGCGGCGGCACCGCTTCAGGCTAGCCTCGGCGTTGTTG
>DAITAO010000076.1:0-10210 GCA_036824245.1 Gaiellaceae bacterium | reverse complement strand
CCCTCGCGCATCACGGCGATCAGCCTCGAGCCGTCGGGCAGCGCCAGCCGGTCGATCCGCTTGCCGGCCGACGGCGAGCCCTTCGCGATCTGCACCTCGACGATCTCCAGGTTCTCGCGCCGCAGCTCCACGAGGTGGACGAGCTCGTGCTCGGGCACCTCGTGCTCGATCATGGCGAGCACGTTCGCAGTGGCGGAGACAGTAGGCGAGATGCCGAGCAGGTCGAAGTGCTCCTGGTTGCGCGGGTCGTTGACGCGCGCGATCACCTTCTCCGCCCCGTAGTGCTCACGGGCGATTTGGCAGATGATGATGTTGTCCTCGTCGTCCCCGGTCACCGCAACGACGATGTCGGGCGGCCGCTTGATGCCGGCCCGCTCGAGGACGAACAGCTCGGTGGCGTCTCCGACCTGAACCCGGTGCTCGAACTCGGCCTCGAGCCGCTCGAAGCGGTCGCGCCGCTGCTCGATGAGAGTGACCTCGTGGCCGAGACCGAGGAGGGTGCGTGTGACATTCGCCCCCACCTTGCCCCCGCCGGCGACCAGGACATACATCAGCGCGTGGTGGCGCGCTCGGGCCGCGGCTCACAGGAGCGAGCGGCCTCGATGAGCACTGATATGGCATTGGAAGTCGGGCAGACGATGCGCAGGCCCAGGGTCGAGTAGAGCTCCGCGCGCGCGGGATCGAGCACGCGTACGACGACGCAGCCGACGTTGAAGCGCTTCTGGAGCACCTGGCCGAGCACGATGTTCGTGTTGTCGCCGTTCGTCGCCACCACCGCAGCATCCGCCCCGTCGATGCCGGCGTCGCGCAGCAGCCCCATGTCCATGCCGTGGCCTACGAGGAACCCACCACGCCAGTCTTCACCCAGGCGGCCGAGCGCGTCCTCCTTCTCGTCGATCGCCACGACCTCCCAGCCGTGCCGGTCGAGGGCTTTCGCTACCGAGGAGCCGACGCGGCCGCAACCGATCACGACGGCCTTCATGAGCTGAGGGTAGCGGATGCCTGCGGCTCTGCCTCCTCGAGGACGCCCTGCGGATAGACGATCACCATCACCTCACTGGGCGCCTTGCGCAGCACGTGGTCGACGGTGGGGCTGAAGAAGCGCGATTGCCGCCGCCAACGCGGCGCCGAGCCCATGATGATGAGGTCCGCGCCCCACGTGCGGGCCTCTTCGACGATCGCCTCGCCGAGTGCGCGCGTGCGCACCGTGTGCGTCTCGATCTCGATGCCGTGCTCGGCGGCCAGCTCGCGGGCCTCGTCGAGCGACGCCCCGGCCCGCTCCTCTGCATCCGGCAGCTCGGCGTCGAGGGGATATTCGAGCGGGACGCTGATACCGTGCAGCACTCGCACCACCGAGCCCTGCTCTTCGGCAAGGCGGATGGCGGTGGCCAGCACCTCGTCTCCGATCGGGCCCAGCTTGAGCGGCACCAGGATCCGCCGATAGGCGCCTTCCTCGGCCGGATGGAGATCGCCGACCGCCGGCGTGACGCGCCCGAGCACCGGCCCGCCGCCGGAGCGCCTGACCCACACGAACACGCCGATTCCGGCGAGCACCCAGAGCGGCCCGACGATGCGTGGGGCCGGGTGAGTGGCGAGCGCCACCACCCAGATGGCAAGCGTGAGCGGAGCTCCGACGAGCGCGAGCGCCGGCACCTTTGTCCCGCGCACGCTCACCTCGAGCGGTGCCCGGAACGGACGCACGAGTTCCGGCTCGGTGAAACGCATGCGCACCACCGCAACCTGCGCCGCCGTGAACGCCAGGAGGACGCCGAAGGAGAACAGGCTGGCGAGGAACCGCACCTCTCTGCCGACGAGTACTGCGGTGACCAGCAGCACGCAGGCGACCACCGCAGTGCTGACGATCGCGGACGGCGCCATCAGCGTGCGCCGGTTGAGACGCGCGAAGGCATGTGGGAGCATGTCGTGCCGGCCGAGTGCGTAGGCAAGCCGGCCCGCACCAGAGATCGACGTCGTCACGGCGCCGATCAGGACGAAGGTGCCGCTCACGCCGACCAGCACCTTGAGGGCGTCGACAAGTCCGCCCGGGAGAGGCCCTTCGAGCGCCAGCGTGATGCCGACCAGCGGCGCCTCCAGCCACTCGAGGCCGAGATCGCTGCCCCAGCCGCCCGGCCCGTCCGGGTCGGGATGCGGCGGATACGCCGACACGCCGATCGCTCCGATGGCGACGGAGACGGCCACCGATGCGCCGATGCCGACGAACAGGCTGCGCGGCAGCGTTCGGCCCGGAGCCCGCGTCTCGGCAGCCAGGTTGGCGACCGTCTCCAGCCCCGTATACGCCAGCATGGCGAGCGGGAGCGCAAAGGCGAGCGAGTGCCACGTCGGCGCTTCACCAAGCGACACGCCGGCGCCGACACCTTCGCTCGAAAGGAGGAAGACGGTGCCCAGCACTATCAGCATCAGGTGCGTGACGACCGCCACGCCGGCGATCACCACCGCAAGCCCGTAGAGCCCGGGTCGGCGGACGAGCCGCACGGCCGCGACGCCCAGGATGATCGCCACACCCGCGAGCACGTCCCAAGGCTCGTGCGTAATGCCCTCCCAGCCGACCGCATTCCCGAGGTAATGGGGTGCGAACAGTCCCGCCAGCGCGATCACGATCAGGTAGTCGAGGAACAGCACCCAGCCGGTCAGGAACCCCGCCTGGTCGTTGAATGCACGCCGCACGAACATCGCCGCGCCGCCTGTCTCGGGGATCGCCGCAGTCCCTTCCGCATACGACGTCGCCACGACGAGAAAGAGCAATCCCACGCCGAGCAACACCCACGGGGTGAGCCCAAGCGCGTGCAGCGCCACGATCCCCAGCGCGAAGTAGATCGAGGAAGCGATCTCTCCGTAGGCAACGCCCGCCAGCGAGGGAACGTCGAGGACACGCTCCAGGCCCGGAAGCTTCCGTGCCATCCCCCTACGCTCCGCTCCGGGAGACGGCTAGATAAAGGCGCAGCGCGCCCGCTAGGGTGATGCCGGCTCCGAACACGTAGCCGACGGCGACGTCGGCGCCGGCGCCGGCCGCCGCAGTTCGAACGACCACCGCTACGCCGAGAGCGAGCAGCAGCACCGAGAACGCCATCGTCGCGCGCTTCATGCCGCCCGCCTCCCGGCGGCCACCAGCACTCGCGAAGGGCTCGCCTTCAAGACGTAGTCGACGGTGCGCCCGAAGACGGCCTTGCGCTCATGGCCCAACAGCCTGCGCCGCGGGGCGCCGAGCACGATGAGCTCCGCGTTCCGCCTGGCCGCCTCCTCGACGATCGCCGGGCCGGCGCTGCGGGCCCGCAAGAGCCGCGTGACCGCCGGAACGCCGTAGCGCTCGACCAGCGTCTGCGCGTCGTCGAGCAGCACGTCGGCTTCGGCCTCCTCCTCGGGCAGCTCGGCGTCGAGCGGCAGGTTGAGGGGGACTTCGATCACCGTCACGATGGCGATCCGCGAGCCGCGCTCCGATGCCAGGCGCGCCGCAGCCACGAGCGCCTCTTCCGACTCGGCTGAGCGGACGACAGGCACCACGATCGTGCGGTACTCCACCGTCAGCGAGGGGCCGAGCACGAGCGCAGGCGCGCGTACGACCTCGGTCAGCGAAGCCCCGACCCAGCGTCGGCGATAGAGCGCATAGATCGCGAAGCCCGCCGCGAGCCAGCCGAGACCCGCCCAGCGGGTCGCCTCCTCTTGCACGACGACCACGAGCCACGCCGCCCCGGTCGCGAGCCCGCCGACGATGGCGAACAGCGGCCAGTCGACGTCGCCGATACGCAGGTTCGGCCGCGCCCGGTACGGCATTTCTTCGTCGCGGCGTCGGTAACGCAGCCCGATCACGGCCGCGTGGGCGATCGTGAACGACAGCATTGCGCCGAAGGAATACATCGTGCCCAGAAACGTCGTCTGACCCGGCAACAGCGTCGCGATCGAGACGACGCCGGCGAAGAAGACGAGCGCGAGCCACGGCGTCTTGAAGCGCGGGTGCAGGCGCCGGAAGATCTCGGGAAGCTGCCGGTAGCTGGCCATCGCGTACGTGATCCGGGAAGCGCCGATCACGCCCGCGTTTGTGGCAATGAAGAGAATGGTCGCCGCGAGCACGCCCACGTAGATCTCGAGCCCGTCGAGGAAGAGGCCCGAGATGCCGAGGTTCTGGACAACCCCGAGGATGGGGTCGTTCTGGAAGCCGCCGTCCTCGGGCACCTCACCGAGCAGGGTTTGGAACTCGCCGTCGACGAACTCGACGGGAAGCGCGGAGAGCGCGATCGCCGGCAATGTCAGGTAGATGGCGAACACGGCCCCGGCAACGAGCTTGTAGGCGCGTGGCACGTCGCGGGGCGGATCGCGCGTCTCCTCCGCCAGGTTCGAGATCGTCTCGAGCCCCGTGTACGCGATCATGCCGACCGGGATCGCGATCAGGAACTGGTTCCACGTCGGCGCCGTACCGAAGTCGACGTTGTCGATGAGCACGTTCGGACTGAAGATCAGCGCGAAGCCGAGCACGACGAGCAGGACCTGCGTCGCGAAGTCGACGACCGCGAGTAGGACGTTGATCCCCGTTGACTCGCGCAGGCCGACGACGTTGAGCGCAACGAGCACAGCAATCACGGCCGCCCCGCCGACGATGTCCCACGGGTTCTCCCTCAACGGCCCCCAGAAGACTGAGAGGTAGTGGGGGACGAAAAACGCCGAGATGGAGATCGTGATCACGTAGTTGAGCATCTGCGCCCAGGCCGCCCCGAAGGAGACGAGCTCGTTGAAGGCGTGGCGCGCGAAGCTCGACGAGCCACCCGCCTCTGGATAGCGCACCGTGCCTTCGGTGTACGTCAGCGCGGTGGCGATGAAAAAGAAACCGGCGATGACGAAGACAAGCGGCGTCAGCCCCAGCGCGAAGACGGCCGTGACGCCGAGCGCGTAGTAGATCGACGAGCCAACGTTGCCGTAGGCGGTCGCGAACAGCGCCGGCGAGCCGAGGACGCGCTCGAGGCCCTGCTCCCGCCGTCGGCGACGAGGCATCGGCGAACTCTACGCCTGACGACAGCCGGCGGGACCCGGCGCTAGCCTGCCCGCCGTGAGGATCATCGTGATCGGAGCCGGTCAGGTGGGCTCCACCATCGTCGAGGCCCTGCACACCGACGAGGAGCACGAGCTGACCGTGATCGATCTCGACCGCGGGCGGCTGCTCGCCCTCTCGCACGGATACGACGTCCACACGTTCGAGGGCGACGGCGCGAGCCGCACCACCCTCGTCGAGGCGGGTGCGCGCGGCGCTGATCTCTTCATCGCGTGCACCTCGCGCGACGAGATCAACATCATCTCGGGCCTGCTCGCGCGCAGTCTCTGCCCACAGGCAAAGACGATCATCCGCACGGGCAACGTCGAGTACCTCGACATCTGGCGGGAGCGGGAGCTCGATTTCGACCACATGGTTTCCTCGGAGGAGGAGACCGCGCACGCAATCTCGCGCGGCATCGGCGTGCCGGCCGCCAAGATGACGGACGTCTTCGCCGACGGGCAGGTGCAGATCGTCGAGCTGGAGGTGGATCCCGCGCCCCAAGACGACACCGAGCTCCTGAAGGCGCCGCGCACGGAGCCGGCGCCCAAGGCGGCGCGGAAGGCAGCCGAGCAGCGCAGCAAGGTTGTAGGAATTCCGCTTCGGAACGCCCAGCTTCCGAGCGATTCCCGCGTCGCGGGCATCATCCGCGGCGACCGCGAGATCGTGCCCCGGGGCGGGGAGACGATCCAGCCGGGCGACCGCATCGTCGTAATCGGCTCGCCGCGCGCCGCTCGCGAGTGGAGCGGCTTGATGGCGCGTGGGACGCGCCGCGTCGAGGACGTCGTCATCTTCGGAGCGGGGCGCGCCGGGACAGCGGCTGCCCGGCTCCTGCTCGCGCAGGGGATTCACGTACGCCTGATCGAGGCGGATCCCGCGCGCGCGCGCGAGGTGGCCGACCGGTTGCCGCGCGCGGCGGGTGCTGGCGGCGACGGGAATCGACCCGGACTTCCTGGAACGCGAGCGCATCGGCCAGACGGGCGCTGCCGTGTTCTCGATGCGTGACGACGCCAAGAACCTCTACGCCGCAACCCTCGCGAAGCTCCACGGCGCTCCGTTCACGATCGCGGTCGCACACGAGCACCTCTCGCTCGAGGTGTTCGAGCGGGCCGGCGTCGACGTCGCAATCGATCCGCGCTCCCTCACAGCCGAGGAAATCGTCCGGTTCGCCCATGATCCGCGCACCCAGCAGGTGGCCATGCTGGAGCAGGACCGCTACGAGGTGCTCGACATCACCGTGCGCGCAGAGAGCAAGCTCGTGGGCAAGCCGTTCCGTGAGCTGCCGATGACCGGCGCGCTGATCGGGGCGATCGTCCGGGATGGGACGGCGCTCTTCCCGCACGGCCACGACATACTCGAGCCCGGCGACCGCGTCATCCTGTTCACCGAGTCCGGGCGCGTCGGGGAGGTCGAGCGGGCGCTTTGAGCGTTCGCGCGGGCCTACGGCGCGCCGGCGTACCCGTGTTCGGCGTCGACCTGCCGGCCGCGCTCAACGTCACCGGAACGCTCCTCAAGTACCTCAGCATCACGGCGGCCCTCCCCGCGACTGTCGCGATCGGCTACGACGAGCCGGTCTGGCCGTTCCTCGGCGCCGGCGTGTTCGCCGCCGCGGTCGGCGTCGCCATGGAATGGCTGACGCGCGGGAGCGGACGGGCCGGCATCCGCGAAGGCTTCCTAGTCGTTTCGCTCACTTGGCTGCTGGCGGCGGGCTTCGGAGCGCTCCCCTACCTGCTGTCCGGTGAGAACCAGCTCAGCAGTCCGATCGATGCCTACTTCGAGGCCATGTCCGGCTTCACGACCACCGGCGCGAGCGTGCTGACGGACATCGAGGGTGTCGACCGGTCGCTCCTCCTCTGGCGTCAGTTCACGCAGTGGCTCGGCGGGATGGGGATCATCGTGCTCTTCCTGGCCGTACTGCCGCGGTTGCGCGTCGGCGGACGGCAGCTTCTGGAATCCGAGCTCCCCGGGCCGGAGATCGAGCCGCTGGCGACCTCGATCCGCGACACAGCGCGGCGGCTGTGGCTGCTCTACATCGGCCTGACCGCAGCACAGATCCTCGCCCTCGCGCTGCTCGGGTGGACGGGGGTGGACGACGCGATGGGCGTCTACGAGGCAGTCGCGCACGCGTTCACGACGCTGCCGACGGGTGGGTTCTCGACGGAGGCGCGCTCGCTCGAGGGGTTTGCCGCCGCATCGCAGTGGGTGATCGTGTTCTTCTTGGCCCTGGCCGGAGCGAACTTCGCGTTGACGTACGCGGCGCTTATCCGGGGACGGTTTCGTCCGATCGTGAAGGACGAGGAGCTGCGCCTCTACGTGGCACTGCTCGTGCTCGGCTCGGCCGTCTTGCTGGTCGAGATCTGGACCGAGGGCCTCCACGAGGGCGCGGCAGCGGTGCGGCAGGCGACTCTCCAGGCCGTCTCGATGATGACGACGACCGGCTTCGCGAGCACGGACTTCAACGCATGGACGAGCCTGGCGTTCGTCACGCTCGTCGCGCTGATGCTCGCCGGCGGCTCCGCCGGGTCGACCGGCGGTGGAGTGAAGATCGTTCGGCATCTGCTGATCGGGCGCCTACTGCGGCGCGAGCTCGACCAGACCGTCCATCCAGAGCTCGTCGCACCGATCCGGCTCAACGGAAGAGTGGTCGACGAGCGGACGCTCCGGGCCATCCTGGCGTTCGTGTTGCTCTACATCGGCCTGTTCGCCGTTGGCGCTCTCCTGCTCGTCGCGGATGCGGCCCGCACCGGCCTCGACCTGCGGGTCATCGACGCCATCGCGGCTTCGGCCACGACGATCGGAAACGTCGGTCCGGGGTTGGGGATCGCCGGTCCGATGGGTTCCTTCGATCCGTTCAGTGACTTCTCGAAAGCCGTGATGATCGTGCTGATGTGGCTAGGCCGCCTCGAAATCATTCCCATCGCCGTCCTGTTCACCCGCGCCTACTGGCGCGCTTGAACGGCCCTTCCTGGTCAGCCGTGGATCGCGGCGATGAGCGGGATGATGAGAATCGCCACGATGTTGGCGATCTTGATCATCGGGTTGATGGCCGGCCCCGCCGTATCCTTGTAGGGGTCACCGACCGTGTCGCCGGTCACCGCGGCCGCGTGGGCCTCCGATCCCTTGCCGCCGAGGGCGCCGTCCTCGATCAGCTTCTTGGCGTTGTCCCAGGCGCCGCCGCCCGAGGTCATGGCGATGGCAAGGAAGATGCCGGTCACGATCGTCCCGATCAGAAGGCCGCCCAGCATGCGCGCGTTGATGATCCCCACGACGATCGGGATCAAGACCGGTATGAGGCTCGGCAGCAGCATGCGGCGAATGGCGGCGCTCGTCACGATGTCGACGGTGCGGCCGTACTCGGGCAGCGCCGTGCCCTCCATGATCCCGGGGATCTCTCGAAACTGGCGCCGCACCTCCTGGACGACCTGGCCGCCGACGCGCCCCACCGCCTGCATGGCCAGCGACGAGAACAGGTAGGGCATCATCCCGCCAACGAAGAGGCCGGCTATCACCCACGGGTCGTTGATGCTGAAGTTGCCGGTGGCGACGTCCTCGGACGCGAGCTCCGTCCGGTAGCCGTCGAAGAGGATCAGTGCAGCCAGCCCCGCTGAGCCGATCGCGTAGCCCTTCGTGACCGCCTTCGTCGTATTGCCGACCGCATCGAGCGGGTCGGTCACGCCGCGCACCGACTCGTCGAGATCGGCCATCTCCGCGATCCCCCCCGCGTTGTCCGTGACAGGGCCGTACGCGTCGAGCGCGACGATCATCCCGGTCATCGCCAGCTGCGCCATCACGGCCACGCCGACCCCGTAGACCGAGTTGGTGAGCTCGTAGGCGGCCACAATTCCGGCCGCGATGACGAGCACGGGCGCGGCGGTCGCCTGCATTCCGACCGCCAGTCCTTCGATGATGTTCGTGGCGTGGCCGGTCACGGATGACTCGGCGATGCCCCTCACCGGGCGCCAGCGAGTGCCGGTGTAGAACTCAGTGATGCCGACGAGCAGGAACGTCACCGCGAGCCCGATGAGCGTGCAGAGGTAGAGATCCCAGAAGCCGAAGCGGCCGACGATGTCGTCGAAGGCCATGGTGACCGGGATGAAGCCGAGCGCCGACAGCACCGTCGAGACGAGCACGGCCTTGTAGAGCGCGCCCATGATCGAGCCGCCCCGTCCGATGCGGGCGAAGAAGGTGCCAATGATCGAGGCGAGGATCGCGATGCCGCCGATGCAGAGCGGATAGACCACGAGACCCGGGAACTGGAGAGCGGCCAGGAACATGACCGCAACGGCCGTCACGGCATAGGTCTCGAAGAGGTCGGCCGCCATGCCCGCGCAGTCGCCGACGTTGTCCCCAACGTTGTCCGCGATCACGGCCGGGTTGCGCGGGTCGTCCTCCGGAATGCCAGCCTCCACCTTGCCGACCAGGTCGGCTCCGACGTCGGCTGCTTTGGTGTAGATGCCGCCGCCTAGCCGCGCGAACACCGAGATCAGCGAGCCGCCGAACGCGAGCCCGACGAGGTGCTCGGTGGCCGACTTGTCGCCGTAGTCGAACCACTGCGTGAGGATCCCGTAGTAGCCGGCCACGCCCAGCAGCCCGAGGCCGACGACGAGCAACCCGGTCACCGCGCCCGCGCTGAAGGCCACGCGCAGCGCCGGACCCACGCCCCGCTTGGCGGCCTCCGCCGTGCGGACGTTGGCGCGCACGGCGACGTTCATGCCGATGAAGCCGGCCGCCGCTGACAGAACGGCGCCGACCAGGAAGCCGAACGCGGTGCCCCAGCCGAGGTCGTTCCAGAGCCCGATGGCGAGGAAGAGCACGATGGCCACGCCGGCGATGGTCGTGTACTGGCGGCGCAGGTAGGCGGAAGCGCCCTCCTGGACGGCCCGGGAGATGGCCTGCATGCGCTCGGTACCGGCCGGCTGCCGAAGCAGCCAGACCGTCAGAGCAACGCCGAAGGCAACGCCGGCCAGCGCGCAAAGCAGCGCGAAGAGCACGGCGTGGTCATTGAAGAACGAGGCAACCATGGCGCCAGAAAGTCAGCGCCGAGGGCTTCCCCGGCGCCGCGCTTTTCTATCAGACCCGCCCACAAGTCGTGCCGGGAAGTGCCAGGCGCCGGAGCACCGCGGCGTGAGCGTCGGCACTACGAACCTGGTCGCAACCCGTAGGCAGCCAACC
>DAITAO010000138.1:0-4309 GCA_036824245.1 Gaiellaceae bacterium | reverse complement strand
GCGGCGACGCGGATGCGCTCGCCGGCGGCGCACAGCTCGCGCGCCTCGTGCGGCTCGAGCGCAAAGCCGAGCGCGGCCGCGTCCACGATCGCGTACCACATGCCGCCGTACGCAACGTCCACGGTCAGCGTGCCGATCCCGTCCACCTCGAGCGGCGCGTCCAGCCGGTCGGCGAACGAAGGGACGTTCGTGAGCTCGACGCTCACGCAGCGTCCGCCCTCGCACGCGGCCCGCACCTCCACGACCCCGGCCGGCGCCTCGAGCCGCAGCATCGTCTCGGGCTCGCGCATCTCGATCATGCCCGTCTCGAGCAGGACCGTCGCGACGCAGATGGTGTTCGAGCCGGACATCGCCGGGTACTCGGTCGGCTCCATGATGATGAAACCGGCCCCGCAGTCGTCGCGATTCGACGGGACGATCAGGTTCGCGTGCACGGCGACGCTGCCGCGCGGCTCGCGCAGGAGCAGCCGGCGCAGCGAGTCGTCGGCACGGAGAGCCTGCATCCGCTCGTAGACGGTCTCACCCGGCGGCGGCAGCACGCCGCCTACGACCACATTCCCGACCTCGCCGCCTGCGTGGCAGCCGACCACCGTGAGCGAGCGTCGCGCGCGCACCGCCGTCACCCTTCCAGATCGGCGTTCGAGGTGCCGCAACCCACGGGGGCACGATCGGCGACGACTAGCACGCCCAATGGGAGCTGATCGCCGAAGCCGCCACGCTGCTCGACTGACGACCGACGGGCCGAGAGCGCGCCGATCCGCCCATCAGCGAGCGGCCACACGCGCGCCCCGGGCACGCTAGCCCGGCGACGCACGTGGCCGGCGTTAGTCCGCGGCGGCTTCGGCCATTGAACGCGGAGCGGGAACGTCCTCGAAGCGGATGTTGCCCGCGGGCACCATCCAGGTCATCACCTGTACGGCGAGGCGCCCGGCCCGGACCGCCGGGTCGGCGCTGCACAACTCGCGGGCGGTTGCCGGGTCGACCGACATCACCGAGATTCCGCGCAAGCGCTCGTCGTCCTGGCCAAGCAGCGGCCCGCCGGCGATGAGATAGCCCTGGTCGCGCAGGTCTGCGCGGAAGGCGAGGTGGGCGTCCTGGAGCGCGTCGGCGTCCTGCTCGCTCAGCTCGGGCGCGTCTGGTGGCCTCACCAACAGAACGAGGGTGTGCTGGTCGAACTTCATGGTGCGAGTCTAGGACGAACTCGCCGACGTCTTCGAGGAATTCGCGATGTCGTTGCCACCTATGACAAGGAGAACCGCAAGCTCCGGATGGAGGCCGTGCTCACGCCGGGACTCGTTTCGGCCCGAGAAAACTAGATACCGGGGGGTGGCCACTGCCCGCGAGTTCGTCGCCCGCCGTCGGCGGGGGCCTGCGCCGGCAGGCTCGCCACTGGCCGTTAGATACCCCCGGGTACCTACCGGCGGGACACAGCAGCGTGCCGCCGTGGCCGTCTCTCGAAACGAGTGGCATGCGGTCGGGGATGTAGTCCAGCTTGCCCGGTGACACGGTCGTCGCGGCAATGCCACCGATTAGTTGTAGGGCGCCTGCCGGTCTGAACGGGCAGAACAATCGAACGACCCTCAGACGAGGCGCCGGCTTGTTGCGTACGTTCAGTCGCTCGCAGACGAGGAAAGGAGACGCCGTGTCCGCAACCGTTCTCTACATGTCGATGTCGCTCGACGGATTCATCGCCGGGCCGAATGAGGGGCCGGGCAACGGGCTCGGCGACGGCGGGCACCGCCTGCACGAGTGGGCGATGACGGGCGGCGACGTCGACCTCGAGGCCGCCCGCCGGTCGGGCGGTGTCAACGGCCAGGTCGTCGAAGAGTTCATGTCCACCCGCGCGGTCGTCGCCGGCCGGCGGACCTTCGAGCCTGCCGGCGGCTGGGGCGGCGACCATCACGACGGTGTGCCGATCTGGGTCTTTAGCCGCCACGAGCCCGGCATCGACGTGAGCAAGTGGCCGCTGATCACTTACGTGAACGACGTGACGAGCGCGATGACTCAAGCCAAGGAGGCGGCGGGCGACAAGAACGTGTTGGTCCACGGCGCCGCTACCGCGCAGCTCGCACTCGGCGCAGGCGTTCTCGACGAGCTCGAGCTCCACGTCATCCCGGTGCTCTTCGGCCAAGGACGCCGTCTGTTCGAGGGCCTCGCCGCCGAGCAGATCGAGCTAGAGCGCACCCGAATCCTCGTGGGAGAGGGCGGTGTCACCCACATGCATTACCGGGTCCGGCGCTGAGCGCAGCATGCGCGGAGCTCGCCTACTTTCTCGAGCGTTGGCTGGCGAAGGACGGTGACACCACGAAATGGATTACGCGGTGAACGCCTCATCCGTACGCGTCGGCCGCATCATCAGGTGCGGTGCGCACCGCGTCCCCGAGGTGGGCGTCACGAGCGCAGATCCACGGCTCGGTGAAGCTGGCGGCTAAATCGTCGAGAACGAACGCGTCGCCGCTCACGGGGAGCATCGACAGGCCGTTCGCTCTAGGAACTCCTACAAGATTGATCTTGGGAGCCGGTGCGCTACGCCGCAGTAGGCGGTCCGAACCAGGTGGTTAGCGCGTCAGCCAGCCCCAGCTGGGTTAGGTCTCCCACCCAGGCCACATAGCCGTCGGGCCGAATCAACAGGGCCGTGGGAGCAGTGACCGCCCCGAGTGCCGGAAGCTCCCACGTACCAACGTATTTGGCGTCGATCAACTGAACCCGATCTGCCCGTGGAGTGATGTCGAAGCCGCCGGGCTCACCGAGGTTGAGTAGCACCGGCCGGGCATCGTGCAGCAGGGTGAAGACCCGCAGCGGGCCGTTGGCGGTGACCAGGTCGAGATCGGGCATGCGGCGTCCGAGCAGCGGGTGTCCCTCGCCGAGGTCGTAATGGATGTCCAGACCGGACATCATCGCGGCGAATCGTCGGCGAGGCTCGTCCATGCTCAGCAGCTCGGACACGGTGTCGCGCAACGCCTCGATGCGATCGTCGGCGCGCATGAGCGCGGTCTGCGCCATCGTGGTTCGCAGCACGCGGGCAGCGACCGGGTGGCGCTCGGCATGGTAGGTATCCAGCAGGCTTTCCGGCGCTGTCTGGTGGACCACCTGAGCCAGCTTCCATCCCAGATTCACCGCATCCTGCACACCGGTGTTGAGGCCCTGTCCACCGACCGGGGAGTGCACGTGCGCGGCGTCGCCGGCCAGTAGCACCCGTCCGTCGCGGTAGGCCGCGGCCTGCCGAGTCATGTCGGTGAACCTGGAGATCCAGGTGGGACTATGGATTCCGTAGTCGGTCCCGTAGACGGCGATGAGCCCCTCGCTGAGATCGCGCAGGGTGGGCTCGCTCGTGCCGACGTGCGACTCGGTCACCATGACCCCCACCGTCCCTCCTTTCCCGTAGACCACCTCGCCGTCGCGGATCTCGTACTCCACCTTGCCCAGGGCATGCATGCCGGAGGGAGTGCGGCGGATGCCCAACTCCGGCTCCTCGGTCATCTCGACCTGGGCGACCAGGGCGCTCATCGTCGGATCCCAGCCGGGGAACTCGATGCCGGCTGCCTTACGGACCAGACTGCGTCCTCCGTCGCACCCGACGAGATACTCCGCGCGCAGCGACCGGCCGTCGGACAGCGCGACGTCGACGCCGGTGTCGTCCTGCGCGATACCGGTCACTTCCCTTCCGCGATAGAACGACACGGCCAGCTCGCCGACCCAGCCGGCCAATATCCGCTCGATGTGGTTCTGCCACAGCCCGAGCCCGTAGTTGTGCCGGGTGGGAAAGTCGCTGATGTCCAAACGGACGCCGGCGAACCCCGCGACCTGCGCCACCTGTCCCTGCGAGAGGAACCGATCGGCGATTCCACGCTGATCGAGGACCTCGATGGTGCGTGAGTGCAGACCGCCTGCGCGCGAGCCGGGGAGGTCGTGGCTGGCGCGCCGCTCGACAATGGCGACGTCGGCGCCCGCCAACGCCAACTCGCCCGCCAACATCAGCCCAGTCGGACCTCCTCCGGCGATCATCACCGCATGCTCGGTCATAGCCGCACTCCGCCCGGCATCACGGCGGCTGGCTCAAAGGGGCCTTCCGGATCTGAAAGCTCCATAATCGGCTCCATACCCACTGCACGTTGTTCGACGTGCAAGACCATCCAAAAACAAGGCCCGATTTGCAGGGCTTTTGCGAAGCCTTCTGACGGACTCGAACCGTCGACCCCCTCCTTACCATTTGACGGCCGCGGCAACCACTCGCAACGCACGGCAACAGATTTAGCTTGTTTTGGCGCTTTCCGCGGCGGGGCGATTTGCCACTGATTGCCACTGGTTG
>DAITAO010000075.1:0-15715 GCA_036824245.1 Gaiellaceae bacterium | reverse complement strand
GCGAGCTGGGTGCCTCGCCTGTGGTGCGCGAGAAGGGAGACGGGCCGGGCGGCTCAATGCTGCTTTCGAGCGGCGTCATCTGGCGCTACCGGAGCCTGGTCGACTTCCGTGATGAGTGCCCGGGCGGCGACGAGCCGCTCCAGCGACTGATCGTCGAGCGGCTCGACGACGCGCTCGGGTGGCTGGAGTCGCTTGGCGCGCCGATCGTGCGCCGCGAGACCGGCAACCCGCGCACCGTCGGCATGCGCTTCGATCCCCACGGTCTCACCGAAGCCCTGGCGCGCGCGGCCGGCGAGCTCGAGCTGCGAAGCCCGTTCCAGGAGGCTTTGCAACAGTCTGTTGCAAGCTGTGAGCCGCTCGTGCTTGCGACGGGCGGATTTCAGGGCGCGCCCGAGCTGATCGCGCGGTACATCACGGCCGAGCCTCTCGTCCTGCGAGCGAACCCCTGGAGCGCCGGCGACGGCCTGCGCTTCGCGACCGAGCACGGCGCTGCGCTCTCGGCGGGCCTGGACGAGTTCTATGGACGGAACATGGCCGACGTCGATTTTGGTCCCGCCGAATTCGTGCCGCTTGCTCAGCTCTACTCACGGCATGCGCTGGTGCTCAACGAGCGCGGTGACGAGTTTCTGGCCCGACCGCCGACCTGGTCGGAAACCGACGTCGTCCAGGCCACAGCGGGCCAGCCGGACGCGCGCGCCTGGTACGTGCTCGACCAGCGTGGCTTGGACGTGCAGATCCGCGAGCGCACGGTCGCCGAGATCGTCGACGCCGCACGTGCGGCGGGTGCACCGGTGCTGCGACCGAGCGAGCTCCCGTTTCGGGTGCCCACCTCATCCGTCACCGCCGTGCGCGTCCGAGCGGCGATCACTCACACGATGGGCGGCGTGCGGGTGGACGAGCGCGCGCGCATCATGCGTGAGGACGGCAGCGCGGTGGACGGGCTCTACGCCGCGGGGGTGGACGCCGGCGGCGTCTCGACCGGCGGCTACGCGAGCGGGCTCGCCCAGGCGCTGGTGCTCGGCCTGGTGGCCGCAGAGGCGATCGCGGCCTAGTATCGATGAGCTGGCGTACTTCTCAATTCGCCGGAAGGTCGGTGCGCTAGGGCAGCCTTGAAGCTCCGCGTCGACCAGGCAAGCTAGGGCAGCGTCTGCAGATACGCGCACGGCCGCGAATCGCCGGGCCACGGCGAGGGGCCGATCCTCGAGACCCAGTATGTGCCCTGCTCGTCGAGCTCCACCCGCGCACCGACCTGTGGTGGCTCTCCCTCTGCCTCGCGGAGCTCGTAGCCCGTCGACTTCGACACGAAGAGGAGATGCCCGGCGTCCGCCACCGGGCGGATCTTAACCGGCACGTGGACGATGACGGGATTATTCGGCGCTTGCAGTGGGAAGTGCTCGTCAACGCGACGAAGGAGGCTTCAGTGGCTGATCCAGTACCCGCAGGGAGCGACGTATCTGCCGGCACCTACCGCTGCACCAACTGCGGCAACGAAATCGAAGTGAGCTCGACTACTCATCTACCTCCGTGCCCGAAATGCGGCAATGGCAGTTACAACACCGTGACCGGCGGGGACAGCGTCCAAGACCCCTATCCCGACCGCAACTAAACTGCCCCCTGTCCGAGGGATCTTTGGATTAAGAAGTCGTAACGCCGGGGATTCAATATTCGCGGCACTCCATGCGCGTCGTGCGCATATGACATGGCCGCAAAGGAGGACACATATGGGAATCGGAGTGAGCATCTTTCTGATTGCAGTCGGCGCGATACTCGCGTTCGCGGTATCGGCGGAGGTATCAGGCATGGACGTCCAGACGGTCGGATGGATCGTCTTGGTGGTCGGTGTGCTGGGCGTGTTCCTCTCGATGTTGTTCTGGTCGTCGTGGGGTGGCCCTGGTTGGGGCAACAGGCGCACCTACGTCGAGGAAGGCCCGCCTACGCCGCGATGAGCTACGCGTTTTGAATACGCGCTGACGGGAGCGGACGTCGAGCCTTAGCCGTTCGCCTGCGCCACGTCTGAGAAGAGAAACGGGTCGCCCATGACCACCCCGGGCGACCCGTTCTTTTAATGGGATGAACACGCCGTGCGCGTCCGAGCGGCGATTACACACACGATGGGCGGTGTGCGCGTGGACGAGCACGCGCGTCCTGCGTGAGGACGGCATGAAGGGGTCTTCGCCGCGGGAGTCGACGCCGGCGGGCGTCTCGACGGGCGGCTACGCGAGCGGGCTCGCTCAGGCGCTGGTGCTGAGCCTCACGGCGGCGGAATGAAGTGGACCGGATTCAGGGCTTCCGTCTACATCCGTTGTCTAGGGATTCGACTGGTACGTGTTCGGTACCTCTGAGCCGCGCTCAGCGTGAACGCCGAATGGGACGCCCATTGCGACAGTTCGGTGTCTGTCCGATGGTGCGCGCGACCTTGTCGACGCGGTAACCAGGCGTTGCTTGCGGAGGACCGAACGGCTTGCAGAACTCCTCCAGCGAAATCAACCGTGTGGGGGTGGTTTCGAGGCGCTGCGCGGTCGGACGATTCCCACCCGAAGCGATGATGATCGCGCCAACTACTGCGATGAGCGTGATGGTCGCAGCGGCCGCGGTGAGCACGCGCGTCATCCCCACGAGTCTTTCCGGCGGAAGGTGGAGTGAAACGACGCCCGTCGGGTCTTCGGCACCGACCTGCCTACTTTGAGGCCCGCTGAAGGAAGAAACCACTCGCCGCCATTGAGGGGCTTACGGATCTTAACCTGCTGTATACGGCGGGAGGAGCACGCGAACAGTTGTGCCGCCGTCCTCGCCGGCCGACACCTCCACCCGTCCCGAGATGCTGCGCGCACGCTCCTCGATCTGTTCGAACGAGCTGAGGCGTCGTTCGCCCGCGCCGTTGTCGGCGACCACCGTCTCGAAGCCGCCGCCCTCCATCGCGGCGACCCTGATGGAGATCCGCGTGGGCGGGCCGCGTCTCAGCGACTGGTGCAGCGTCTCGCGAATGATCTGGTAGAGCGCCGCTTTGGCCTTCTCGACGAGCGCTTCGCCGGGCTCCACGTCGAGGTCGATCTGGATCTGGTTCGAGAGGCCGAGCTGCTGGGCGAGGGCGGTGACGGCCGGGACGAAGCCCTGGTCGCGCAGCACGACCGGCTCCAGGGCGAAGGAGAGGTCGCGCAGCGAGCGGATCGCCTCCCGCTGCCGCTCGAGGACGCCGTCCAGCACCGTGCGAGCCTCCTCGATGCGCCCGGCTTCGAGCGACTCGCGCACCGCATCGAGCATCAGCGCGATCCCGGATAGCGTCTGGACGGGACCGTCGTGCAGGGCGAGCGCGAGCCGGCGCCGCTCCTCCTGCTCGGCCGCGATCAGCTGGTCGAAGAGTCGGGCGGCTTCCGCTGGCTCGGCCGGAGGCACCTAGTCGATCATCGCCTCGCGCAGCGCGATCGCCACCGCGTGCGTGCGCGTGTCGGCCTCCAGCTTGGTGAGGATGTGGCGCACGTGGCTCTTCACTGTCTCCTGGCTGATGAAGAGCCGCTCCGCAACGTCGGCGTTGGACATGCCGTCGGCGAGCAGTTGCAGGATCTCGCGTTCGCGCCCCGTCAGCATGTCGCCCTCGCCGCGGCCAGGCAAGAAGGCGGGCATGAGCGCCGGGTCCACGAAGCTCTCACCGCCTGCGACCTTCTCGATGGCGCGCACGAGCATCTCGCGCGGCGCCTCCTTGAGGATGTAGCCCTTCGCGCCCGATTCGAGCCCGCGCCCCAGCAAGCTGCGCTCGCTGTAGGCCGTGAAGATGAGCACGGCGGAATCGGGCACCTTGTCAGTGAGCACTTTCGTGGCCTCGAGCCCGTCCATCCCCGGCATGCGGACGTCCATGATCACCACTTGCGGATGCCGGCGCTCGGCCAGCGCGATGGCACTTTCGCCGTCGGAAGCCTCCCCGACGACACGGATATGCGGCGAATTGGAGAGCGAGATGCGGATGCCTTCGCGGACGACCTCGTGGTCGTCGACGATCAGACAGGTGATCTCGCGCTGCCCGTTGTCACCGTCCTTGTGCACGGCGCTGATTGTAAGCGTCCGGTCGGGCGGGTCAGAGCCGAGCCAGAAAAGAGCCTGCTCAAACGGCGAGCGCCAGCTGTTCCTGGGGCAGGCCGGGCTCGACCGGATCGCGGCGACGGTCGGCGATGTCGTAGCGCCGCCGCAACGCGGCCACTTCTTCCTGCACCCGCTTCCGGGCCTTCCCGGACAGGTACGCCCCGCGCGAGTAGAGCCGCTCGTAATGCTCGAGCTGCTCCGGCCAGTCCTGGGCCAGGTGCTCGAGAAAATGCTCGCGCGTTCCCGGCCGCAGGTTCAGGAGATTCACCCAGAGATGCGTCGCACCGGCCTCCCGCGCCGCCTTCACGACCTCCTCGAGCTGCTCGGGCCGGTCCGAGAGGCCAGGCAGGATCGGGGCCATCCCCACGCCGGCCTTGATGCCCGCGTCCACGAGCCGCGCGACCGCTCGCAGTCGCTGCCGTGGCGGCGCTGTGTCCGGCTCGGTGGTCCGCCAGACCGCCTCGTCGAGCGTTGGGACCGAGAAGTTCACACTGACCTCGGCGCGGCGTGCAGCTTCCTGAAGCACGTCGATGTCGCGAACCACCATCGGGCCCCGCGTGATCATGCTGAACGGATTGCCGGCGTCCGCGAGCGCCTCGAGGCAGCCGCGCGTGAGGCGGTAGCGCCCCTCGGCGGGTTGGTACGGATCGGTGGCCGCGCCGATCGCGATGCTCTCACGGGCCCACGAGGCTCGTCTCAGCTCGCGGCGCAGCACGTCCGGAATGTTGACCTTGACGCGGATCGACCGTCCGTAGCGGTCGTCCGAGGGGCGGTCGGCGCGCCGCTCGAACGCCCGGACGTAACAGAAGGTGCACTTGTGTGCGCAGCCCATGTAAGGGTTGAGCGACCAGTTGAAGGGCATCCCGCGCACGCGATTGAGCGCCGAGCGGCACGGCTCCTCGCGATACTCGATGTCCACGCGTCGAGTATAGAACATATGTTCGATCGTAGGTAGGAGGGCCGAGGGCCAGGGCTATACTCAGCGAAAGTTGGACGACGACCGACCGCCTAGTACAGGCGCCCCGCGGAACGGGGCGTGAGCATCCTCTTCGAAGCAATCGCAGTTCTCCTGCTCGTGCTGGGGAACGCGTTCTTCGTCGCCGCCGAGTACGCGCTTGTCACGGCGCGGCGCAGCCGTCTGAACGAGATGGCGAAGGCAGGCAACCGTCGGGCAAGGATCGCGCTGCGGATCATGGACAGCCCGATCCGGTTCATCGGCACCGTCCAGCTCGGCATCACTGGCTTCTCGATCGCGCTCGGCGCGGTCGGCGAGCCGATCGTCGAGCACTGGATTGACGGGCCGCTCGCCACGGGGGTGGCCTTCATCCTCGCCTTCGCATTCGTCACCTATCTGCACGTGACGCTCGGTGAGCTCGTTCCGAAGGCGATTGCGCTCACGAAGAACGAGTCGACCGCGCTCTGGGTGGCGCTGCCCGTCGAGGCGGTCTACGTCGCGTCCTATCCGGTGGTCTGGTTCCTCCAGAAGTCCTCGGACGCGTTCACCGGCCTGTTCGGCATCGAGCCCGCGCCGGCCGGCATCGTCACGCACAGCGAGGAAGAGATCAGGGTGCTGGTCGCGCAGACGGCGGACATCGAGGCGGCCGAGCAGGAGCTCATCTACAAGGCGTTCGACTTCGCGGACAAGGAGGTCCACGAGGTCATGCTTCCCCGGCCCGAGGTGGTGGCGATCTCGGTGGACCTGCCGCCGGAGGAGTGCCTGGCCGCCGTGATCGACTCCCCGTACACGCGCTACCCCGCCTACCGGGGGTCGCTCGACGAGATCGTCGGCATCCTGCACGTCCGAGACCTGTTCTCGGCGCTGTACGGGCAGGGCATCGAGAACGTGCGTATCGAGCAGCTGCTGCGGCCCGCCTACATCGTCCCGGAGACGAAGGACCTGGCGGCGCTGCTCGCCGAGTTCCGGCGCACGAAGCAGCACATGGCGGTGGTCGTAGACGAGTACGGCTCGATGGTGGGCATCGTGACGCTCGAGGATCTGCTGGAGGAGATTGTCGGAGAGATCGCCGACGAGTACGACCTGCCGGACGAGCATGTCGAGCACGTTGACGAGCGGCGGATCCGCATCGACGGCACGTTCCCGATCGACGACTTCAATGAGCAGTTTGACCAGGAACTGCCGCACGAGGACTACCACACGGTGGCCGGCTTCGTGTTCGGCGAGCTCGGCCGTGCACCCGAGACGGGCGATGAGGTCGTCTGGAACGGCCTGCGCTTCAACGTGATCGAGACGGAGGGCCCCCGCATCGAACGGCTGGAGGTCGAGTTCCTGGAGGAGAACGGTCGCGCTGCGGCGGCGCAGCTCGGGGCCCCCGCGTAGCGGCGTCTCCAGGCGCTTCTATCCTCTCTCGACTCTGGTTTCCCACGCTCCACCCGTGAGGCGCCCGCCGAGTGCGTTTGCCGGCGGCGAGGCCGACTGGCGCCCCACGCCGGGAACCCCTCGGCCGGAGCGGTTCATGCGGCCCGTGTCGGCGGTGTCCGGTGTCGGCCCGGCGCTCGAGCGCAAGCTGGCGAAGCTGGGACTGCGCACTGTGCGCGACCTCGTCGAGTACCGACCGCACCGGTACGAGGAGGCGGCGCCCGAGCGACGTATCGCCGACCTGCTCGCGGAGGAAGAGGTCGTGATCTCGGGTGAGGTCAGGCGGACGACTGTGCGGCGTCCGCGGCCACGGCTGGCGATCGTCCTCGCCCGGGTTGCCGACGCGAGCGGCGAGGTCAACGCTGTCTGGTTCAACCAGGTGTGGCTCGCGGACAAGCTCGTTGCGGGGACTCGCGTGCGCCTGCGCGGACAGCTGCGGCGCGGCGAGTTTGCCGTACGTTCCTATGACCTGGACGGCGCGTCCGAGACCGCCGATTACGCCCCCGTCTACTCCGCCAGCGAAGAAGTGAGCGTCAAGAAGCTCCGCGAGCTGGTCTCCGCGGTGCTTCCGCACGCGCGCGACTTCTGGGATTTCCTGCCGTCCGGGCTCCGCGCGAGATCGGGGCTGCCCCTGCGAGCCGACGCGCTCTGGGCATTGCATCGCCCGGCGAGCGCGCCCGAGGCCGAGGCCGGCCGGCGGCGCCTCGCCTTCGATGAGCTGCTCGTCCTCCAGCTCGGACTCCTGCGCCGGGGCCTGGAGCGCGGCTCGGCAAGCGCGCCGGCCCTCCCGCCGCCGGGCGAGCTCGCCCGGCGCTATGTGACATCCCTGCCCTTCGAGCTTACGTCCGGACAGCAGCACGCGATTGCCGACATCGACGCGGACCTCGCCGGCACACGCCCGATGGACCGGTTGCTGCAGGGCGACGTCGGCTCGGGGAAGACGGTCGTGGCGCTGTACGCGTTGCTGAGGGCGGTCGAGTCCGGCCGCCAGGGGGCGCTCATGGCGCCCACGGAGACGCTCGCCGAGCAGCACTTTCTCACCATCGAGGAGCT
This sequence comes from Gaiellaceae bacterium, assembly GCA_036824245.1. GTDB lineage: Bacteria > Actinomycetota > Thermoleophilia > Gaiellales > Gaiellaceae > JACVRM01. The sequence goes on along the minus strand of DAITAO010000075.1, from coordinate 8,211 downwards.
CTGCAGCGGATTGGACGTGACCGTCGTGCTGCTGACCAGCTCGCTGCCCGCGCGGGAGCACGAGGCGGCGCGCGCGGCCATTGCGGCGGGCGACGCGAGTATCGCCGTCGGCACGCACGCGCTCATTCAGGAGCAGGTCGGGTTCCAGGAGCTCGCCGTGGCAGTCGTCGACGAGCAACACCGGTTCGGGGTCGAGCAGCGCAAGGCGATCACGCGCGGCCAGGTTCCCCATCTCCTGCACATGACGGCGACGCCCATCCCGCGCACGCTCGCGCTGACCGTGTACGGCGACCTGGCAGTCAGCGAGATCGCAGAGCCGCCCGCCGATCGCAAGCCCGTCGTGACGGCCTGGGTGACCGAGGAGCTCTCGAGCGAGGCGTATACGCGGCTGCGGAAGCACCTCGATGCCGGGCGCCAGGCGTACGTCGTCTGCCCGCTCATCGAGGAGTCCGAGACCAGCGTGGCGCGCGCCGCCGAGCGGGAGGCCGAGCGCCTGCGGGCGGGCGAGCTGCGCGGCTATCGGGTTGGGCTGCTGCACGGTCGGCTGCGACCCGCGGAGCGACGTGACCTGATGGCGCGCTTCAAGGCGCGCGAGCTCGACGTCCTGGTGGCGACGACCGTCATCGAGGTGGGCGTCGACGTCCCCAACGCGACGATCATGATCGTGCAGGAGGCCGACCGCTTCGGCCTCGCCCAGCTCCACCAGCTGCGCGGCCGCGTCGGGCGGGGCGCCGAGCAGTCGTACTGTCTGCTCGTCTCGCGGCCGAAGGAGGAGCTCACGGACGCGGCGTGCGCGCGGCTGGAGGCGCTCGTGGAGACGACCGACGGCTTCGAGCTCGCAGAGGTCGACCTTGAGCTACGCGGCGGCGGACAGCTGCTCGGCACACGCCAATCCGGTCTCTCCGACCTGAAGTTCACGCGCCTGCGCGCCGACCGCCGTCTCCTCGAGGAGGCGCGCCGGCAGGCGGAGCAGCTGCTCGAGTACGAGGGACCGCTGAACGACGAGGTGGCGGACGTCTTTGCCGCGGCGGAGGACGCGCGACTCGCGTAGCACTGCCGCGGGCTTCAACGTCACGCGCTCGTCGATGCGCGATCTGCGACGGCCGGCGCGCTGCTACCGCTCGCGACTTTCTTGACAGGGACTGTCACTGTTACGACGCTGCCAGACTGGCGGCGTGCGGATCATCGCGGGGTCGCGGAAGGGTGCTCGGATCTTTGCGCCCAGGGGTCAGGACACGCGGCCGACCTCGGACCGCGTGCGCGAAGCCGCCTTCAACCTGATCGGGCCGGTCGGCGATGCGGTCGTGCTCGACCTCTACGCGGGCTCGGGCGCCATGGGGCTCGAGGCCCTGTCCCGCGGCGCCGCACGCGCGGTGTTCGTCGAATCGGACCGCGAGGCCTGCCGCACTATCGAGCGGAACCTCGACAAGCTTCAGCTGACCGGCGCCGTCGTGCTGTGCGACGACGCAGTACGCGTGTTGGCAGCAGAAGTCACAGCCGGGCGGCGCTACGACCTCGTGTGCGTCGATCCGCCCTACCGCCGGTTCTCGGAGGTGGAGCCGCCGCTCGCGCGTTACCTTCCCGCCGTGCTGGAACCGGACGGGGTGGTTGTGGTCGAGACGCCTAAGGGCGAGGAGCCGGAGCTGCCGCTCGCCAAGCGGACGAGCCGCTCCTACGGGATGACGCGGCTGACGGTGTTCGAAGCGCCATGAGTGACTCGAGCCTCGTCACTGCAATCTGTCCGGGCACATACGATCCCGTCACATTCGGACACCTCGACGTGATCGAGCGTGCCGCCGACGTGTTCGACCGACTTGTGATCGGCGTCGTCGGAGAGCCGCAGCACAAGCGGGCCATGTTTCCGATCGAGGAGCGCGTTGCGTTTCTCAAGGAGGCGGTCAAGGACCTGCCCAACGTCGAGGTGGACGTCTTCTCGGAGCTGGTCGTCGATTTCGCGCGCCGCTGGGGTGCAAGGACGATGGTCAAGGGGCTGCGGGTGATCTCCGATTTCGAGTGGGAGTTCCAGATGAACCACCTGAACCGCATCCTCGCGCCGGAGGTCGAGACGGTCTACGTGATGGCGAGCCCCCTGTACAGCTTCGTCTCGTCGAGCGGCGTCAAGGAGGTGGCCGCGTTCGGAGGCAGGGTCGACGAGCTCGTCCCCCCTGCGGTCGCGCGCCGCTTCCGGGAGCTGTTCCCCGACGGTCGTCCCGGCACGCCGGAGAACCCATCGGCGTAGCTCGGGCCGATCAGGCGTCTAGACTCCTCAAAATGGACGTTCTCGTTCTCATCGACAGGCTCGACGACATCGTTCACAACGCCAAGGCGGTCCCCCTGACCGACCAGGTGCGCATCGACCGCGAGGAGATCTACGAGATCCTCGATCAGATGCGCGCCACCATTCCCGAGGAGATAAAGCAGGCGCGCTGGATCGTCAAGGAGCGCCAGGAGATGCTGGCCGAGGCCAAGCGCGAGGCCGACCGCATGCTCGGCGAGGCGCGCGAGCAGGCGCTGCGCGAAGCGTCGCAGACTGAGATCGTGAAGCTGGCGGAGCGCCAGGCGCAGGAGATCATCGAGGAGGCCCGCCGGTCGGCCCGCGAGACGCGGCTCGAGATGGAGGACTGGGCCGACAGCATCCTCTCGACGCTCGAGGTGAATCTCGACAAGTTCCTGGGTGCGGTGCGGCGTGGCCGCGAACGCCTTCAGGAGCGCTCGCAAGAGACGGTCACTGCGGCTGTCAGTGCGGCTCCCCAGGACGAAGAGCCGTAGGTCGTCAGCCGGCGTGCGCAGCGCTACTCTGGCTGCGTGAGCTCGATTCTCAATCTCCGCACGCTCAGGCTCCGCGCCGGAGACGAATACCGCGACCGTCACGAGATCCCGCTCGAGCCGTTCGAGCTGGCCGGCCAACGCTACCTGCCTGTCCCCGAGCGGGCGGCGGCCGACGTAATGGTCACTCAGGCGTCGAGCGGCACCGTCTTTCGCCTGGCGCTGGCGGCCCGCATGCACGGGCCGTGCTTCCGCTGTCTGGAAGACGCAGTGCTCGACGTCCCGGTCGACGTTCGCGAGTATCAGGCGACTGATCCAGAGGGCGACGACGAGCTGAGCACTCCCTACCTGAAGGAGGACCGGCTCGATCTCGCCTCCTGGGCCCGCGACGCGGTCGCTCTGCAGCTTCCCGAGCAGATCCTCTGTCGCGCGGACTGTGCCGGCCTCTGCCCCGTATGCGGGCGCAACCTGAACGACGATCCGCACGAGCACGAGGCAGACTCTGCCGACCCGCGCTGGGAAGCCCTGGCGGAGCTGCGCGACCGGCTCTAAGCAACAAAAAGCGTGGCGAGTCGGCCTTAGCGGTTCGTCACATGCGCCGGGGCCGGGGTACCATTTGTGACGGCGCCTTGCGCCGCTCTATGAGGGGGACTGAGCCGACCCACACGCCTGCGCGCCCAATCCGGCGCGCCGTTCGCTGCGCTCAGGAGGTTCTCTCGTGCGACTTTCGCTCGAGGGCGTCACGAAGTCATACGGCGCCCAGCTGGTACTCAACGACGTCTCTCTCGCGGTCGTTCCGCAGAGCCGGATCGGCCTGGTCGGCCCCAATGGAGTCGGCAAGTCGACTCTGCTGCGCCTGCTGGCCGGACTCGAGCAGCCCGAGGCCGGCTCGGTCGTGCGCGACTCCAGCCTGCTCGTCGGCTACCTGACGCAGGAACGCGACATCGAGCCGGGCGAGACACTCCGCGCCTACCTGGCTCGTCGCACCGGCGTGGCCGCGGCCGAGAGTGAGCTCGACCGCCTGACGGCGGCGCTGGCGCACGACCCGGCTGCGGCGGCTTCCTACAGCGAGGCGCTGGAGCTGTTTCTGGCCCTCGGCGGGGCGGACCTGGACGCGCGGGCGCGCACGGTGTGCGCCGAGCTCGGCCTGTCCGTTGAGCTCGACCGGCCCTTTGCGGCGCTGTCGGGCGGCGAGGCCGGGCGCGCGGCGCTCGCCGCGATCCTGCTCGCCCGCTTCGACGTCTTTCTCCTCGACGAGCCCACGAACGACCTCGACTTCGCCGGGCTCCAGCGGCTGGAGCAGTTCGTTGCCGGACTGGCGGGAGGCGTCGTGGTCGTCTCGCACGACCGTGCCTTCCTCGACGCGACCGTATCGCGCATCGCCGAGATCGAGCCGCGCTCGCGCAGCGTGCGTGAGTGGGCGGGCGGATGGAGCGACTATGCGGCCCGCCGCGGCCAGGCTCGTGACCGTGCCTACGCCGAGTTCGGGCGGGCCGAGGAGCGGCGGAAGCACGTCACCGAGCTGCTGGCACGCCGCCGCACCGAAGCACGCGCCGGCGGCGGCATGGCCGATCGTCGTGGCACGCATGCCCTGATGACGAAGGTGCGTCAGGCCGAGCGCGCGGTGGAGCGCGCCGACCGGCCCGAGAAGCCGTTCGAGCCGTGGGAGCTACGTCTCGAGCTCGAGGCCGGCGAGCGTCCCGGTGACCTCGTGGCGGCCCTGGAGGGTGCAGTTGTGCACAGAGGCGGCTTTCGGCTTGGCCCCGTCGACTTCGACGTCGCCTGGGGCGAGCGCGTCGCCGTGACCGGCGCGAACGGCAGCGGCAAGTCGACGCTGCTCGAAGCGCTGCTCGGGGATGTGGCGCTCGCGGCCGGTCGGCGGCGGGTCGGCAAGCGCACCGTCATCGGTGCGATCGACCAGCGCCGCGCGGTTTACCGTGACGCCGAGCCGCTGCTCGACGTCTTCAGGGCGCGCACGGGCAGCCAGGCGGAAACGGCGCGCACGCTGCTTGCGAAGTTCGGTCTTGGTGCCGAACACGTCGGCCGACCGGCCGGCTCGCTCTCACCCGGCGAGCGCACGCGAGCGCAGCTCGCGGAGCTCCAGGTGCAGCGCGTCAACCTGCTCGTTCTCGACGAGCCGACCAACCACCTCGATCTGGAGGCGGTGGAGCAGCTCGAAGCAGCGCTTGCGGGCTACGAAGGCAGCCTCGTCGTCGTCTCGCACGACCGGCGCTTCCTCGAGGCCGTGCAGCCCACCAGGACGATCTCGCTGGGTGGCCGTCCACCTGCCTAGAAGGGACGAGTCCCCCTGGGGCCGGCCGCGAACCTCCCTCCTGGTCGCAGGCTAACCGAGTCAGGCGCACGCGTGGTGATCGCCTTCGCGCCGGGAGTGTGAAACAGCAACACAGCTATACTGCGCCGCTCTCATGGCCGTTCCCAAGCGAAAGCAGACCAGCGCGCGGCGCGACAAGCGTCGCGCTCAGCACCGCCTCGAGGCGCCTCGCGTCAACGAGTGCCCGGTCTGCCACCAGCCGAAGCGGCCTCACCACGTCTGCCCCAATTGCAAGACCTACCGCGGCCGCGACGTGGAGCCGCTTCGCACTGGGGCGCCCTAGCCTCGCAACGGCCTCGCGGCCCCTGTTAGCATCGGCGCCCCCTTACGGACAGATCAGCAAGCGAGGTGAGATGGCAGCGACGCGCGAAGAAGTCTACGAGCGGGTTCGAGGAGTGCTGAGCGAGCAGCTCGGCGTCGACGAGGGCGAGATCACGGAGCAAGCGTCCTTTCAGGAGGATCTGGACGCCGACTCCCTGGACCTCGTCGAGCTGATCATGGAGCTCGAGGACCAGTTCGGGATCAAGATCTCGGACGAAGACGCCCAGAAGATCCAGACCGTCGGGCAGGCCGTCGACTACGTCACGTCGCACCAGTAGCCGCGCGCCGGCCGGCGATACCCCGGCGCTGGCACGGCTGATCGACGCGCTCCCTGCGGAGCGCCTCGACCACGTCTTCACGCATTCGTCCTGGGCGCCGGACCGCATGGCGTCGTACGAGCGGCTCGAGTTCCTCGGGGACAGCGTGCTCGAGCTCGCCGTGGCGCGTGCCCTGTTCGAGCGCTATCCCGAGTTCAGCGAGGGACGGCTGGCCAAGGTGCGCTCCCACGTCGTCTCGCGTGCCAGCTGCGCGGAGGTCGCACGTGAACTCAAGCTCGGCGACCGGCTTGCCGACCGTGCGCAGGAGGCTCCGCCCGACGAGCTCGAGCGACTGCGGCTCAACCGCAACGTGCTCGCCGCGCTGCTCGAGGCGGCGTTGGCGGCGCTCTTCCTGGAGCACGGCTTCGAGCCGATCGAGCAGGCGGTCGTGGACGCCTTCTCGGGCCGCATCGAGTACGCGCTGACCACGCACGTCGATCACAAGACCGAATTGCAGGAGGTGCTCGCTCGGCTCGGCCGGCAGGTCTCCTACACCGTCCTCGAGGTGGAGGGGCCTCCGCACGACCGCCGTTTCACCTGCGCCGCCGTCATCGAGGGCGAGCAGGCCGGGGTCGGGCAGGGACGCTCGAAGAAGGCGGCCGAACAGGAGGCAGCACGTCAGGCGCTCGCCCGCCTCGAGCCCGAGCTCGAGGCAACCCCGGCGGTCGCCGGCTAGCCGCTTCCATCCGCGGCGATCGCTAGCGTCACCCCCCGCGTGCACCTGAGCGCGATAAATATCCGCGGCTTCAAGTCGTTCCCGGACTCGGTGGAAATCCGGCTCGAGCCCGGCGTGGCCGTTGTGGTCGGGCCCAACGGCTCCGGCAAGTCCAACATCGCCGACGCGCTCCTCTGGGCGGCCGGCAGCCTCAGTCCGACCGAGCTGCGCGCGGAGAAGCCCGACGACGTGCTCTTCGCCGGGGCCGGTGAGCGCCCGGCGGCGCGCTGGTGCGAGGTGTCGCTGAGCTTCGACAACTCGGACGGCGCTTGGGGTGAGCTGCCCTTCGCCGAGGTTTCGATTGCGCGGCGCCTTCACCGCGGCGGCGAGGGCCAGTACCTGATCAACGGCTCGACCGTACGCCGTACGGACCTCGTCGAATTACTCGCCGACGTCGGACTGGCGAGCGGTGTCACCGTCATCGGCCAGGGTCGGGTCGAGGAGATCCTGGGCTCGAGCCCGGTCGAAAGGCGTGCGATGCTCGAGGAGGCTGCGGGCGTCGGGCGCTTCAAGCGGCGCCGGCATCGCGCCGAACTGAAGCTGGCGCGGGTTGCCGCCGAGGTGGAGCGTGCCCGCGACGTCGAGGCGGAGGTTCAGAAACGGCTGCGCCCCCTGGCGCTGCAGGCCAGCGCCGCCGAGCGTGCGGAACGGCTGGCAGGCGAGGTCGAGGCTCTCCGCCGCCAGATCGCCGCGCTCGACCTGGCGTCTTTGGAGTCCCGCAGTGCGTCGGTCGAGGAGCGCCGTGCGGCCGCCGACCTCGAGCGGCGCCGACGCGACGGCGAGCTCGAGTCGCTGCTCGGCGATCGCAACCGCGCCGAGGAGGAGCTGGCCGACGCCGCCGGGCGCCGCGAGGCGGCTACCGCGGCGCTTTATCGGCTACGCAGCGCCGGAGACCGCCTCGCTCTGCGGCGCGAGACTGCGGAGGCCGCGCGCGACGACCTGCGCGGGCAAGTCGGCGCGCTGCCTGACGACGGAAGGGCGCCCGGGCCTACGCGCGCCGAGCTGGCAAAGGGGGCGGCCGCAGCGCAGCGGGCAGCGCAAGAGGCGGAGCTCGAGCGCGAGTCTGCTGCCGGGCGGCTCGAGCTGGCACGCGAGCGCTTGGCCGTGCTCGACCGCGCCCTGGCCGAGCGCGAAGGCCTGTCGCCGGCGGCCCGCGCGCTCGCCGAGGAGGGTGAGCGCCTTGCCCTCTCGCTGCTCGAGGTGGAGGACGGTTACGAGCGCGCAGTCGCGGCAGCCCTTGCCTGGCGGGCGGGGGCGCTGGTGGCCGAGAGCGCGGAAGAGGCCCTGGCCCTGGTCGAGCGGGCCCGCGCCGGCGGGCTGGGCTCGCTCGGCGTGCTCGTACCCCTTCCTGGGCAGCCCGGCCCACCGGTCGCAGAGGCCGTGCCGCTCTCGGCGCACGTCCGTGCTCGCCCGGGGGGCGAGGCGGTGGTCGGGTTGCTCGAGGGCGCCTGGGTGGTGGAGCGGGAGCGGCTGCTCGAGGTGACTGCGGGCTTGGCCGTGACGCTCGACGGACACCGTTACGTGCCCGAGTTCGGCGAGCTTTCCTTCGCCGGGGAGACCGCCGAGGCCGTCCTGCTCGAGCTCGAGGCGCGGCGGCGTGCTGTCGCCGTCGAGGTGCGGGAGCTCGAGGCGAGCGTCGTCGACCGTTCCGAGCGGCACGCCGAGGCGCAGCGGCGCGTGGACGCAGCGAACGATGCGCTGGCGGACGCCGCTCCCGGTCACGCTCTGGACCCGGTGCGGGCGCGCGGCCTGCTGGCGCT
>DAITAO010000020.1:15165-44280 GCA_036824245.1 Gaiellaceae bacterium | reverse complement strand
ATGCGCTCGACGAAGCTCGATTGGAGACGTTGAGGCGGCTTGCGCTCGCAGCCGAACACCGGGATGACGACACTCAGCAACACACGGAGCGCGTCGGCCTGGCGTCCGCCCTGCTCGCTCGCGAGCTCGGCTTGCCCGAGGACGAGGTGTCGGTGATACGCCAGGCCGCGCCCCTGCACGACATCGGAAAGATCGGCGTCTCGGACACGATTCTCCTCAAGCCCGGACCGCTCACCGGTGCCGAACGGCAAGCGATGCAGGAGCATGTTCGGATCGGCGTCGAGATACTCGCGAACAGCGAGTCGTTCGTTCTTCAACGCGCGTCGGAGATCGTCCAGACACACCACGAATGGTGGGACGGTGCCGGCTACCCGCTCGGCCTTCGCGGTGCGGACATTCCGATTGCCGGCCGCATCGTCGGGCTCGTGGACGCGTTCGATGCTCTGACGCACGTTCGCCCGTACAAGCAAGCGGTCTCGCTCGAAGAGGCACTCGTTGAAATCACCGCTCTCAGCGGGCGACAGTTCGACCCGGGCGTGGTCGATGCCTTCATGCGGCTCGATCACCGGGCGCTGGTCGACGCAGCTACTGCATCGCTCCTCGCGGCGACGGCGTAGCCTTCCGTTGCCGATTCGGCTTCCTTTTCTTTGTTTGGCCCCTGTTCTGAAACGGTCAGCCGTCCAACGTCCGTCAGAGGGTTCGACCAGGGGCGATCATCACCGCCTACGGTCGAAGCAGTCTTGCGGCTAACGCTCCTGGGGAGGCTCCGGCGGCGCAAGGTGGTCCGCCGCGCGCGTTGCGCTCGTAGCCACGTCGAGCAGCTCCTCGTTTATCGCGACATGGCGGTCGGCGTATTCTTCCCTCTCCATCCCCACGAGGGCGTTCAGCTGCCCGACGACCGCCGTCAGCTCCACGACGCTGCGCGCGAGCAAGCCGATCATCTGACGGTCAGCATCGTCTCCTAGGTTCTCGAGGTCGTCCACGAGCACCTCCTAAGCCAGGCATTTCGCCGCGGATGTTGTAACGAAACCTCGTGGCCAGTGTCGGTCTCCGCTGCCCGAGGAAAGCCGGCGTCAGCAGGTTTCCGGGAGTGGGGCGTGCTGGGTTCGAAGCTCCAAACGCGTTCCACGTTCAGCGCCTTTGCTCGCGCTCTCCCGGTCGCCGAAAGGCGCGCCGCGCGACCCAATCCAGCACGGCGATCAGGACCACGACGATCACGACGTAGAGGCCGACGAAGAAGGGGACGAGGACCGCGGTGCTGCTCGGGTGTTCGCTGAAGGCGTCGAGCACGAGCACTATCACCGTCAGGGTGAATCCGGCGATGATGACCCCGGCCGCAAGTACCTTGGCAGGAGCACCCATGCCGCCTAGACCGAACGCCGCAAACCCGCGCTCCGCTGAGTCTCGAATGCGCGTGAAGAGCCTCACGTGCGTAACGGCGGGAGACCGGGGATCGCGGCGGGGCCAGGCGGAGCGCCAGTCCATCGGGCGGTCGGCCGACCTGTCACAGCGCCTCCCGGTTTAGCTCCGGCGCCACGCCGGGCGATCTCCGTGTGGACGAGCCGCGCAGGCATCGTCACGGCATCGTGCCTGTGCTCGCTCCGGCCACATGAATCGGGCGGAAGTCCTCCTGGCGCGCGGAGCGAGCCGGACTTCCGCCCGATAATGGAGCGTGCCGGGTTCGAACCGGCGACCTCCAGCTTGCAAAGCACACCGGGGCTAGGGTCATAGGTGGTTAAACCGCATTACAGAGCCATTTTCCGAGGGCCGCCCGGGGCGTCCTAGGTCGGATGTGGCACCGATATGTGACCACAATGTGACCACACTAGAACGACGAAGACCCGCCGAAGCGGGCCACGACGAAGTCCAGGAACGGCTTCAAGTGGACTTCGACCAGCGCCTGCCTACTCGATCCGCTCTGGTTCAAGTCCACCGTGTCCTGCAAAGCCCTCCGTAGGAGATCCGACTCCGGTTCTTACGGTGGGGTTCATGCAGGCAGAACGGGTTACCTATCTCGCGCGCAAGCCACACCGTGCCGGTCGGGGAGGTTGCAGCATGAACAGCGCGGTGGTGGTCGACGCCAGCCTGTTCGACGCGCTGCTGGCCGAGATCCGGGCGCTAAAGGAATCGCTCGGCCAGCGGCGCGGCTACACCGACTAAGGGGCGCCGCTGACTACTTGGGCGTAACGCCTCAAGCGGTCAGGGAGCGCGTCAAGCGGGGCGAGCTACCCACCTTCCAGCCCGAGGGGCCGCGCGGCTCGGGAAGGATCGTGGGCAAGCTCGACGTCGAAGAGGCCCTCTGGTACGGTCTGCGCGCCTCGAACCCCGATGGCTCCCCCGACGTGCCGACTCGACTGGCCGCGGTGCTCGCCGTCTGGAAGTACAAGAGGTCGCTCGTTCACACGCACACATTCGAGCAGCTGACCCGGCAGATTGCCCGTCTCGACGAGGTACCGCCGGACGCCGAGAACATCGCCCGGCAGGCGTGGTTGAAGTGGGGCGCTCGCGTCCTACTGCCGGATGGGGAGGAGCTAGATCCGGCCGTGGTTCCGCTCTCCAGGCTCTAGTCGGTAAGAGCGCCTCTTGGCGGTCACAATCCGGGAGGTGAACACAGACAGGCGTCGCGTCGTTGCGCTTCTTGTGATCGCACCCGTTTGCGCGCTTGTGGCTGTTCTGCTCAGTGATCCGATTGGGGAGTGGCTGTGGCTAGCCGCTCTGATCGCTGCGGCCGTCATCGGAGGTCTACTCAATGCGCGAGATGGACTCGTCCCCGCGGCCGGCATGGCTCTGGCCACGCTGTTCACTACAGCTGCCTTCGTCCCCTTCGCGCTGCTGGTCGCCCTGATCATCTACGCCATCGGCTCGCTCTTCGTCTAAGCCCATGGGAGTACTTGACTTCATTTTCTGGTTCGGGCTGGCACTCCTCGCGGTGCTCCTCCTGGGCCGTGTACTGGAGCGTTGGCTGCCGCGCGCCGGTGGATCCCTGCTTTCCGCCGTGGCGGTCGTAGCACTATGGGCTCGCATTGCGGCGCTGATCGTCCTCCCGCTGATCCTCCTCGACCTGGTACTCATCTCGAGCACCGACTCCAAGGGAGTCGACCTGTATGTCCCCTGGATCGTGGGTGCTGTGGTAGCGGCAGCCGTGGTCGTGTGGTTGTCGCTGTCGGGCGAGGGTGACGATGAGGACGCTGAAGCACGCGAGCGGTAGACACGGTCGAGGCTCCCCAAGCCGAGCCGCAGGCCGACCGGGTACGTACCGCGAGCGCCGGTGTGGTCAGCGGCCTGCGCGTGTTTGCGGCTGACGGCCTGCGACAGGCGCAAGAGGAAAAACTCGCCGGAGAACAGATCACCCGGCCGTCGGTGGCCCGGCTCCTCCTCGCCGGCAACCCGTCCACGTCGATGACGGCCGGGCGTACCATCACCGCGGCGCAATGATCGGGCTGCGCCCCTCCGTGGGCTGACCTACGACCCTCGTAGCTGGCGGTCATCCCGAGCACGATCCGGCGTAGCCAGGCGGGTGCAGCAGCGTCACCCGGGCGCGCGGAGCGACGTGGTCACACGGGTGGTCACATTCGACGGCGCGCAGGCGGGCGCTGACGGCGGACAGGCATCCACATCGCACTCGTTCGCGTCGACTTCGACCCTCCCCCCACCCCGGGGGTACCCCCCACCCCCGCGGGCGTGGGACTCCTGCGATGGAGCCTCCCCCGGGGGGCGACGAGAGCAAAACCTGTCCCAGATTCCGCCCAGTTGAGCGGCCCGGGAGTGCCGCACGTGTCTTAGGCTCAAGCCCTTGCAACTCCACCATCGTCTCGCCTTGCGAAGCGCGGTCTGGACGATCCTGGGCGCGATCGTGCTCGCGTACGCAACGCGGCGTCTGTCTCGCGGAGCGGATGGGTGGGACATCGTCGGCGTCGCTGCCGGCCTCCTCGGCATCGTGCTCGGAGCTTGGCTGCTGGTTCAGGCTCACCGCGCGCGCCGTCGAGGAGTCAGATCTGGCTGACACGGGCCTGACACGGATCCTCGAGCCCGCATGGCTGCAGGCCTTCGAGCCCGACCACCTACTACCGGAGTAGGGGCAGCGGAGCAGGGGCGGGAGCGCTGGCGGCGCGGCAGGATCCGACTTCCCCTTTCGCGTCGACCTCGAAACCGAGGCAGGGGGGCACCCACCCCCACCCCCGCGGACGGCAGGAGTCCCAGATGGAGCCTCCCTGGGGGGGCTACGACGGAAATGTGTCCGGGGTTGGACTCGAGGTCTACTTGCTCAGACGTTGGACAGGCCGACGAACCGCCGGGCCACATTCGTGAGTCGCTTGGTCTCCTCGAGATAGCCCAAGAATGCTCGTCCGTCCTGCGCCTCCAGCGGATCCGTTGACTCAGCGAGAGCCCGTGCGCGCTCTTCGAGGCTGAAGTCCCAAGCCAGCAGTTTGGCCGGATCACCCGCTCGCATGTGTGGAGCGAAGTCGCCCAGAGTTCCGAGCGAGTGCAGGTTTCCGGCGAGATACGAATCCAGACCGAATAGATCGCCGCTCAGGTCACGCGCGTCTTCGCTTGAAGACCCTGCGCCTGGCGGATACAAGCGCCGAAGTGCCTCATACGCGTCGAGGACGGCGCGGCGCTCGTCAGCCATTCGTTCGTCGTTCTCGCCACCAGAGAACGGCCCCGCCGACGTACAGGGCTGCGTTGGCAAGCAAACCGATGGCGACAAGGCCGACGACCGGCGCAATCGCGTAACCCCATCCGCCATGCCGCACACCGCGCGTCGCAATAAGCCCGGCCACTATGCCCCCTGCGGCGCACCCGGCGATGTTGAGCGCGAGGAAGAACGCGGTGCGGATGCGCTGGCGCCACATGTGTCTTGATCTTCCCGCCGCGCATCAATCTCACCCCAAGAAGGAGCCATGACCCCCGCCTACTGAGTACCTGATGCGCCGGTTCGCGGAGCAGGCCGGCGACTAAGGCTGAGCCCGGCGCCCACATCTCAGCGCTTGCAGCTTGCGCTGTCGTGTCTTGCTCGCGGTGTCGACTCGACCCCCCGCGACGACGCCTAAAGGCTCAGCCACGTTGCCAGATGTGTATTCCCGGTCGGGCGCCAGCCAGAACTCACTCGTTCGAGGGAGTCGAACCACCAACCAAGGAGCACGCAAGTGAACCTCTGCCGCAGCTGCAACCAGGACTTCGGTTCCGTGTCCGCGTTCGACGCTCATCGGGTCGGCACACACGCCTATCTCTGGAGCCGCGACAACGAGGACGGCCGTCGCTGTCTCGATCCCGCCGAGATGGAGGAGCGCGGATTCGTGCGCAACCAGGCCGGCAGATGGAGCACGTCCAGCCTCGTCAGAGCGCCTGAATCCAGCCAACAGTCGAACGCTGCGGGCCTTCCAGCCCTCGCTGGTACTTCCCAGTCATGAACGACGCTGAGGTGCGGATCCAGCTGGCTGCGCTTGAAGCCCGGCAGGAGGGCATCAAGAAGAACATCGAGGACTTCGAGTCGGGGCTCTTGTTCAAGGAGCTTGCCGACATCCGGGCCGAGCTAGCGGCCCTCGAGGCCCACATCCAGGAGGAACCATGACCGACACCGCAGTCCAGTCCGGCCAGCAGAAGCTGGTCGACGAGCTACAGGGAGCGCTGCGCGCCTCAGAGCACGAACTGACGTCCGTGAAGCAGAACATGCAGTTCGTCTCGCTGCATGCGCGGCGCCTGGAGCACAAGGCCGAGATGTATCAGGACGCGCTCGGAAAGCTGGAGCGCACGCGCGCCGAGTTGGCTGACGCCAAGCGCCAGGTGAAGACGCAGGCGGAGCGCGCTCGGTTGGCGGAGAAGACCGTCGATGGTCTCAAGCGTGAGGCGGCCGAGCGGGAGAAGGAGATGGCCGGCCTGCAGGAGCAGGTGGCTTGGCTCAGCGAGGTGGATCGCCGCGTGGCCGACGCGAAGGCACTGGGCGACCTGCTGGCCTAGTAGTGCGGCCGAGCAGCCCGGTAGACCGCCCGGATCGACCTGAAGACCACGTAGGGGACAGCCACCACGGCCACCAGGACGAGGCCCGCTATCCCCACCATCGCCAGGAGGCCGGGGGCACTCGCAATGGCAATCGCCAACCACTCAAGGCCCAGGGAGAAGACCAGCAGGGGCAGCGTCCAGAGGAGCAGCAGGCCAATCCAGAAGAGCGCTGCGCCGTGGCGCATGGCCCAGTCCTTCGCCCTGCTCACCACGGTCATCCGGTGAACGAAGGCCAGTCGGCTTCGTAGTTGGAGGCGGTTTGGGCTCATTGGTTCGGTCTATCGGTGGTTGTCCACGAGGACGTGAGCCCTAGTCCGACGCCGAGGCACTCACATAAGAGAGGAACGAGATGGCACCACGCACGCTGACCAAGGCGGAGTTCCTGAAGCTCCGACCCAAGGGCAACTACGCCAACTACCGGGCCTACATCAACCGCGCTCGAGCCGCACGGCGGCTGCCCAACGATCCGCTGGCGCCGCTGTCGCCCACGCAGCTGCAGTCGCTCGTGAACGAGCAGGTGCGCAACGCCATCGCTCCGGAGCGCACTGAGATCCAGCGCCAGCGCGAGGACGCGACCCGCAACGCCCGTGAACGAGCGGACGTCATCCGCGGTTTCACCGAGGCGCAGGCTGCGCTGGCGAAGCAGGTGTCCCCGCAGATCCAGGCAGTATCGGAGGGCGCCGCCAAGACGGTGGGCGGACTGGCGGAGGGCATGGAGGGCGCCATCGGGGAGGCTCTCCGGAACGTGCAGGGTGCTCCCACCACCGCCATCGGCAACGCGGTCTCGTACTCGGGTGGATTCGTCCCCGGTGAGGCCATGACGCGTGAAGGCGCCGGGTGGGCATCTCGAGCAGCCTTCCTCCCCGATGAAGCGATGAGCACCGGCCGCATCCGCCTGTCGGCCGCGCAGCGAGAAGCGCTCGAGACCGACGCGGAGTACGCGCAGGCACTCGTCGACCTGGCGGGCAAGACTCCGGCCCTCCGCGACCAGATCCTGCAGCGGCTTCAGCAGCACGAGGTCTCGAAGGACGCCCAGCGGACGCAGCGGGGCTACCTGCGGCTGTCCGGTGCCAAGACGCTGCAGGAAGAGGCCAACGCCAAGACGGACTACTTCGGCACCGTGCACGAGGTGCGCAACGGCAAAGTGGTGGACACCGGCCGCATCGCCTACGGCTCGGACGCGTACTCCAACGTGGCTGCCAAGGAGACGGCCGCCAACAAGGACAAGCCCACGCCGGCCGAGCGCAAGAAGGCGCGAAACGAGGCCGTCGAGGCCCGCAAGGACGCGTTCCAGCAGGCGCGGACGAGCATCAACGGCGAGTTGGACGATCTCGTTGACGAGGTGCCTGATCCGGCCAGCTTCGGGGGCACCAAGCGCGTGCCCAAGATGACCTACAGCGAGGCCTTCTCGTACCTCTACAACCTGTACGGGCAGGATCTTCTGCGCTACTCGTCGCGCTCAGGACGTGCGAAGACACGCCGGGAAGTGGGTCGGATGATCGACCAGGCGCTCGCCACCATCGGTCTGCGCAAGCCGGCCAGAAGCGGGTTCGCAAGGAAGACCGGCCCGGCCCCAACTAAGGAGTTAGATGCCCCCCAAGGGACGAACCGACCGCCGCGCGGCGGCTGAGGCACGCCGTGAGGAGCGCCGTAGACGGATTGCGCTTGCCCGCGCGCAGCAGCGCGGCCAGGTGCTGCCTGGCGTAGGCCCGTCTTTCGCTCCTGCACCGGCTCCGCCGGCACCCTCACCGACCGCGCCGGACGCCGTGGATCGCAACAGGGCTGCACGGGAGTCGAACCTGGCCCGTGGTGCTGCTCCGAGCGGCGGCCCCGGCCTCGTCGAGCAGCAGCGGCTACTGCGGGGTGACAAGAAGGGTCGCCTCAACCTGCGCAGGCGCTACGACGATCCGCGCGAGCTTCAGCGAGAGCTACGCCGGGCCGGCTTCGACATCGCCGTGGACGGCATCGTTGGTCCGGAGACGCGAGCCGCCTACCGGGAGCATGTGCAGTCGATCATCGGCGGTCGTGCCGCCAACATCCAGGCTCGCGCCCAGCGGGCAGTCGAGCGCCAGGAGGTCGGTAGCACCCGGCTCTACCCCGGCCAGGCGGAGGAGAACCTGAAGCTCTTCGGGTTCGTCGGCGCATCCGAGTTGGAGCAGGCGGGCTCGCAGATGCGCGCCGAGAGAGCGCGACTGCAGGCGGAGCGCATCCGCGGTGCGGACGAGGCCAAGCGCATGCTCGAGGGAGGCGTCTACGACCCGGCCCTCGTCGAAGAGTTGGGTGGCATCGAGCGTGTGCGCCGCGACCCGGTGCTGGCCGCCGAACTGATTCAGCGCACGCAGGGGGCACAGCCCACGCTGGCCGCCAGCATCCCCGGGCCGGTGGGCGACTTCGCCAAGTGGACGTCGAGACAGGCGAACACTGTGGCCGAGGCCTTGGTGGGCGCGGGCATCGTGCTGGGCGGCGGCACCGTCCTGATCGGCGCGGATGCTGTGCGCACCATCGCGGCCGGCGGAGATCCGGACGGCTCGCTGTTCGAGAAGCACATCCTGATGCCCGCGCTGCAGGCGGCCAAGGAAGACTTCGCGGCCCGCTACGACATCAAGACTGGGCCGCTGGGTGTGCCGTACGTGACCGTCCAGGACTGGCGCGACGTCGTCTCCAACCCGGTGCCCTACGCCTTCGATGCGGCCACCGTGTTCGGCTCCCTGGCCCGTGTCGGCAACATCGGCAAGCTATCCATCTCGCAGCGCTCGCTACGTGGGGGAGTGCGGGAGTCGTTCCGACCCACGGGCACCCGACAGCT
The DNA here is from genome assembly GCA_036824245.1 of Gaiellaceae bacterium. Lineage (GTDB taxonomy): Bacteria > Actinomycetota > Thermoleophilia > Gaiellales > Gaiellaceae > JACVRM01. Next base: position 35,474 of record DAITAO010000020.1, on the reverse strand, counting down.
GGTGCTCGGTGATCGCGTCGTGGATTTCCAGTGGGCTCGTCACCCGCTCACGCGCGGCGGCCAGCGGCTGCTGGACATCTGGGCCTCGAAGCATCCGCAGGGCGTCGTAGGACGTGAGGGACGGCCCATCCCGGTCGTATCACGGGTCTCGCGCCGGCACGGCGCAGAGGGGCGGGCCACTCGTCAGCAGGCGCGCATGGAGCGGCTGGAGACACAACGCGACCAGGCTCGCTGGGCTCTGGCCCACCGCCGCGTCGAGACGGCCGGCGAGACGTTCAAGCCACTGGCTGGAGCAGCGCGGACGCGCCTCTTCCTGGAGGCCAACCTCCCGCCGCAGGCCCGTAACAACACCACGCTGGGGATGCTGCGTGACCGGCTTGTGGAGCTTCGCGCAGAGGCGAGCACCATCGCTCCCGACACCGGCCGCCGCTGGAAGAAGAAGCACCGCCAGTTCCGGCGCCGGCTCGCCTCCGTGGAGGCTCAGCTGAGACGTACTCGCCCGGGCACGAGGCGGCACGAGGAACTGACCGCCACCCTCGAGCGACTGCAGGCGCAGGCCCCTCGCTACGAGCAGGAGCTTGCTCTCCGCGGCCAGTCCGAGCAGCAGCTGCTCGACCAGCGCATCCGCGACATCGAGGCCGCCATGGCCTACGAGCCTGACTCGAACTACCTGCGCGCGCTCGACGACGCGGCTGCCATCACCGACGACATGGAGAGATTGAAGTCCGAGGTCATGGGGCCAGAGGTGATGGAGACCTTCGAGGGCCGCCGTGGTCTGCTGGCCCGCTATCTCGGCATCGAGGGCGTCTCGGACGTGTACATGCCGCACCGCGGCTATGAGGCCAAGCCGAGACCGATCACGGGCGGCGCCGTGCGCCAGCCGGCGGGAGGCCGCATCCCGGGAACGCCGCAGCGTCCTTTCACGATGCACGAGAACCAGCTGGAGCTTCTGCAGTCCGGTCGGCTCGTCTTCGACCCCGATCACCTCGTGGTCGAGCACTCGAGGATGCTGGGCTTCGCTGCTCAGAAGCGCATCCGAGATTTCCTCTTCGACAGCGGCGACCCGCAGACGGCCGGCATGCCCTTGCCGCGCGGCCACTTCATCGTCGACAGAGCGGCCGGCATCTCCGACGAGGTGCGCAAGGCCATCGAGACCGGCTCCGACGAGGACTACGTCAACGCGATGCGCCGCTACAAGGACGCCTGGATCCGGCGGGCCGGTGAAGCGGAAGTGCTCTCGGAGACTCAGAGGATCGTGTCGCCCATCGTGGTGGATCAGCTGGTGCGCATCCTCGGAGCGCCAGGACGCGGCAACAGGGCCGTGAAGAACCCGGGCGCCAAGGCGTGGGATCTCACGAACGACATCGTCCGCATCGGGCTCCTGTACGCGAACCCCGGCTACTACCCGGCCAACCTGATCGGGAACCTGGTCTTTCTCGGACTGTACGCCCACGGCTTCGCTCTCCCCAACTTGCTCCGCTCCGGCCGCATGTGGAAGAGCGACAGGGAGTTGTTCAACCTCATTGCCGGAGAGGCGGGCGTCGGCCCACGTCGGCGCTCAACGCCGGCAGCCGCACGCTGCACACGCTCTCCGGGCTACCCGATCGCTGGCCCAGAGTCGCCGCCTGGATGTACGAGGCCCGCAGCCAGGGCTATCGAGATCCGCAGGCCATGCGAGCCCTGCTGCTCGACCGCGGGCCGGTTGCCACCCGCATCAAGAACGACATCGCGGTGGCAGTCAACGAGGCCATGGTCAACTTCAACCGGCTATCTCCGTGGGAGCGGGAGACGCTGGGTCGGGTGTTCTTCGTCTGGCCGTGGGTGCGAGGGGCAACGGCGTGGGCGGCCCGGTACATGAAGGACTACCCGGAGAGGGCCGGCCTGGTGTACGGCGCAGGTCTCCGTGCCAAGCAGCAGCAGGAGGAGCAGCTGGGCGACCTCCCGGTCTACGCCTCTCAGCTGGTGCCGCTCGAGGTGGACGGCAAGGTCGCGGATGTCATCAACATCGGCTCGATCAGCCCCACCGGCACGGCCGGCGAGACGGCCGAGATCGCCACCGGCTTCCTGAACTGGCTGCTCTCCGACGAGCCGCAGCCGCGCTTCCGCGAGCCCGGCACGCTGCTCACACCCGTGATCGCGGCCACGGTCACCGCCTTCTTCGGCCGCGACCCGGAGCTAGGCCGTCAGCTGACCGGCGGGGAGTTCACCGTCGAGACGCTCGAGAACGTGCTTCCGTGGGTGCGCCTCATCCGCGACGTCATCGACCCCTCGCGCGTGTCCGACATCTACGCCGCCGCCTCGTGGCAGGAGCAGCTGAAGAGACGCTTCGGCCGCGTGCTGCCGTACACCGTCGACCTGGTCGCGCTGCACGAGCGGGCCGCCAAGGGAGAGGCCGCAGCCGCCAAGAGTGCCGCTGAGCGACTCGCAGAGTGGGAGGCGGACGTGCGCAAGGTGTATCCGGACGGCGTCATCCCGGAGGCGCTCCGCCGGGCGAAGAGAGACCAGCTGGAGGTGACCATCCGCGGGCAGCTGCTCCGCGAACAGCAGGACGGCAAGGCGCTGACCGACAAGCAGGAATTCGCCGTGCTGCTCTCTGTCTACATGGACAGCCCCCACAATGTGGCGCTGCAGACGGCCCAGCAGCAGGCCGGGGCGTGGGCGTGGCTGGCGGGCCTGGAGCCCGACAAGACCCCCGCCGACTACGAGCAGATGAAGGCGCGGGCCGCCTGGATCCGCGAGGTGCTCGGGTTCAACGAACTGACCGCGGCCACGCGCCAGAAGAACCAGGTGGCCCGGGCGAAGAGGTACGCGAGGGCCGCGAACGGCTAACCGAGGCGTCCGTAGCCGGTGGGAGACTTGCCGCGTGGCGGACATCTTCACCGTGAATGACCCTTGGGGCGATCCGGTACGCCTGACCGAGAGGAAATGGAAGCACCTCGTCTCGAAGCACGCGGAGATCGCGCCGTACTCGAACTTGATCCGCGACACCATCGAGAACCCCGAAATGGTCTTCGAGGCGCTCTCCGCTCCTGATAGCAAGGCGTTCTACAGCGCAGCTGGCGTCATCCACGACCGTCCCTACCGTGCCTGCCGAGTCGCGGTGATCGTTCGATACACGACCTTGCCCGCGTCGATCCCCAGCGCCTATCTTCCGGTTCGCATTGCAGGCAAAATGGGAAGGAAACTTCAATGAGACGAGAGAACGCATGACGATCAACCCGAGCGATCTGGCATTCGACTACGACGAGGATGACGACATCCTCTTCGTCGCACTGCGCGGATCTGAGGGACGTCCGGCGGTTACCTACGAGACGGACGCAGGGCATCTTGTGCGCCTTGATCCCCGAACATACGAGTTCCTTGGCGCCGAGATTCCGAGCTACAAGGCGCGCTGGGAAGGGCGAGACATCGAACTGGAGTGGTCGACCCCGCAACGACCATGGTTCTTGAGGTGGCGCGGCTCTCGGCACGAGCACGCAACGGTCGGAACGCGCTCGCTCGTCTTGAACTAGAGCCGTCGGCTTCGGGCGATCAGTAACCGACCGCTACACCGCGCCGCCCAGTACCTTTGCCAGCACCTCGCCGGCAGTCGCTACGCCAACATCACGGACAGTTCCCGCGAGCCGTTCTAGGCGCCGTCTGCGCTCGGGATCCTCTTCACGAGACACGGCCTCCGCGAGCACCGCCAGGAGGTTGTTGAAGAGTTCATCGGGTGCTGCGCCCGGCCACCCGTCCAGGACGCTGTGCGCGCGAGCCGTGAACACGATCTCCGCTGGGAAGTCGAATCCGTTCGCAACCACTCCGATGCCTGAGGTCGAATGGAGGTAGTCACCTTCGTCCAGCGTCCGAATCGTTGTGGCGAACGACCCCACCAAGCCGTCTGGGAGATCCTCCAACAGGGGTCGGAGTTGGACTCCGTGCTGCGGGAACCCTGCCTCCTCCCAATAGCGACGCAGCGCAAGGAGCACGGGTCGCACAGCGGGCCAGGCGAGTTTGTTGTCTGATTGAGCCTGCTGGGTCAGCGCCTCCACGACCGCCCGGACGTCGGCTGCCGGCTGCCGCGACTCAGCCCGATCCTGGGCCGCTATCAGCCGTCGACCTTCCGGCGTGGGCGTGATTCTCATGTGGTGCTCGCGGTAGTCGATGTCGACGAGACCGGATAGGTGGAGTTCCTCTATCAGGGCCTTGTCGACCTTCGGCGGCGGATCATTCAACCCGTGATGCACAAGCGTGGAGCCACCTAAGTGCATGAGGTAGTCGATGGGCTCGCGGTCACCCGTGTTCGGGTGCGGCTGCGCGTGAGCCTCGACGAAGGCCCGTAAGACGGGAAGAAGGTCCGGCTCAGCCATCTCCATCAGAGACGGTACTCGGCGCGTCGGTCATCGCCCTTGTTCCAGCGCCACACGAGAACCCGGACTAAGCACAGGGCGGTACCGTAGGGCGCATTGTCGGAAGTAGCAGAGTTGAACGACGACCAGCAGCGCATTGCAACCGCCCGCGCCGAAGCGCACAGCCGTGGCTACTTGCTCGTGGTCGATGAGGCTCCGAACCTGCCGGCGCCCATCACGCACATGGCGCACGCGGCTCGGGATCTCGGGACCGGGCAGACGTCAGTCGGACGCTTTCTCACGTACTCCACGTCGGCGGCCGACGCTGCAGAGGAGGGGCTCGCCATGCTGCGCGGGATCGTGCACAACGACGATCCGTGGCCCGATCCGTCGTAGCGACGTACCAGGTGGCCGAGGAGAACCGCGCCTAGCGGCCTAAGCCTTCTCGCAGGCGATGCCGTCTTTGTCGCGGTCGAGTCCCTTGTTGTAGGACATCGCCCGGTTATAGAGCACGGTGCTCGCTTGAAGTTCGTCACGCGCTCGCCCGAGGTCTTGTCCCTGGCCTTGGCTCTCCCGACCCCGTGCGGGTACTTCTTGTTGAGGTTCGTGCAGTTCTTGTACAGCGCCGGCACCTTCACACCAGCCGCCTGCGCCGATACGGAAGCGCCCGCCAGCGCTGTGAGTCCGAGCACGGTGCTCACGACGAGCAGACTGAGACCCTTCATCGTTTCCTCCTAACGATGTACGACAACCCCTTCATCACGCGCAGGGATCCGCCGAGGCCACGGCGATTTACGGAGACGGATCCGCGACCGCCGCGCCGCCCGCCGCTGACGCCCGACTTGGAGAGGCCGAGCCACAGGCCGCGGCCGAGCGACTTGCGGCGGTAGAGGCGGAAGCCCATGCCCTTGGAGGATGCCACCCCGCAGCAGATGCCGCTCCCCCCGGGGCCGTGAGATGTGACCACAGTGTGACCACAACGGCCGAGAGGCTCCTCGCGGAGCCTCTCAGGTCGCTGCAAACGGCTTGTCTAAGCCATGGAGCGTATCGGGTTCGAACCGATGACCTCCAGCTTGCAAAGCTGGCGCTCTCCCAACTGAGCTAACGCCCCGTTCTAAGAAAGTGTAGAGCCAGTTCCGACGGCCGGACGGCACCTCAGTTCAGGGAGTTCGCGAAGAGCGCGAGGAACTGGAGGACGCCAGCCGCTCCGCAGGCCAGGAACGCTGCGGAGCCCAGGGCGCGCCGATTCTGGATACCCGCCACCACGAGGCCGACGACGGCGGCCAAGCCCACGCTGATCGCCGCGACGGTCAGGCCACGTGCATCGTACGCCTCCCAGCGCGTGATGCCGCCGCGCCGATAGTGGTCTTCTCCCGCGACGTAGATCCCCAGTGAGACGGTCGACACCGCCAGGAGCGCCGACAGAGCGAGCGCTCCACGACGTGGAAGTTCGCGCGCTCCGAAGAGCGTGAAGGTTGCCAGCGCGAGGCCGGCGATCGCGACGAGCGCGAGCAGCAAGCTGAAGAACGGCCAAGCGCCGGACACGCTCGGGCCGGGAGTCTAAGGCTCCTCAGGCTGGATGCGGTACGCGCGCCGCCAGCAGAGCTGCGGCGAACTGCCACTGGCGGCGCACGATTTGCTGTCGATTCGCCTCGAGCAACGCGGGTGGTGCGCCGGCGGCCCGCAGCCGCTGGCGGTCGCCGACCAGCTCCTCGATGGAGCGCTGAAGCGTGTCGGCGTCTGCGAATGGAGTCGGTGCGTGCGTCGCAGGAGTCATCACTCCCTTAGACGCTCGCACCGGCGGTCTCTTACGTTGCGGTCGGTAAAGAGTTCGTAAGACCTGCGCTCGCTAGGCCGCGCGCTCCAGCCGCTCCTCCATGCGAGCGCGCGCGACGATCTTGTCGCGCGTTCCCCAGCGCAGTCGTGCGCGCAGCGCGCGCTGCTCGTCCCACAGGGTGGCGAGCTGGTCGTCGAGCTCCTTGAGCTCGGTGGCGACGTCGGGGTCGTGGCCGCTGGAGAGGCGATGCCAGAGCTGCGCGCGGCGCTCGCTGAGCACATCGATATCGCTGCGGATCTCGTCGAAAGTTCTCACGCTTCTGAAAACGCCTGATGGGGTACCGGCATTCCCTTGACCTCTTCCTTGACTTTCGTCGGGGTATATGAGACTTTCGCCACGAGCGAGCAGGAGAGAGGGAGCAGACGCGGACTGGTCCTCTGGGGGGAGGCCCCTCTCTACTGCTCGCTCTTCCACGTCAGGAAGGCGTAGCCGACCAGGACTGCGAGCCCGGCGAGGCCCGCGGCGATCGCGAGCACGTGGAGCGCGGTCACCATCAGCTGTACCCGAGCTCGTCGAGCCGATTCTCGTCGATGCCGAAGTAGTGCGCGAGCTCGTGGAGCACGGTGATGCGGATCTCGCGTCGCAGCTCCTGGGGATCGGCGAAGGACTCCTCGAGCGGGAGGCGGTAGATGGTGATCTTGTCCGGCAGCGAGCCGGCCTGGTAACCACGTTCGGGCAAGGGCACGCCGTGGTACATCCCGAACAGGTCGGGGTCGTCGCGATGCTCGTCCTCCACGACGACGGCCACGTTCTCGAGCGCCGCGGCGATGTCGGGCGGCAGACCGTCCAGCGCGGCGCGCACGTGCTCCTCGAAGCCCTCGCTCACGTCGAGGGCTGCAGAGGGCGTTGCTTGGCGAAGAGGCGCACGGCAGCGAAGCCGAACACGAACCCGCCGACGTGCGCGAAGAAGGCCACGCCGCCGCCCGACTCGGGGGCCGCGAGCGATGCGCTGCCGGCCCACAGCTGAAAGAGGAACCAGATGCCGAGGAACCAGAACGCATGGATCTCCACGAGGAAGAACCCGAACAGCGTGAGGACGCGCGCGAGCGGCAACAGCAGCAGGTACGCGCCCAGCACGGCCGAGACCGCCCCGCTGGCTCCGATGTTTGGGATGGTCGCCTCCTGCGATGTCCCGTACCCGAGGGTGATGACCGTCTGCAGCGCCGTCGCCGCGAAACCGCCTGCCAGGTAGAAGATCAGGAAGCGAAGGCGGCCCATGGCGTCCTCGACGTTGTTCCCGAAGATCCAGAGGAAGAGCATGTTGCCGATGATGTGATCCCAGCTGCCGTGCATGAACATCGACGTCAGCGCAGTGATCCACCAGTCCTCGCCGACCTGCGGGCAGGAGTTCTCGATCTCGCACGGGTGATAGCCGAGCTCGTTGACCGAGCCCTCCAGATCGGGCACCTGGTAGAGGATCCAGACAAGGGAGTTGGCGACGATCAGCGCCAGCGTGATGACCGGGAAATGTCGGGTCGGGACGTTGTCGCGAAGCGGCAGCACGGCGGGCGCTAGCGCACGAGCAGGGCGAGTAGGGCCTTTTGCGCGTGCAGGCGGTTCTCCGCCTGGTCCCAGGCAGCCGACTGGGGCCCGTACAGCACCTCTTCGGTGATCTCCTCGCCGTAGTGCGCCGGGAGGCAGTGCAGCACGATCGCCGTCTCGCGCGCGAGTGCCAGCGAGTCGCCGTCGATTCCGAAGCCGGCCAGGTCAGCGCGACGGCGCTCCGCGTCGGCCTCCTGGCCCATGCTCGTCCAGACGTCGGTGTAGAGCACCTCGGCGCCCCGGGCTGCAACGGCGGGGTCGTGCACGAGCTCGGCGGTGCCGCCGGCCTGCACCGCGGAGCGGCGCGCTGCGAGAAGCACCTCCTCGGGCGGCTCATAGCCTACGGGCGTGGCCGCGATGAAGCGCATGCCGAACTTGGCAGCGGCCACCATGAGCGAGTGGCAGACGTTGTTGCCGTCGCCCAGGTAGGCGAGGCGCACGCCTGAGAGCCGCCCCAGTCGCTCGCGAATCGTCATCAGGTCGGCGAGCGCCTGGCAGGGATGCGCCCAGTCGGTGAGCCCGTTGATCACAGGCACCGAGGCGTGCTTGGCGAGCTCCTCGACATCCGCCTGGTCGAAGGTGCGGATCATGATCGCGTCGAGATAGCGAGACAGCACGGTGGCCGTGTCTCGGATCGTCTCGCCGCGTCCGAGCTGCAGGTCGCCGCCGGCGAGGTGCAGGGCGAAGCCGCCGAGCTGCTGGATGCCGACCTCGAACGACACTCGGGTGCGTGTCGACGGCTTCTGGAAGATCATCCCGAGGGACCGCCCCGGGAGCAGGTGATGCTCCTCGCGGCGCGCCTGCCGGGCCTTGAGCTCGTCGGCGAGGTCGAGCACCGTGACGAGATCGTCCCGTCGCCAGCCGCCGATGCGCGTGAAATGGCGGCCCTTCAGGTGTTGCGGCAGCTCGTCCACGCCGCGGCGATGCTAGACGATTCCCAACTTGACACACAGGCGCTTAGGTTTTATAGTGTTACAGTCAGCAACTAACGGACAAGGAGGTAGTGACATGGCCACACTCGTTCGTTGGGAGCCTCTGCGCGAGGTTGCTGCCTTGCAGAACGAGATGAGCCGAATGATGAGCTCGATCTTCAGCGGTGAAGGGAACGGTCAGGCGCGCTCCTGGGTTCCCGTCGTCGACGTCTGGGAGACCGACAAGGAGGTCGTGTACGCGTTCGACCTACCCGGCATCCCGGAGGACAAGATCAGCATCGAGTTCGAGGACGGCGCCCTCACCGTCTCCGGTGAGCGCGAGCGGACGCAGGAGCACTCCGACGACCGCTACTACCGTTACGAGCGCCGTTTCGGCTCTTTCGCGCGAACGATCGGACTCCCCCAGAACGTGACCGAGAACGACATCAAGGCCCACTACCGCGACGGCGTGCTCGAGGTACGCGTCGCGAAGCCCGAGACACCTAAGCCTCGCCGTATCCAGATCGACGGCGGCGGGCAGGCGACCATCGAGGGCGACGCCGCGAAGTCATAACCGGAAGTTCTCCAGGACGACGTACTTTGGAGGGCGGCTTCGGCCGCCCTCCACGTATCAGAGGCCCGCCACCGGCTGTTCGACGCCTGCCTCACGCAGCAGCTCGCGCATGCGCGACAAGCCGGCGAACGTGCGGCTCTTGATCGTGCCGAGCGGCTGGCCAAGGCGCTCAGCCACCTCGGACTGCGTCAGGCCGGCGTAGTAGGCGAGCTCGAGCGCCTCACGTTGGTCGGCCGGCAGCTGCTTCAACGCTTCCTGCACTAGCCGCCGGTGATAGCGGACGGACGCCTCTTCCTCGGTCGTCTCCCCGGCCGCATGCATGGCCGGTTCGAGCGGCTCACCGCGGCGCCGCTCCTCGCGGCGCACGAGGTCGACGGCGCGGCGATGGACGAGCGTCAGCACCCAGGTGCTCGGTCGCGCCCGCTCGGGCAAGAAGCTGTCCGCCGACCGCCAGACGGCGAGGAATGCCTCCTGGACCGCGTCCTGGGCGAGCGCCTCGTCGCGCAGAATGCGGAACGCAAGCCGGTAGGCGACTCCCCCGAAGCGGTCGTAGAGCTCCGCCAGCGCACGCTCGTCGGAGCGCGCGAGCAGGTCGAGCAGCTCCTCGTCCGTGAGGTGCTCGAGCGGCGTCTCCCGTCGGCGTCCGCTGCGCACCACGTTCGAACCTAACACGGGCCGCGTGGAGAGCAAAGGGGGCGCCAGGGTCTCGCTCATGCAGGTTGCGCCGTGAAGAGCGGGTCGCCCGTCGGTGCGTCGACGCCCTCCTCGGGTTCGAGCGTGACCGCCACCGTCGCCCCGCGCGGAATGGGCTCGCTGAGGACGTGCGCGCTGCACGTGTCGGCACCGTCAAAGAGGCCTGCGGGCCGCGGCTGCCCGCCTGCGATCACCCATGCCTCGTAGGCCTTGCCGCTCGGCGCTTCGTCCAGCTGGCACACGACCAGCGCCGCGGCGCCCGCACCTGCAACTACGAGGCTCCCGTCGGCGCCGACGAGCTCGGTCCGAACGGCGTTCGGATCGGCGACCAGCGCGAGAGCGTCCTCGGTGGCAGCGAGCTTGTCGCGCTCGTCGTCGAGCGAGCGCGACAGCGAAAGGCTCCAGATGCCGAGGCCGAGTGCGACCACTGCCGCTACGGCGGCGACCGTGCCGAGCAACGGACCGGCCGCGCGCCGCCGCAGGGGGACCACGTTGGGACGTTCGGCGCGAGCGGCGTCGAGAATGCGGCCGCGCAGCTCGGCCGGAGGCGAAGGGCCTTCGATCGCATAGGCGAGCGAGGCAGCCGTCTCGCGCAACGCGGACAGCTCTTCGGCGCAGCGTTCGCACGTCGCCAGATGACGGTCGAAGGCGGCCTTGTCCTTTTCGTCGAGCGCGCCGAGCGCGTAAGCGGCGACGAGCTCGTGGAGATCTTGGTCATTCATGTGCGCGAGGAAGCCTCGTGAGCGTATGCCAACATTCGTCCCAAGCACGCGCTTGGTTCGCCTCGACTCAGGGATTTACCTGCGTTCCCGCCCGCCCGGCCAGGGCCTCGCCTAGCGCTTCCGCGGACGTGATCAGAGCCGAGCCCCCCGTCGCGCGAACAAAAGCTGAGGCGGCCTGCAGCTTGGGGCGCATCGAGCCGGGCGGTGAGGCGGCAGCGATGCGCTCTGCCTCGTCGGCCCGCAGTTGAGGAATCGGACTGGCCTCGGGCGTGCCGAAGGCGTGCATGACGGCGTCCACGTCCGTCAGGACGATGAGTCGCTCGGCGCTCAGAGCGGACGCGAGCAGCGCGGAGGCCAGATCCTTGTCGATCACCGCGTCGACGCCCGCGAGTGAGCCGTTGCGGCGGACGACTGGAATACCGCCGCCGCCGCACGCCACCGCGGTCGTACCGGCCGCCAGCAGGGCGCGGACTGCGTCGATTTCCACGATCTCGAGCGGAGCGGGGGAGGGCACCGTACGCCGCCAGCCGCGGCCGTCCTCGTGCGCCATGCTCCAGCCGCGCTCGTGCCGGAGCAGCTCCGCCCGGGCGGCCTCGTAGAAGGGCCCGACCGGCTTGGTGGGCGCGTCGAACGCCGGGTCGTCGGCATCGACGACCACGTGCGTCAGGACACACGCTACGGGCCGCGGTGAGACTGGGCGCAACGCGGTCGCGATCAGCATGCCGATCTCGGCCTGCGTCTGGGCGACCGCGAGGTAGAGCGGCAGCGGAGGCACCTCGTCGGCCGCACGCTCCTGGCGCAGCAGCTCGTTGCCGACCTGCGGTCCGTTGCCGTGCGTGACGACGAGGGGCCCGTCCAGCACCGGCGTCAGCGCGGCGGCGGTGACGCGCAGCCGTGCAAGCTGCTCAGCTGCCGTACCTCGTTCGCCCGCTCGGATGAGCGCATTGCCTCCGAGCGCGACGACCGCGGTCAACTCGCGTTCCTGGGGCGTCGCTGACGGTGCGAGGCCCGAGGGAACCGTGTGGCCGACACAGGCCAGGAGAGCCTCGGCCGGCCGGGGACGCGAGTCACACGAGTGCTGTTTCGCCGATCAAGCCATGCTGGCGGAGCACGTCGGCGAGCGTCGGCTCGCCGAGCTCCTCGAGCCGGTACGTCACGCGCAGGGCCGGCTTGTCGAAGTCGATGAGCCGGCGCAGGTCGATCGGCGTCCCGATCAGCACTAGATCCGCGTCAGAGCGCGCGATAGTCTCGCGCAGATCCTCTATCTGCTGCCGTCCATACCCCATGGCCGGCAGCAGCGCGCCGACGTGCGGGTACTCCTCCAGGGTTGCTCGGATCGAGCCCACCGCGAAGGGGCGCGGGTCGACGAGCTCGGCTGCGCCGTGCGCCCGGGCGGCGAGCACCGCGGCGCCGAAGGACATCTCCCCGTGAGTGAGCGTCGGGCCGTCCTCGACGGCCAGCACGCGCGCTCCGGCGATCCGCGTGCCGTTCTCCTCGACGTGGATGGGTGATGCGGCGTGGACGATCGTCGCGCGCGGGTTGGCGGCGCCGATCGCGTGCACGACCGCGTCGACCGCCTCTGGCTCCGCACTATCGACCTTGTTCACGACGCAGACGTCCGCCATGCGCAGATTCGTCTCGCCGGGGTGGTAGCGCGTCTCGTGCCCTGCCCGGTGTGGGTCGACGACCACGATGTGCACGTTCGGTGTCAGGAACGGCGTGTCGTTGTTGCCACCGTCCCAGACGATCACGTCTGCCTCCTGCTCGGCCAGGCGGAGGATCGCCTCGTAGTCGATGCCGGCGAAGACGAGGTTGCCCTCGGCGAGGTGCGGCTCGTACTCCTCGCGCTCCTCGATGGTGGGATCGGCGGCGTCGAGCTCCGCGATGGTCGCGAAGCGCTGAACCGCCTGCTCCGTGAGGTCGCCGTACGGCATCGGGTGCCGCAGCACGGCCACGCGCTTCCCGGCATCCCGGAGCAGGCGGGCGACGTGGCGTGTCGTCTGGCTCTTGCCCGAGCCGGTGCGCACGGCGCAGACGGCCACGACGGGCTTGGAGGAGGCCAGCTCTGTCTCGCGCGGCGCGAGCAGCCGGAAGTGGGCGCCGGCGGCGAGCGCGCGAGAGGCGATGTGCATGACGTGCTCGTGCGTCACGTCGGAGTAGGCGAAGACGACGTCGTCGACGGCGTACTCGCGCACCAGCCGCTCGAGCTCCCGCTCGGGGAAGATCGGGATGCCGGTCGGGTAGAGGTCGCCTGCGAGCGCGGATGGGTAGACGCGCCCGTCGATGTTCGGGATCTGCGTGGCGGTGAACCCGACCACGTCGAACTCCTCGCGCCCGCGGTAGACCACGTTGAAGTTGTGGAAATCGCGCCCTGCGGCGCCGGCTATGAGAACTCGAGTGCGCCGCATGCCTGTATAGAAAGTATGCAACGAAAACAGGACGTAGGGACTGTCCCCGCAGGGGACTGTCCCATTCGTCTCTGGGTGGAGACTGTGTACGAAGGCGCTAGAGTCGCCGGTCGTGGCGAGCTTCCCCGAGGCGCTCAACGAGCAGATCGCGCACGAGTTCGCGGCCTCGCAGCAGTATGTGGCGATCGCCGTCTACTACGACGCGGAGACGCTGCCGCAGCTGGCGGCCCACTTCTATCGGCAGGCGCTCGAGGAGCGAAACCACGCCATGATGATCGTCCAGTACCTGCTCGATTCCGGTGATGCGGTGCTCATCCCGGGCGTCGCAGCTCCACAGACCGAGTTCGCGGACCCGGTCGCGCCCGTAGCGCTCGCGCTCGAGCAGGAGCGGCGTGTCACCGAGCAGATCGGCGCGCTTACCGTCCTTGCGCGCGAGGAGCGAGAGCTCGTCGGCGAGCAGTTCCTGCACTGGTTCCTCCAGGAGCAGCGCGAGGAGGTGGCGAGCATGTCCGACCTGCTGGCCGTCGTCGAACGCGCCGCCGACAATCTGCTGCTCGTCGAGGATTTCCTCGCGCGCAACCCGGTCGGCGACCAGGGCGAGGCGGTCGCGGCGCCGCCTGCAGCCGGCGGCGCGCTGTAGGGCGGACCGTGCAGGGACTGCCCCCGAACGCGGACTGTCCCGTCACATGAGCTAGGCGAGCGACAGGCTTTCGCGGATGCGCTCGTCGAGCGCGGCCATCTCGACCCTCGCTCCCGTCAGGTCCTCGAGCATGTCGTCGGCGCGGCGAGCCTGGCCCTCCGACCAGAGCTCGCGCAGCAGCGACCCGGCTTCGCGGCGCGTGAACCAGGCGTTCCCGAACCGCCGACGCAGGTGGTCGCGCAGCTGCGCCTCGACCGCCCATGAGCGCAAGTACTCGGTCACGTAGAACCCGCTGTCGATATCCGCCAGGTAGTTGGCGGCGCTCGGCTCGATCTTCAGCGCGTCGCCGAGCAGCTCCACGTAACGCTCGCGCATCCGCGCCGGATCGGCGGCGCGGTAGAACTCGAGCTCGTAGAGGAGCTTCGCCGCGTAGCGGCGCGTGAAGAAGAGCGTCTCGACGCCGCCCTCGGCAGCCATCTCGCGCGGGCGCGCGAAGTCGAGACGGTGCTCGAGCCAGGCCGGCTCGCTTATGAGTCCGTCGAAGAGCGAGGCCCAGCCCTCCGTAACGGCCGCGTCGCCGAAGCGCTTGGCCTCGATCGACTGGTCGGGATCGACGTGCGCGAAGTGCTCTGTGTGCCCTGCTTCGTGGAAGAGCGCGCGCCAGTCGTCGAGCCCGCCGATCGGCTGGATGACCAGCATCACGCGACCGGGCACCTCGATGGGTGCGCAGAAGGCTCGCGGCGATTTGTTCGGCCGCTCCTCGAGGTCGAGGTGGACGTTCTCCTGCGCACGCAGGTCGATGCCGAGGTCGGCCAAGGTCGTCTCCAACGCGGGGAGCATGCGCGCGGCGGGAAAATCGTCGTCCCAGTCCACGGCTCGGAAGAGCCGCGGCACGTCCCAGGCCGCCGCCTCGTCGAGCCCAACCCCCATCCGGGCCCGGAACACGCGGTCGGCGCGCTCTTCCCAGAGCCGCTCGGTCGAGTCGAGGAGGCCGCGGCACTGGTCGGCCAACCCCTCCAGCTCGAAGCCCACTCGTTCGTGCAGCTCCACGTAGTCGCTGACGCCCAGGGAGGGAACGGCACCGTGCAGCGTGCGCGCGGACTCCAGGTGAACCGGGTTCAGGTGCTCGTCGGTGAGGGCCGTGCTCACGTCGTGGAGGCGCCGGCGACGGTCGCGGTCCGGTTCGTTCGACATCGCCGTGCGGAGCATCCGGTACGGAATCTTCTCGCCGTCCACCTCCGCCTCGAGCTCGGCCTCGAGGGCGGCGACACGCTCTGCATGCTCCTTGGTCAGGTTGCCGAGGTACCCGTTGGCGGCGAAACGGAAGAGCCAGCGCGTGGGCTCGTCCCCGTCGGCGGCGGCTGCGGCGACGGCGCGCACCTGGTCGAGCTCGGTCAAGCCGGCGTGGCGCTCGTAGATGGGCTCCAGCTCGAGCACGTCCTTGTGGCCCGCGTAGTGGAGGTAGAACTCCTCCATCATCTCCGCCTCGAACCGGTCGGCCTCAGTGCGGTACGCGGCGAGGTCGGCGGACGGCGGGGCGGCGGCCAAAGCCGCCGTAGGATAGCGCCGTGCGTGAGGTGACCCTGCGTAGCGAGCGCCGCACCCAGGTGATCGACATCACCGAGCAGGTGAGGTCGGCGGCTGAGGAGGAGACGGACGAGGCGGCCGCCGTGCTCGTCTACGTGCCGCACACGACCGCCGGGCTGACAATCAACGAGCACGCGGACCCGGCGGTTGCCCGGGACCTGGAGCGGGCGCTCGAGCGCATCGTTGGCGACGACTGGGGCTGGGAGCACATCGAGGGAGGCGAGGAAAACGCCCCTTCGCACGTACGTGCGGTGCTGGCCGGGCCGCAGGTGGTGGTGCCCTTGCGTGACGGCCGGTTGGCGCTCGGCACCTGGCAGGGCATCTTCTTCTGCGAGTTCGACGGTCCGCGGCAGCGCTCGGTCTACGTGACCGGGCTGCGCTGAGGCTCGACCCACGGCTCGGCCGGTGACCTAGGCTGGTCTCGTGGCCGCGCCCCTCGCACTCGACCAGGAGGTCGAGCTCCACATCGATTCGCTCGCCTACGGCGGCAACGGTGTAGCGCGGGCAAACGGCTTCGTCGTCTTCGTGCGGCGCGCTCTGCCCGGCGACACCGTCCGGGCGCGCGTCACGAAGGTCAAGCGCAACCACGCGGAGGCGCTTGCGGTCGAGGTGCTCGAGCCGGGGCCGCAGCGTGTCGACGCGCCCTGCTCGCACTATCCGGAGTGCGGCGGCTGCCGCTTCCAGGATCTCGCGTATGCAGCCCAGCTGGAGGCGAAAGAGGCGCAGGTTCGCGACGCGCTCGTGCGCATCGCCGGCATCGCCGAACCGCCGCTCGAGCCGATCGTGCCGGCCGAGTCGCCGTACTTCTACCGCAACAAGATGGAGTACTCGTTCACGCGCACGCCCGCGGGCCCGGCGCTCGGCCTCCACAAGGCAGGTCGCTGGGACGAGGTGCTGGAGCTGGAACACTGCTGGCTGACGACCGATCTCGGCAACGCAATCCGGGACGTCGTGCGCGACTGGTCACGCGAGGAGCGGCTCGAGGCGTACGACCAGGCCGACGGCACCGGCTACCTGCGTCACCTGGTCGTGCGCGAGGGGCGTAACACCGGGGAGGCGCTCGTCCAGCTCGTCACTGCCGCCGGCGAGCGGTTCGAGCGCGAGCACTTCGTGGACGTGCTTCGGCGCTTCCCCGAAGTGCGCTCCATCCACTGGGCTGTCAACGAGACGCCGGCCGAGGTGACGAACTTGCCCACCGAGCTGCTCTGGGGAGACGCGGCGATCGAGGAGGAGCTACGCGGACTGCGCTTCCGCGTGCGGCCGAACGCATTCCTCCAGACGAACACCGCGATGGCCGAAGTGCTCTACGAGCTGGCCGAGGACTTCGCCGGTCTGACGGGCGGCGAGACGGTCTACGACCTCTACTGCGGGATCGGCACGATCGGCCTCTCGATGGCGCGCTCTTCGCTGACCGTGTGGGGCGTCGAAGTGTCGGAAGAATCGGTGGCCTGCGCGCTCGAGAACGCGGACCTGAACGGCATCACGAACGCGGCTTTCTTCGCCGGCAACGTCGGGCAGGCGCTCGAGGAGCTGCGCGGGCGCGCGGGCGATCCCGACGTGGTCGTCGTCGATCCGCCGCGTGCGGGGCTGGCCGGGAAGGCGCTCCGTCGCGTCGGCGAGCTCGCGGCGCCGCGGCTCGTATACGTCTCCTGCAACCCGACGACGCTGGCGGGGGATGTCAAGGTGCTGGCCGCCGATCGCGGCTATCGCCTGCAGCGGGCGCGCCCGGTGGACATGTTCCCGCACACGCCGCACGTCGAGACCGTGGCGTTGCTCACTCGCGACTAGACGGTCCGCCGACCTCTGCGCGGCGGGCCGCGCACGTCGCGCCAGATCCGGTCGGCGTTGACGGCCAGGAACGCGATCGAGATGCCCGGCAACGCTGGTAGCCCCGCCGTGTCGAAGAGGACGGCGAACACGAGCGTGGCGCCGAAGGACAGCACCATTGCAATCCACGTCCAGCCGATGCGCAGCCGCCACCGCACCGCCGCTGCCAGGAAGAGCGCGAAGAAGAGCAGGTCGGGTAAGCCCAGGTTGGCCGACGACGGCTCGCCGGGCACCGGGAACGCAAAGGAGAGCGTGGTGAAGACCTCGCGCTGCTCGGTGACGATGTGCCGCGTCGGGCCGCGCCAGACGGACACCGAGTCGATGACCGGGATCATCAGCGCGACCAGCGCCACCCACGACAGCCGCTCGAAGAACTCGAGGAACCAGAAGGCCAGCGAGGTCATGGCCGCGAGCTTGGCGAAGTTCGCCAGGGCCTCGAGGTCGCCAGCCTCGAGCACGGCCGCGAGCGCCCCGAACGCAACGGCGAGCAGCGCCAGGCCTCGAGCCCGCCGAAACGGGAGAGAGAAGTAGACGAGAGCGAAAACCGCCGGCATCAACACGAAGGCGATGAACAGCGTGTCGCCCCACAGGGAAAGGTCCGCGAGCGACCCGGCGCCCGCGTAGTACGCAGCGAGCCCTACGGCGAGTGCGCCCAGCAGGGCCGTTCGCCCAGAGGGGGCGCGCTGGACAAGAACACTCATCGAGAGCCCGTGACAATCGCCGCCGGAGCCGGGCTTTGCCCGGCGGGAGGCTCACAACAGAGAGGCAAGCGTCGAACACTCACGCGAGCCGCCGGCTCCGCCAACGCTTGAACTGTCGCTGACGCTCGCAAGGAGGGGGCCAACGGGGGAACCAGGGGTTTCCCCGTTACTAGTAAGGCGGCAGTTCCGCCCACCAGGGGCCGAGCGCCTTGAAGGCGTTCCAGAAGCTCGTCTTCGCGGGCTGCTCGTCGAGCGAGGCGTCGATATCCGGCACGTAGAGCGCCTGGATCGTCGGGGACAGGTGCTGCAGCTCGCCGAGGCGCGGCTCCACCTCCCTCGCCAGCGGAAAGTCGACCGAGTTGAGGAACGCGAGCGCCTCCTCACCCATGACGATGACCAGCTTGGGCTGGACGATGTGCAGCTCGACGAGCAGCCAGCGCCGTGCGTCGTCCTCGTCGCCGCCGCCGAACTTGACGCAGTTGGTGCCGTAGACGGCCATCGGGTCGACACGCAGCCGCTGCAGCGACTTGAGAATCGCCTGCCCGGCGCGGCCGTAGAAGGCGACGCCCTCCTGCACTTCGGCGGGCTGCGGCGTCCACTTGACCATGAACACGTCGGCGAGTGGGTGCCCGGAGGAGAAGACGGGCGTGCGGTCAGGACCCGCAGCCCGGGCGATTTCGTCGCCGAGCTCGTTGATCTCGGCGATCGCCTTCTGCAGGTACTTCTCGTAGATCTCGTCGCTCGGCACCGCAGTCACGGGGGACACGGTCTCAGTTCTCCTCTAGCGGACTCTTTCCTTGACTTGCGCAACCCACTTGAGCGACTGCAGGTACGCAAGCGACTTCGGACGGCGCAGAACCTCGGCAGTCTGCAGGCTGGCGAGGAACTCCTCGGGCCCGTCGAAAGCGCGCATGCGCAGGCCGCCTGTGCCGACCCCTTGCAGCACATGCGCGTCCGAGCCGGCGCCCATCGTGAGCCGGTACTTGCGTGCGAAGCGGAGCGCCTCGTCATTGAACGCCTCGAAGAGCAGTCGCGCGTTGTAGACCTCGAAGACGTCGATCTCGCCCAGATGCCGGTGCAGCGTGGCCGGGTCTGGCACGGCGTGCAGGCGGTCGAAGGGGTGCGGGAGGTAGACGATCCCGTCCTGGGCGTGGATCGCCGCGATCGTGTCCGCGAAGGACAGTCCCCGCGGGATCTCCTCGTGCAGGAACAGGCCGATCACCTCGCCCTGCTCATCCGTCTTGATCTCCTGGCCCGGGATGACGGTGAGCTGCCGGCCGCGTGCCAGCTCTACGGCCTCCAGGGCACCGCCGAACACGTTGTGGTCTGTGACGGCGATTGCGCCCAGCCCGATCGCCTCCGCATGGTCGACCAGCTCGGCCGGCTCGACGGCGCAGTCATACGACCAGGAGGTGTGCATGTGCAGGTCGCTGACGATCCAGTCGCGCGCCGACTCGCCTTCGTGGCTCTGAGTCGCTTGCGTCGGCCTACGCCTGGCGACGAGCCCGCTGTAGAGGTCGTCGAGCTCGGCGGCGACCGCGGCGAAGCTCTCACCCTCTGCATCGCGGCGCGCCTCGGCGGCGAGGCGCTCGCGCAGCCCGCGGTCCTCGGCCAGCCGTGCGACTGCTGCGGCTGCGAGCTCCGGCTGCTCGGCGACCCCGGGTGGGGCGGCGACGGCGGCGCCGGAGGCTTTCGCCTCGAGCAGCGCGCGGGCGAGGCCGGTCGGCGAAGGCACGTAGACGGCGGCCTCTCCGAGCAGCTGGGCGCGGGCCTTGCCGTCTCGCAGCGTGCGGACGCGTACGCGGCCACGTAGGGCACGTGACAGCGGCGGGCGGCCCATCAGGGGCTTCGTGCGCAGGAAGACGAGCTCCCACCCGGGCAGCTCGCGGAGCGCACGGACGACCGATCTGGCCAGCGCGCGCTCGGCAGGGCGCCATTCGGCCACCACGAGGCGGTGCTTGCGGCGCGGCCGGTGCAACTGCAGGTCGACGCCCAGTGGCACCACGCGGTACTCGCCCGGGAAGCGCTGTGCGGCCGCGGCCGCGGTGTGCGGCGACGTGGCCGCCAGTGCGTCCAAGCGGGTCAGCAGCCGCATGCGCTGGGCCTTGCCGGGCGGGTAGGCAAGCCGTTCCGCGGAGAGGAAGGTGGCGACGGTCAGTGCGTGGGCGTCGCGGAGTGCCAGGTAGGAGAGGCTGGGCAGGCCCGGCTCGAAGCCGTGCACGATGTCGAAGCGGCCACGCGCCAGGGCGAGCGAGAGGTTGGCGCGCACACCGACCGGCACGCCCAGCTGGCTGCGCCGCGAGACGGGCAGCGCCGGGCCGAGCGCGATCACGTCCGCGTGGGCACCGTCGTAGAGGGCGCGCCGGCCCGCCACGAGGTCCCGCGCGCGGTTGGACGGCGCCAGCACGGTCACGTCGTGCCCGAGCCCGCGCAGGGCGTCTGCCACGCCGGCAACGTGCTCGTTGACGTCGTGCGGCTGCGACCACGCGAACGGGGTCACGAGGCAGATCCGAAGCCCCATCGCGTCGAGTCTAGTCCG
>DAITAO010000020.1:0-15065 GCA_036824245.1 Gaiellaceae bacterium | reverse complement strand
ACGCGAACGGGGTCACGAGGCAGATCCGAAGCCCCATCGCGTCGAGTCTAGTCCGCAGTACGTGTTCGGGAACGCACTGCGGCTTTGACACCCCTATACGTGGTGTATTAGTCTCCACGTTCTAAACCACGGTGCGTGGTGTCACTGAGGAGGAGGCAGGGATGCGCCTAGGGAACTTGCATCGCTCGTGGCGGGCGACGCTGGTGGTGTTCGCCGCGTTGGCAGGCATGGTCGTGCTGGTCGCGGGCTCGGTGGCCGGAACGTCGCAATCGCCGGTGGCGCTCGGCACCGTGAAGCTGAGCCCGGGCCTGGAGGCCGATCTCGCCGGCCTGCCCGGCGTCACACCGTACGGCGCCTTCGTGCACTTCTCCGGTGGCGATCTCCCCGAGCAGCGCGATCTGCTGGACGCGCACGGGCTCACGATCGTTGCGAAGTACCCGCAGATCGACGTCGTTTACGCCGTCGGCACGGTCGCCGAGATCCGCTCGCTCACGCGCGAGCCGGCGATCACATACCTGGAGAAGAACCGCAAGCTCGAGTACGCAGGCGACACAGCTGTCTGGGCCACGCGCTCGCGCGTCGGCCAGGAGGACGTCTCGGGAGGCCCCTACCGCGACGGTCTCGGCCGCGTGATCAACGGCACCGGCGTCGGCGTTGCGATCGTCGACTCGGGCATTCTCGCGACGCACCCGGACCTGACCAACCGCGTCGGCAAGAACTTCAAGATCGTCTGCACGACCCCCGCCCTGATCGACACCACCACCGAGCAATGCTTCGGCCCGATCGAATTCATCGACGTCGGCAACCAGGGGTCGAGCGACACGACGAGCGGCCACGGCACACACGTGTCCGGCATCGTTGCCGGCGACGGCACGGCATCGACAGGCCCGTACGCCGGTGGCGTCGCGCCCAACGTGAAAGGCACGTTCACCGGCGTCGCGCCCGGCGCGACCCTGTACGGCTTCGGCACCGGCGAGGCGATCGCCGTGCTCTACGCCACCGAGGCGTTCCAGTACATCCTCGACAACTTCGACTCGTTCAACCCGCGCATCCGCGTCGTCAACAACTCGTGGGGCGATCCGGCCGGCTCGCTGTACGACCCGAACAGCGTCCTGTCGAAGCTCGTCCAGCTGCTGGTCGCCAAGGACGTGACGTTCACGTTCTCGGCCGGCAACTCGGGCGGCACGGGGCAGACGGACAGGACGTCGTCGTACTGCAAGGACCCGACTCCGGGCGTCGTCTGCGTCGCCAACTACGACGACGGCTCCGGCGCGGTGAGCGGCACTGGCACACGCGAGGGAACACTCGACGGGGACGGCACCGTCATGGACGCCGACTCGAGCCGCGGGCTCAAGGGCTCCCCGACCACCTACCCGGACGTCTCGGCACCGGGGGCGCTCATCACGGCGAGTTGCATCCGCGGCGTGCAGCCCGTCTGTGCGACGGGGATCATCAACGAGGTGCGCTGGGGCGGCGTGTACGCCAGCATCTCCGGCACCTCGATGGCGAGCCCGCACACGGCGGGTGTGGCGGCCCTGCTGCTGCAGGCGCGCCCCGACCTCTCGCCGGCGCAAATCGAGGACCTGCTCCAGGACACCGCGTACAAGTACGCGTACAACACCGTCCAGGGGCCGAACGCCGGCATCCTGCCGGGCCCATACGAGGCCGATCCGCAGAACGCGAGCTCCACGAGCGCGTACGACAAGGGCGCCGGTCTTGTCGACGTGCCCGCCGCGCTGACGGCGCTCGGCGTCGCCCATGACGGCGGCGCGAGCGGGGCGGCCGGCGAGCCGGCCGTGCGCGTGACGGAGCCGGCCGACGGCTTCGTCTCCGACGGCACCGGGACGATTGCCGTCGCCGGGACGGCGAGCGACGGCGCGTCAACCTCGACCGCGCTGACGGAGCGGACACTGGTGGCCGGAGACGGCGGCGACTTCGGCGGCCCCGGCGCAGCGGACATCGTGAGCCTCTCCGTGCAGGAGACGGCCGCCGGCGTGACGCCGGGCGGGCTCATCTACCGCATGACCGTCCGCGCCGCGCTGGACGCCGGCCCGGCGGCGGTCACGCTACGCGTCACCCAGAATGTCGACGGCAAGCCGTTCACGACGAACGTGAGCGTCACGGCCGCGACCGTCGTCCCGGCGGGCGGGACGGCTGCGCCCACCTCGGCGCAGCGCACCGGCAACATCATCTCGTTCTTCGTGCCGTACGCGAACCTCGGCAATCCGCCGGCGGGCGCGCCCGCGCACAACGTGTTCGCCTCTTCGTTCATCAACGTGATCGTCGACCTCGCGCCCAGCGCCGGCGGGGCGGCCGCGGCCGACCTGAACGGGCGGCCGATGCTGGCGCGGCCTTACACGATTCTGCGCCCACAGGTCACGGCGCCGCCCGCCGCCGCGGTGACGGTCTCGGTGGACGGTGGTGCCGAGCAGGCCGCCACGCTGACCGGCTCCAGCCCGGACTACGCCTGGACGGCGCCGTCCATCGCCGCTTCGGCGTTGGCTCCGGGCGCGCACACGGTGCGGGCGCGCCTGTTCCTGAACGGCGCCGCGACTCCGGCGGCCGAGCACACGGTCACATTCTTCGTCGACCGCACGCCGCCGGAGCACACGTACTCCGTACTCATCGTGTCGCCTGCGGACGGCAGCGAGGTGCCCCGGGCAACGGTGCAGGTGCGCGGCACGTCGGCCACCGACGACCCGTCGACGAATCGTGCTGTCACGCTGGAGGTGCACAACGCGGGCTACTCGTCCGGCGAGCTGCCGGCGACGGGCACCTCGCCGTGGACGCGCGACTTCAACTTCGGCGATCTCGCGGCCGGCACGTACAGGCTGACGGCGCGCTTCTACGTAGACGGCGGCGTCAAGGCCACCGACGAGGTGCAGGTGACGGTGCCGGAGCCGTCCGGGGACGAGGTGTCTTGCGCGCCTCGCAGCATGGGCTTCTGGCGCCAGCAGTTCGACCCGAGCGGCAACGGCTCGCGCAAGTTCACCGCCGGCGAGGGCGAAACGCTCGCCTTCCATGCGGTCGGGCTCTCCGAGCAGTACTTCGAGACTCGCGACGAGCTGGTGGCGGCGCTCAACGCCAAGGGCAACGCGGGCACCGAGCTGCGCGCCGCACGGCAGTTCGCTGCGCTGCTCATGAACCTGGCCGCGGGCGACTTGTCCCGCGACATGTCGTACCAGGCGGGCCTCTCGGGCAGCGAGCGGCTCGATCCAGCCGTCTACGACACGGCCCGCGTCGGGTCGACGGTCGACGAGGCGCGCGCCTGGGTGCGTAACCAGCTGCCGAACGGCGACCTCGGCGGCGCCAACGAGGTGGCCGACGCGATCAACAATGGCCACGCGTTGCTCTGCTAGCCATCCTCCTGCCCTCCAGCAAGCGGGCCGGCGCAAGCCGGCCCGCTTCGTTCAGAGCGAGAGCACCATCTCGCGCTGACGGAGCGTGACTCGACCGCCGAGCGCGTGTAGCGCGGCGAGCGCCGGATCGCCGACCGGAACGTTGAAGATCGCCACGGGGCCATGCGTGCGCATCGCCGTGAGCAGCTCGCGCGCGGCGTGCTCGTCGCCCGCGAGCTGAAGGAGCAGCGCACGGCCTTCGCTCGCCAGGCGGAAGACGGCCGCGCCGCCGTCGGCGACCAGCCCGCGCAGGTCGGTGTAGTGCGCGAGCGTCTCATCCGCGCGCTGCCACGCATCTCGCTCGCGCCGTAGCTCGCGCACCAGTGCGTGAGCCTCGTCGAACGGCGCCTCTCGCGCGCTGCCGACACCGTCCGGTTCCCCGTCGTAGAGGCCGAGCTCGACCTCGCGTGCGACGCGGTAGCCGAGCTGCTCGTACAGCCGATACGCGGCCTCGTTCTGCTCCATGACCTCGAGCCAGACCTCGAGCACGCCTTGAGCGCGGGCCACGTCGTGCACCGTGTTCATGATTGTCCGGGCGATACCCTGGCGGCGCGCCGAGGGGACAACCCCTATGCCGCCGATCCACCCCTGGTCGCCGCGCACGCCAAGGTTGCCCAGCGCGACCGGCACGCCGCCTTTCAGCGCGACGCGCGACGCGTCTAGGTCGAGGTCGAACGTGTCGACCATGAAGCGCAACTGCTCCCCGCTCACCTGAAACGGCACGACGTACTCCTCGTAGGCGGCCGTGAAGAGCCGGGCCAGCTCGCCGAGGTCGAACGAGCTCGCCGGCCTGAGCTCGATGCTCACGCCGGATGCGAGGCAGCCGGCAGCCGGCGCAGGAGCGGGACGACCAGGAATCCGCCCACCGTCAGCACGGCGAGCACCCCGAGCACCTTGAGCCAGCCGTCGCTGTCCGTCTCGCTCAAGACCATGGCGGTCGCGACCGCAGCCCACACCCCGGCGAGCGCGCCAATCACGAAGACTGCCGCTGGTCGCAGGCGTCCGGCCCAGAGGGCGGTCGATGCCACCACGATCATGGCGGTGACCCAGGCGAATCCGATCGGTAGGAGCTTCCACCAGTCCGAATCCTCGAAATCCGCCTTCCAGATCCCCAGCAGAATCAGCACGAAGTCAACAGCCGCAGCCGCCAGGACCACGGCGCCGAGGGGAACGAGACCGGGCCTCTCGATGAGCTCGAGCGCGGCGAGCGCGGCACCCCCACACAGGAGAGCGGCGACCAGCGTTGCCACTGTCCGCGCGTCGCGCTCACCGGGATCGCCTGTGAGGACGATGACAAGGGCGACCGCGGTCGCCACTGCGACGGCCGCCGCGGCTCCGAGCCAGACGGGACGCAGGCGCTCGCTCGGCATTACGTCTTCGCCACCACCTTTGCCGGCTTACGCGCGTTGTCGCGGATGAAGCGCTCGACCAGGTCGTACGCCTCGTCGTCGGCGACCTGCTTGGGCGGCGACTTCATGAGGTACGCACTCGGGCCCTCCAGCGCACCGGCCAGGCCGTTGTTCAGCGCCAGCTTGGCAAGCCGCACCGCGTCGATGACGATGCCGGCCGAGTTGGGCGAGTCCCACACCTCGAGCTTGAGCTCGATGTTGAGCGGCGCGTTGCCGAAGCTCGAGCCCTCCATGCGCACGTAGGCCCACTTTCGATCGGTCAGCCACGGGACGTGGTCGGACGGGCCGACGTGGACGTTGCCCTCGCCGAGGTCGTAGTCGAGCATCGACGTCACGGCGTTCGTCTTCGAGATCTTCTTCGACTCGAGGCGGTCGCGCTCGAGCATGTTCAGGAAGTCGGAGTTGCCGCCGACGTTCAGCTGCATGGTCTTGTCGAGCCGCACACCGCGTTCGCGGAAGAGGCTCGTCAGCACGCGATGAACGATGGTGGCTCCGACCTGCGACTTGATGTCGTCGCCGATGATGGGGAGGCCCCGCTCCTCGAACTGGCGCCCGAAGTACCCGCCCTTGGCGATGAAGACCGGCATGCAGTTCACCATCGCGCAGCCCGCGTTCAGGATCTGCTCCGTGTACCACTTCGTCGCCTCCTCGGAGCCGACCGGCAGGTAGTTGACGACCACGTCGGTGCCCGTCTCCTGGAGGACGCGGACGACGTCTTCGGTGTCGCCGGGCGCTTTGGTGACGACCTCGGAGATGTACTTGCCTAGGCCGTCGTGCGTCATGCCGCGTGCGACCTTGATGCCGGTCCTTGGCACGTCGGCGAACCTGTACGTGTCGTTCGGCCGCGCCCAGATGGCGTCGGCGAGGTCCTTGCCGACCTTCTCCTTCGTCACGTCGAAGGCCGCCGTGAACTCGATGTCGCGCACGTGGTAGCCGCCCAGGTCGACGTGCATCAGGCCGGGCACGAACTCATCTGCGGGCGCGTCCTTGTAGTACTCGACGCCTTGCAGCAGCGAGTTGGCGCAGTTTCCGACTCCGATGATCGCGACGCGCACCTTGTCGTCCGTGCGGCCGTGCCCGTTGCGGCTTCCGTTCCTCTTCGCCATTGGTTCCTTTCTTGCTTTGAGGCCGAGTCGCTCCGCTAGCGTCTCGACGATCAGCTCGTTTGTGGATGTCCGTCGCTCCGCCGCTCGGCGCTGGAGTTTCTCCTTGAGCTCCCGCGGCATGCGGAGCAAGACGTCGCCCGTCGCCCGCGGCGCGCTGCCGCGGCGCCCCGAAGGCCGGAACGGGACGGCGAACTTCGCGGCAAGCAGCCCGACGGCCAGGTCGTTGAGGTTGCTCCGCCGGCTTGCGACCTCGTCGGCGAGATGCCGTTTCAGGTCGGCCGGCAGACGCACCAGCACGCCGCTTCGCTCGCTTGCCATGACCGGCACCGTAGCACAAACGTGCTATGCGCTAGCAGTTGAGTGCTATCAGCGATCGCGAAGTTGGCGGCGTACGCTCAGCACGCGCTGCATCACGGTGATCCAGGCGGTCGCCGTCAGCAAATAGATCGCCCATTGCAGCGCGCCCCATGGCGCAAGGATCAACCCGGCGGAGATCACGAACACACGCTCCGCGCGGCTGCCGATGCCGACGTCACCCTTGAGCCCGAGCGCCTCCGCGCGCGCACGGGTGTAGCTGACGAGGAACGAGCCTGCCACGGCGGCGACGGTCGCGCCGACCGCAATCTCGTTCCCGTCGCGGGTGAAGATCAGAGCGATCGCCCCAAGCATCACGGCTTCGCTGACGCGGTCCGTCGTGGAGTCGACGAAGGCGCCGAAGGGTGTCGCCTTGTTGCTGCGCCGCGCCAGGGCGCCGTCAAGTATGTCCAGGATCGAGCCCACGATGAAGAGCGCAGCGCCGACCCAAAAAGCGAGCAGCTCGTTTCGGTACTCGAACCAGACGACCACCGAGGCGGCGGCGCAGAGCAGCACGCCGGCCGCCGTCAGTGCGTTCGGCGAGACGCGCGTGCGCGCGAGCCCCTCGACCCCGTTGGCGGCCGCGCGCCGGACCCCGCTCGTATAGCGGCGCTGCACGCGCTCGACGTGCGTCCGGGCCATGGGGCGAAGCCTACGCCCGCAGGGTGACGAGCAGCCCGCGCAGTGCCTCGCGGTAGATGACCGCCGCTGCGATCATCGCAACGACGATGCCTGCCGCGATATCGAGCCAGAAGTGGTTGCCCGTCGCCATCACGACCACCCATACCCACACCGGCCAGGCCAGCCAGACGGCTTTCATGAATCGGTTGCGCACGACCGACGCCATCACCACACCGAGAATGAGCGCGTCCGCCGCGTGCAAGCTCGGCATAGCCGCGTATGGGTTAGACGCCAGCTCGATGACGGCGCTCCCGTGCGTGAGCCCGCCGAAGCCCGCGAGCGAGTCGGCGAAGCCGAAGCCCGGGAACATGCGCGGCGGCGCCGTCGGCAGGAACACGTAGCCGATCAAGCCGATGCCGTTCGCCAGCAGCACCGCGTTCCGGAAGCGGTAGAACGCCTCGTTCCGGCGCAGGTACACCCAGAGTAGTGTCAGCCCGAGCACCGTGAACTGCGACCCCCAGTACGTCCAAGTGGCCAGCGCCATGAGCACGTCCGAGGAGTGGAACAGCCGCTGCAGGCTGAGCTCGAAGAGCGCGTTGGCATTCCGCTCGATGTCGATGACCATGAGGCCGTTCTCGAAGGCCCTGGCCGGGTTGCGATCGGCGATCCCGCGCGCCACCTGATAACCGAGCAGGAAGCCGAACCACAGGCATACCTGGAAGGCCAGATCCCCCCAGCCGCGGGGCGGGAAACGGCGGCGTTCGACGGTTGCTGCGTGTGCGGTCATGGTTACTGGGGCGGGGCTGACACAGGATTGTAAACGGCCGGTGTACGGGAAGCCTTCCCCTTCACCGTCCGTTTTTACGCTCCTCCCGGGTCCGGAGGGGCATAGTGCGGCAGTGCACGGACCCGTGATCGCCCTCCTGGCGCTGGTTCTGGTCGCCGGCTGCGCCTACGGCGACGACGACGAGGCCGCGACGACCAGCGAATCACCCGCGCGCGTGACAGCCTCCGAGCGGCAGTGGGCCGAGCTGGCCGGCGAGTGGACGCTGCAGCTCGGCGGCGAGTTCAACGCCGTGGCCGTGGACGACTGCGCAGCGTCGCTGGCCGAGCACGCGGGACCCCGGCCCAGCGAGCGGGTCAGCGAGATCGAGCAGCTCGCCCTCGAGGTCTGCCGGGCGTACAGGCGGCTCGCCGGGGCCGGCGCCGACGGGCGCGACGCCGCGCTTGCTGCAGCC
This sequence comes from Gaiellaceae bacterium, assembly GCA_036824245.1. Classification (GTDB taxonomy): domain Bacteria; phylum Actinomycetota; class Thermoleophilia; order Gaiellales; family Gaiellaceae; genus JACVRM01. The sequence continues at coordinate 6,939 of DAITAO010000020.1, read as the reverse complement.
TCGCGCGCAGAGTTGCGCCTCAACGAGGCGGTGTACGCCCTCGAGTTCGTCGCGGGGCCCAACCAGCCGCTGCCGGTCAAGGGCGGGCTCACGGAGACAAGCCGCGTCGAGCCGCGCCTCAGCCGGGTGCTGGCCCGCGTACTCGGGCGCGAGGCTGAGACCCGCTGCTGGTCGGAGAGCGACTGGCGGACGGTCGCGACGCACAACCCATACGGGCCGGGAGAGCTGGGCGGCTTCGTCGATTCGGCCGGGAAGATCCAGCTGTCGCCCTCCGTCTGCCGCGCGCTGGCCGAGTACCTGTACGGCGTCGGCGACGAGGACGCCCCCGGGCTCGAGGTGGCCGTCGTTGTCTTCGCGCACGAGGCACGCCATGCGGCCGGGATCGACCGGGAGGAGCTGGCCGAGTGCTACGGCATGCAGGATGCACCTCGTTTCGCAAGGCTGCTGGGCTTTTCACGAGCCGCCGCGCAGAAGCTCGTCGAGCGTTACTGGGAAGAGGTCTACCCGGATCAGGACTACCCGTACTTCTCGCCGCAGTGCCGAGACGGAGGACGACTCGACCTGCGGCCGCGCAGCGACATCTGGCCGTGAGGGCGTGCGCTTTCGTGCTGTTCGTGCTCGCGCTCGCCGGGTGCGGCGGCTCGGAGTCGGAGGAGTCGCTGCCCGCTCGCGGCCTCTCCGATGTCGAGCTCCAGTGGCTGCGCGAGACGAGCTCCTGGCAACGCGAGATCGAGCTTGTCGTAGCCGACGTCGCGCAGGCGCGGGAGAGGATGCTCGCGGACGGCTCTGCACGAGAGGAGTTCCGCCACGCGCTCGAACGCGTCCGCGCGTGCGGCGAAGGGCCGGACGATCCGCCGTCGGCGCGGCTGGGGGCAGGAGCGCGCCGTCTGGCCGAGGCGTGCGCCGCCTTCTCCGCTGCCGCGCGCGCGGACGAGCGGGCGCTCGGCGAGGACTTCGAGGCACTGGCCGCCGCGCAAGAAAGCTGGTCGGACGGCGAGGGCGCTGTGCTGCGGGCCAACGACGCCATCCAGCGGCATCTCGTCGAGTCGGCGCGGCTGCCGAGGCAGAAAGGGGACAGCGCTACGAGCAGCATCGATCCGCGCCTGAGCGAGGTCGCGAGCGCGGCCGTTGGCCGAGCCGTGGAGGTCGCGTGCTGGTCTCACGGCGAGTGGGAGCGCCTCGTCGACGAGAGCAACGCCTTCCAGGGTTCCGCGGTCACGCACGAGTTTGCGGGCTATGCGGCATTCAGCCACAACCGCGTGCACATGGAGTCGGTCGTGTGCCGGCCGCTCGTCCGGCTCGCCTACGGCGACGAGCGGCGGACTGGCGGCCGCTCGTTCGACCAGCTCTCGTTCGCGGTCACGCTGCTCACGCACGAGAGCGAGCACCTCGTCGGCCCGGGCCTGAGCGAGGCGGAAGTGGAGTGCTACGCGATGCAACGCGCGGCCACGACGGCGCGCGCCCTCGGAGCGTCGCCGGCCTACGCCCGGCGGCTCGTCAGCCGCTACTGGCGGGAGATCTATCCACGGGTTCCCGCGAGCTACTCGTCGCCCGAGTGCCGCGACGGCGGCGCGCTCGACCTGCGGCCGCAGACCGCTGTGTGGCCGTAACCGTGTTGGTTATCCCGTCGTCTGACGCGGAGATACCAGTGGTGTGAGGAAATGCGCGATGTGCGCGGCGATTGCGCTCACAGCGAGCGGCTGTCACGGCGAGTTTGAGAAGCCGCCTGTGCGTGGCCCGAAGAACGCTGAGAAGTACTGGTAGAGCCCGTGACGTCGCTGGCACCACCTCCACCGAAGCGCCCGGAGCGTCTGATCACCCGGCGGCGCGCCGCGGCAGTACTGCTCCCGTTCGCGTTCGTCCTTGTCGCTCTGGCGGCCAAGCGGCTTCCCGATGCCTTCGCCGATGAGGAACGACTTGGTGCTCCTGCCGTCCCGCGCTCGCCCACACCCGCCGAGGCGCGCTGGATCGCGCAGGCGGCGGGCTACGTCACGTGGTTAGTCGACGCCCGCGTCGACCCGACCACGGTGGCACTCCGCCTCTGCGAGGAACAGTTCGACGCGCAGGTCGGCGACGCACCAGGGGAGCGACTGGCTGAGCTTCAGACGGTGGTTGAGATGTCGTGCCGAAAGCTGAACCAGGGAGCGCGCCTGGCGATTACTGGGCGTACGAGCTTCAGCGCCGAGAAGACCGGAGAGGGACAGGTCGCCTCGGTCGAGGGAGCGCGCCTACTGCAGCTCGCCCGTGCTGCGGTACGGCCCCATGCGGTGAGCGTCGCGGGAAGTCGTGTCAATCGGCGCTTCAGCTCTGTGGCGAGCCGGCTGATGGGACACGAGGTGACCGTGCGCTGCTGGCGGGCTCGACCCTGGCGGGAAATCGTCGAACGCGGAGCGATCCGCGACGAGTTCCAAGGCCTTGCCGGCGTCGCCGGTTTCGAGCAGCAGACAATCCACCTCGCGCCGTCGATCTGCACCTGGCTCGAGCGCGTCGGTTCCCGGCGGCCGCCGCACGGCAACGACGTACTCGACGCAGCCTTCGCCGTCGGCGCGCTCAGCCACGAAGCCCACCACCTTGCGTATTCGGGGCCCTCGAGCGAGGCGGGAGTCGAGTGCCACGGCATGCAGCGGATCCGCCGGACTGCGCGGCTGCTCGGCGCGCCCTCCGACTACTCGGCACGGCTGGCCATCATCTACCTCGCGCTCGTCTACCCGCACAACTTGCCCCGCTACCGGTCGCCCGAGTGCCGCGACGGCGGCGCGCTCGACCTGCGGCCGAAGAGCTCGGGTTGGCCGTGATGATCCTGGCCTGACGGGACAGTCCCCTGCGGGACAGTCCCTGCGTTTCTAGGAAAGCAGCCCGCCGCCGGGACAGTCCCTGCGGTTTCTAGCCGCCGATCTGGCTCATGCTGCGCGACGCGCGCACGAACCCGGGCTCGTTTATGTGGTGCTTGAGCTCCTTGTGGCGCACCGCCCAGCGGATGAGTTCGGCGAGCTCGTCGTCGGTTGCCCCCTCCCGCAGCGGCGTCTTCAGATCCCATTCGCGCCGGGAGAAGAGGCAGGTGCGCAGCTGGCCGTCGGCGGTCAGCCGGATGCGGTCGCACGTGGAGCAGAACGGCTCCGAGACCGGGTTGACGAAGCCGATCTCGCCCGCGCCGTCCGCGAAGCGGAAGCGGCGCGCCGTTGACGAGGCCTTCGCGGGCACCTCCTCGAGCGGCCAGTGCTCCTCGATCAGCGCGCGGATCTCACCGCCGGTGAGCACGTCGTCCTCGCGCCAGGCCTGGTCCGCGTCGAGCGGCATGAACTCGATGAAGCGCACGACGTAGGGTTTGCGGCGGGCCAATTCTGCGAAGGCCGGCACCTCCTGCTCGGTGAAGCCGCGAATCGCGACGCAGTTCACCTTGATCGGGCGCAGCTCCTCGTAGGCCTCGGCGGCGGCGAGCCCCGCGAGCACGCGGTCGAGCGCGTCGCGGCGCGTGATCTCGGCGAAGCGAATGTGCGAGAGCGAGTCGAGCGAGACATTCACCCGGCGCAGGCCGGCTTCCACGAGAGGCTCGGCGAAGCGGTCGAGCAGCACGCCGTTCGTGGTCAGCGAAAGGTCGCGCACGCCCTCGATCGCGGCAAGCATGCCGACGAGCGTCGGCATGTCGCGGCGCGCGAGCGGCTCGCCGCCCGTCAGCCGCACCTCGTCGACCCCCATGGCGGCGAGGATGCCTACGAGGCGGGTCAGTTCCTCGAAGGTCAGCAGTTCGTCACGGCCGAGCCACTCGAGACCTTCGGCCGGCATGCAGTAACGGCAGCGGAAGTTGCACTTGTCCGTCACGGACACGCGAACGCTGCGGATCTCGCGCTCCCACGAATCTCTCAGCGGCTCCACGTGGGCAGCGTAGCGCAGGGTTTCACCGCGCGAGCAAGCGGAATGACGCATTGACCGCATTCGAGAAAGGAGGCCCTACATGGGCGAGTGGCAGGACAAAGTGGAAGGCAAGCTGAAGGAGAAAGAGGGCGAGCTGACCGACGACGAGCTGCGCGAGAAGGAGGGCGAGGCTCAGGGAAAGTGGGGCGACGCCCAGGGCAAGGTCGAGGACGTCAAGGACGAGATCGACGAGCGGCTCTAGACGATGGGTGAGGAGGAGCAGATAGGGGGCGCCGAGCAGAGCCGCGAAGGCTGGAGCGAAAGCGCACCGAACCCGACCCAGGAGCGCATCGACCGCGAGCCCGATGAGGGTCGGCCCGCCGACGCTTCCTGGGACGAGGACGCCTGGGGCGAGACGAAGGAGAAGTCGCCCGGCTAGACCGCCGCGACGACCGCCTCGGCGAACCGCTCCACGGCGCCGTCGTCGTAGGCGAGCCAGAGTGAGGGCTCGGTCAGCTCCACCTCGAGCACGACCGGGCCCTCGGCGTCCGGCAGCAGATCGACCCGCGCGTAGAGCAGGTCGGAGCGCGCGAAGGGAAGCGCGTCCAGGGTCCGCTCGGCGACGGCCCGCTCGGCCGGCGTGGGGTGGACTGCGGCGATCGTCTCCTCCACGTAGAGGGCCGTGCTGCGCGAATGCTCGGGCGGGAGCAGCGGCTCCTTGTGCACCGCGTGTGAGTACGCGTCGGCCATGAAGACGAGCCCGGTCTCGCCCTGCTCGTCGATCGCGTCCACGTACGGCTGCACCATGACGGTGCGACCCTCGGCGTGCAGTGAGTGGACGTGCCCGACGGCCGCCTCCGACGTGTCAGACGTGTAGCTCGACGAGAGCCACGCCCCGGCCGAGACGGCCGGCTTGACGACGAAGCGACCGGGGGGCGGGGTAAAGCCGTCGCCCGGCTCGAGCAGCGTCGTCGCCACGATCGGCACGCCGCGGCCGGAAAGCTCGACGAGGTAGCGCTTGTCCGTGTTCCAGGCGAGCACGGAATGGGGGTTCAGCACACGCGGCAGCCGGCCGGCCCAGGCGAGGAACTCGTTGCGGCGCGGGGCGTAGTCCCAGGTGGCGCGCACGACGACGAGGGCGTAGCGCTGCCAGGCGACGTCCGCCGCATCCCAGACGGCCGGCTCGGCGTGGACACCTCGTTCGGCGAGCGCGGCGACGATTGGTGCGAAGTCGTCGTCGCCGGCTGGCACCTCGGCGCAGGTTGCGAGCGCGATACGAGGCATGGGCGCAGACGGTACGCCAACCTCCCGGGCGGCCGCGGCGTCTGAACGGATGGTGAAGATCGCCACGATGTGCGCGGTGCTGGCTCTCGCGGTGCCTAGCCTCGCGAGCGCGCGACCCACGGGGTGGAGCGACGCGGAGCGAATCCCGACGAGCGGAACGCAACCGTGGCAGCTCGCGCCGGAGCTCGCGGTTGGACCGCGCGGCACGGCGGTAGCCGTGTGGGCGGCGTGCGATGGGTTCGAGGAAGTAGGAAGTACCGAAGGTCCGCTGCGTTACTGCCCGGAGCTCCGTAGCGCAGCCCGGTTGCACGCGGAGCAAGCGTGGCGATCGTTGCCGACGCTCGGCGGCGGACGGTCGTATGCAGCGTACGACGTGGCGGTCGACGCCTCGGGGGACGCAGTGGCTGCTTGGGTTCTCCGTCCCGCCCGCGCGAAGCCGTTCGAGTCGGGTTACGAGCTCCGCGTCGCGACCTCGGCGGCGCTCGAGCAGTGGCGGGTCGCCGGTCGGCGGCTGGCGGCGGGGTGTACGACGATCCTCGACATCGCCGTTGCGAGCGGCGCGCGAGGCGATGCAATCGTCGCATGGACTTGCTGGACCACCGCGCGACGCTGGGTCGTGCAGGCAGTGCGCCGGCGGGCAGAAGGCACGTGGGGACTGGTCCGAAGCCTCACGGCCCCTCGCAACGCCGTGTTCGACCTGACGCTCGCTGCGGACGCGAACGGCAACGCGCTCGCCACTTGGCTCGCCGACGTGCGAGGAGGTACAGCCCTCGAGGCGTCGGCAGGGTCGGCGCGCACGGGACGCTGGACCGCGCCCCGACGGCTGTCCGGCCTCAGCGCGTCGTTCTCCGACGCGGAGGTCAATGCACTTGGCGAGGCCGTAGTTGCCTGGCGCGACGAGCAAGGTATTTCCGCCGTGCAACGGCGTGCTGGTCGCTGGTCCGCGCCGACACGCGTCGGACCGTCCGGGATCGACGTCTCGGTGGCGATGTCGTCGCGGGGTGTACCGGTCGTCGTTTGGCCGGAGGCCGGCCCGGGGCTGTCGGGCGAGCGACTCCAGGTTGTAAGCCGCCAACGGCGCTGGACTCGACCGAGGACGCTGTCGGCATCTGCCGCCGCCCGTGCGGCGCTCCTGGCTGCCGCCGAGGAGTCCGGGCAGGTCGTCGTCGCCTGGCACGAGTTCACGCCTGAGTGCCCCAGCCACCCCCGCTGCATGGCGACGCGTCTCGCACGGCGGACCTCTCGCGGCTACTGGGAGCCGCTCGGAGCGCTACCCGGCCGGATCGACGCGCTCGGAGCGTGGCAATCCGGTCGTGCGGTGGCGCTGTGGCGATCGCGAGAGGACGACGTCCCCACCACGCTCCTTGCAGCGGCGTTCACGCCTTGACGGTTTAGCTCAGCGCCGTGCGACGACCAGGTTGACGAGCACGATGCCGACCCAGGCGACTAGCAGCGCCGGCAAACCGCCGTTCGACAGGGCGATGGCCGTGATCGGGATGCCGGTGCCGAGTGAGACCAGCGCCACGACGAAGGACATGCCGCGCTCGTCCTCGCTTCGCCGCGCGGGCTGACGCGTCTTCAGCCGCTCCTCGATACGCCGCGCGAACGACTCGACGAGCTGGTCGTCGAACTCCTCGCCCAGCTCTCGGCGAGCGGCCAGCGTGGCGCGCGCCTCGTCGCGCGGAACGAGTTCTTCCTCGGCCATCCAAAGCCGTTCTACGGGATCGGCGGGCCGACGTCAACCGGGAGCGAAGATCTGCTATAAAGCGGCTTAGATTTTCTACTAACGACCACAAGAGCAAG
>DAITAO010000074.1:0-16060 GCA_036824245.1 Gaiellaceae bacterium | reverse complement strand
GCCGGGCAACGCCTCCTCGTGCGTACGGCAGGGCCGGCGGTCGTCCAGCTGCTCGCAGACCGCATCGACGGTCACCTCCGCCATAAGCCGGAAGGTGGTCGTCTTGCCGCCCGTGATCGTGACGAAGCCAAGCACGCCGTCTCGTTTGGAGTGGTCGAGGAGCGTGTGGGAGCGGCTCACGTCGCGGGTGTCGACGTCGGCCGGGCGCGTTTCCTGGTAAAGGGGTCGCACACCGGCCCAGACGCGCAGCGCCCGGGCGTTGCGAAAGCCGGGCACCAGGCGCTCACCCTCGTCGAGCATCTCCTCGACCTCACCCGGCGTGACCTCCAACGCGTCGGGGTCCTCGACCCGCACGTCGGTCGTGCCAATGACGGAGACGGTGCGGATCGGTACGAGGATGTCGCCGTCGGCGGGCAGCTTGCAACGGTTTACTACCGTGTTTACAAGCCGGTGGCTCATGGCGATCATGATCCCCTTGCCGGGCAGGATCTCGACCTCGCAGCCGGCAAGCGCCGCTATCTGCCCCGCCCAAGCGCCGGCCGCATTGACCACGACGGCGGCGCGGACGTCGAGCTGCTCGCCGCGCAGCGCGCTCTCCAGCGTCGCGCCGGTAACTCGGTTTCCTTCGACATGCAGCCCTGTGACACGGTGGTAGAGCAGCAGGCGCGCGCCGTAGGCCTGTGCGGAGCGGGCACACGCCCAGACCGTCTTCCAGGGGTCGATGGCAGCGTCGGGGACCTCGAAGGCACGCAAGATGCCCGGGTGCAGCCGCGGCTCACGGCGCAGCGCCTCGGCAGGCGAAATCTCTGCGACCGGTATACCCGTGGCGCGGCAGCCCGCCACGAAGCGGTCGCCGTAGCCGGGATCGTCCCACGGCGTGGTTACGAAGAGGCCGCCCGTGTCCTCGATGCAGTCGGCCGCGATGCGCCGCAGGATCGCGTTCTCATGGATGCACTCGACAGCCGATCGCGGATCCTTGACGGCGTAGCGGCCACCCGAGTGCAGCAAGCCGTGGAAGCGGCCCGTGGTACCGTCGGCGAGGTCGCTGCGTTCGACCAGAATCGTGGCGAAGCCCCGCATCGCCGCGTCGCGGGCCACTCCGGCGCCGGTCGAGCCCCCACCGACGACCAGTACGTCGGTTTCGAGGGCGGCCACGCGGCCAGTATCGCAGTATGGTTGCCGTCGACTTCCCCGCTTGTCGTCGGCAGGGAGCTGAACCCAAGGAGGCGTGATGTCGCACGAGAGACAGGATCACGAGGAGCACACGCGGAAGCACGAGGAGACGTTCGCCGAGGGACAGGAGCAAGAAGAGCACCATCCCGAGGAGGAGCCGCAGGGGGACTTCGCCCGTGGCCAGGAGCAGGCCGAGCACGAGCACGAAGGAACTTTCGGCGAGGGCCAGGCTCAGGAGGAGCACCATCCCGAACACGAGAAGCGCGGCGACTTCGCGGAGGGGCAAGAGCGCACCCCGTAAGAACGACCAAGGAACTGCCGCCGCGGGCTCCGGCGCCTTGGCCGGACCTGCTGCTTCTGTGAGGGTCGGTCCCCGACGCGCGGGCGCGCGGGGTGGCGCACGGGAGGGATGGTTGGCGGACGCTGGTGGCTGAGGGGACAGACCCTCGGTTGGCTGCCTACGCGTTGCGACCACGCTCGTAGTGCCGACGCCGACGCCGCGCGCTCCGGCGCCTTGGCCGGACCTGCTGCTTCTGTGAGGGTCGGTCCCCGACGCGCGGGCACGCGGGTGGCGCTACGAGCGGCTGGTTGGCGGACGTTAGTGGGGAGGGGACAGACCCTCGAATGGCTGCCTACGGATTGCGACCACGTTCGTAGTGCCAACGCTCACGCCGCGAGTTCCGGCGCCTTGGCCGGACCTGCTGCTTCTGTGAGGGTCGGTCCCCGAAGCGCAGTCGGGTGGTTGGCGCAGGAGGGAGGTGGTCGGCGGACGTGGGTTCCTGAGGGGACAGACCCTCGGTTGGCTGCCATCCGGCGGAGGCGGGCTCAGCCCGCCGCAGCCACGCCGCGCGAAGACGCGTGAAGCTTCCACAAAGGGGAGCTCGAGGGGGGAAGCCGGCGAAGCCCGGCTTCCCCCCTCGAATTCGACGAAGTCATTCGACCCAGTCGAATGTCTTCGTCACCGCCTTCTTCCAGAAGCCGTACTCCTTCTCGACCTCTGCGCTGTCCATCTTGGGCTCCCATTGCTTGTCCTTGCCCCAGTTGGCGCGCAGGTCCTCGACCTCGCTCCAGAAGCCGGTCGCGAGCCCGGCCGCATAGGCGGCGCCGAGCGACGTGGTCTCGGCGACCGTCGGCCGGATGACCGGAACGCCCAGCACGTCGGCCTGGAACTGCATGAGCAGCTCGTTGTAGACCATGCCGCCGTCCACCTTCAGTGACGTGAGGTCGACGCCCGAGTCCTTGTTCATCGCATCGACGACCTCGCGGGTCTGCCAGGCGGTCGCCTCTAGCGTCGCCCGGGCGATGTGGCCCTTGTTCACGTAACGGGTGAGGCCCGCGATGACGCCGCGTGCATCGTTACGCCAGTACGGGGCGAAGAGACCCGAGAATGCCGGCACGAAGTAACAGCCGCCGTTGTCCTCGACGGTCGCCGCGAGCGTCTCGATCTCCTCCGACTTCTTGATCAGTCCGATGTTGTCGCGCAGCCACTGCACGAGCGCGCCGGTGATGGCGATGGCGCCCTCGAGCACGTACACGGCCGGCTGGTCGCCGATCTTGTAGCCGAGCGTGGTCAGCAGGCCGCTCTTCGACTGGATCGGCTCGTTGCCCGTGTTGAGCAGCAGGAAGTTGCCCGTGCCGTACGTGTTCTTGGCCTCGCCGACCGAGAAGCACGTCTGGCCGAAGAGCGCCGCCTGCTGGTCGCCGAGGTCGCCTGCGACCGAAATGCCCTCGAGCTCGCCGACCGCCTTGCCGTATTCCTCGCTCGACGCCCGGACCTCAGGCAGCATCGCCCGCGGGATCCCCATCAGGTCGAGGATCTCGTCGTCCCAGTCGAGCGTCTCGAGGTTCATCAGCAGCGTGCGGCTGGCGTTCGACACATCAGTGACATGGGCGCCACCGTTCGGCCCGCCCGTCAGGTTCCAGATGCACCAGGTGTCGATGTTCCCGAACAGCAGGTCACCCGATTCGGCCTTCGAGCGGGTGCCATCGACGTTCTCGAGGATCCACTTCGCCTTGGGGCCTGAGAAGTATGTCGCCAGCGGCAGGCCGGTCTTCGGGCGCAGGCGATCCTGGCCGCCGTCCTTCGAGAACTCGTTGACGTACGTATCGGTGCGCGTGTCCTGCCAGACGATCGCGTTGTAAACGGGCTTGCCCGTCTTGCGATCCCACACGACGGTGGTCTCGCGCTGGTTCGTGACGCCGACCGCGGCCAGGTCGCCGGCCTTGAGGCCCTGCTTCTTCAGGGCGCCGGCGATCACTTCCTGGCAGCGCGTCCAGATCTCGTTCGCGTCGTGCTCGACCCAGCCAGGCTTCGGATAGATCTGCTCGTGTTCTTTCTGATCGATGCCGACCACCTGCCCCGAGTGGTCGAAGATCATGAAGCGCGTGCTCGTCGTGCCCTGATCGAGCGCGCCTACGTAGTCCGCCATGAACTTTCCTCCTTCCGGCGGGCCGCGCTAACCGGCGGCGCCGCCAAACGTGTCTGCCGCAGTCTTCAGCAGCAAGTACGACGAGGTCGCACCCGGATCCTGATGTCCGGCGCTCCGCTCGCCGAGATAGCTCGCCCGTCCCTTCCGCGCCACGAGCGGCACGGTCGCCTTCATGCCGTCTTCCGCGGCCGCCGCCGAGCGCCGCAGGGCCTCCTCGAAGGAAGCCCCGTCGGCGTTCGCGGCAGCGAGCGCGTCGAGCGCCGGCAGGAGCGCGTCGACCATCGTCTTGTCGCCGGGCTCGGCCTTGCCGCGCATCTGCACACCCTTGAGCCCGGCGTCGAGGGCCGCCTGCCAGTCGGCCGCCGCGAGCTCGCCCTTGCCCGCCGTGGCCGTGCCCATCTGGAGAAACAGCGTGCCGTAGAGCGGCCCGCCGGCGCCGCCGACGGACGAGACGAGCGCCATCCCGACCGTCTTGAGCAGGACGCCGACGTCGCCGTTCTCCACGCCCTCGAGCTTGCCGAGGACGGCCTGCATGCCGCGGTGCATGTTGATGCCGTGATCGGCGTCGCCAATCGCCGAGTCGAGCTTGGTCAGGTACTCGCGCTGCTCGGCAATCGTTTCGGCAAACGCCTCGATCCAGCTTCGTACGGCGTCGTACGAGGCCGTCACGCCCTCAGGCTCCCCACCGCAGCCCGGGGGTGTCGACGGGCGCATCCCAGAGTTGGGTGAGCTCGTCGTCCAGCTTCAGCAACGTGATCGAGCAGCCCGCCATCTCCAGCGACGTGATGTATGGGCCGATCAGATTGCGGGTGATGCGGATGCCTTTCTCGGTGAGGAGCTTGTTGAGGTCGTTGTAGACGATGTAGAGCTCGATGAGCGGCGTCCCGCCCATGCCGTTCACGAAAGCAAGTACCTCGTCGCCCTCGTTGAGCGGCAGGTCCGAGACCATCGGCTCGGTGAGCAGCTTGACGACCTCCGCCGCCGGCGCCACCTTGCGACGCTCGCGCCCCGGCTCGCCGTGGATGCCGATGCCGATCTCCATCTCGTCGTCGCCGAGCTCGAAGGTGGGCGAGCCCGCTGCGGGCACGATGCACGAGGTGAGCGCCATGCCCATGCTGCGACTGTTTGCGTTTACCTTCCGGCAGAGCTCCGCCACGTCCGCAAGCGAGCGGCCTTGCTCGGCCGCCGCGCCGCAGATCTTTTCGGCCAGCACGGTGGCGCCGACGCCGCGCCGGCCGGCGGTGTAGAGGCTGTCCTGTACGGCCACGTCGTCGTCGATCACGACCGCCTCGACCTGGGCACCCTCGCCGCGGGCCAGCTCGGCCGCCATCTCGAAGTTCATGACGTCGCCGGTGTAGTTCTTGACGATGTGCAGGACGCCGGCTCCCGCATCCACCGCCTTGGTGGCTTCGAGCATCTGGTCCGGCGTCGGCGAGGTGAACACCTCGCCCGGACAGGCCGCGTCGAGCATGCCCATGCCGACGAAGCCGCCGTGCATTGGCTCGTGGCCCGAGCCGCCGCCCGAGACGAGCGCCACCTTGCCTTTCACGGGTGCGTCCGCCCGCACGATGTAGTTCGGGTCGAAGTGCACCTGCACACGGTCTCCATGGGCCGCTGCGATGCCCTGGAGCTCCTCGGTGACGACCGTCTCGGGGCTGTTGATCAGCTTCTTCAAGACTCACCTCCCTCGAATCAGAATGGAAGGACTCCGCGCAGTACCTCGAGGTTCCCGGTGCCTGGAGCGAAGAACGCCTGGTACGCAACTGCACCCAGGATGCCGCCGATGATCGGGCCGACCACCGGCACCCATGCGTACTCCCAGTCAGACGTGCCCTTGCCCGGGATCGGCAGAACAGCGTGGGCGATGCGCGGCCCCAGATCGCGGGCCGGGTTGATCGCGTAGCCCGTCGGACCTCCGAGCGACAGCCCGATCACGACCACGAGCAGGCCGATCAGGAGCGGCGGCCAGGCCTGGCTGAAGGCCTGCTGGTTGCTCGTGTCGGTGATGACGTCGGCGCTGAAGTGGCCGACGATCGCGAGGACGCCGAACAGCAGGATGAAGGTCCCGATGATCTCGGTGACCAGGTTCCACCCGTAGTTACGGATGGCTGGGCCCGTCGAGAAGACGGCCAGCTTCAGCCCGGGGTCCTCTGTCTCGCGCCAGTGCAGGTAGTAGGTGAGGTACACGAGTACTGCGCCTATGAACGCCCCGGCGAATTGCCCGGCCAGGTACTCCGGCACGACGTCCCAGTCGATGACGTCCGTGCTGGCCAAGCCGAACGTTACGGCCGGGTTGATGTGGGCGCCGCTGAACTGGCCCACGGCGTAGACGGCCGTCGCGACGGCCAAGCCCCACCCGAATGTGATCGCGACCCAGCCCGCGTTCTCCGCCTTCGAGCGTGCGAGCAGGACACCGGCTACGACACCGTCTCCGAACAGGATCAGGATCGCAGTCCCGATCAGCTCGGCTGTGAAGTTCTCCATGCCACCTCCCTTTGTCGACGTGGCGCCGCAGACCGCCCTCGACAAAGAGGCCGGTGGACAATGAAAAAACCCGCCGGTTGCGAAGTCAAGCGACAACCGTGGCAAGGTGGGGTCCGCGACCGGCGATTACCGTTCGGGCAACCCGTCGACTGTCGGCAAGGCGGGTCGCCCCCGCCGTGCGTTCAGGAGGCGGCTACGCCTCGAGGACGTCTACCGCGTAGAGGCTGCGTAGAGCTCGGGCGATCTCGGCGTCACCGCCGAGCAGGTCGAGCGCGTATGGGTAGGCGTACTGGGCGCGGTAGCCATGCTCGCGAACGAGTACCCGGCCCCACAGCGAGACGGAGCCGATGGCGAGCGGCCGTCCGCGGCGGGCGGGCGGCGGTGCCTCGATGCCGGGCCCGTAGTGCTGGCGGACGCCCGTGTAGCGGCGCAGCAGGTTCTCGGCCAGCTCGCGCGTGCGGAACGCGTAGATGCCGCACTCGTGCTCGGCGGACGGAGCATCCGCGCCGTGGGCGGGGCAGCCGGCCTCGAGGCGCTGCATGGCCGGCCAGCCGACATGGTGCCGGGTGAAGGACTCGAGCCGGTACTCGTCACCCTGTAGGCGCACGTGCCAGAGCCGCCAGCCAAGCAGCGGCTCGCCGTACGCCGCAGGTTCGAAGTTCACGCCGGCTCCAGCTCTTCCGCAGGCACCTCGACGGGCACGGCCTCGGGCACGGGCTCCTCGAAGGGCACGACTTCGATCTCGTGCTCGGTCTCCGGAGCGCCGATCTCCATCGCAACCGGCCGGAGAGGCGTTGTATGCATCCGCTGACTCATGCTGCTAAGGATCGGCCGCACTGAGCCCAACCTTGAGACAGAAGCTACAGAGACAGCCGGACGGCAGACATCTCCCGGGGCCGCACTACGAAGCTCTTGCGGGCGCGGCGGCGATCGCCTCGACTTCGACAAGCTGCCCCGGGTAGCCGAGCTGACCCACGCCGAGCAGCGTGCTGGGAGGCCGCGCCGGGGCGAGTGTCTCGGCGACGACGTTCCAGACGCGAACGAGATCCGCGCGCTCGGCACTCGCGACGTAAACCGTCGTCTTGACGAGATCGTCGGCGCCGCAACCTCCGGCGGCCAGGACGGCAAGCAGGTTGGCGAGAGTCTGGCGGGCCTGTTTCTCGAGGTCGCCGGGACCGACGACGTTGCCCGCCGCGTCGAGCGGACACGCTCCGGCCGTGAAGAGGAGCCGGCCGGGCGGAGCGACCGCCGCGTAGTGGTAGGGCACCGCTCCGGCAAGTTCGGATGTTTCGGGATGTTCGATGTGGGAGTCGGGTCGTCTCATGTCGTCACCCCCTCTTGGAGGATCTGTCGCCATGCGCCTCAGCCGGAGAGCCACTCGCCGAGTGGAGGCGTTGCGGCCAGCGACGAAAGGTCGCCGTCGTCGCTAATCGCCCTGGCTGCGTCGGCCATCGCGCTGACCGCGACCCAGGTCAAGCTGCCCCCGACGCTCACCCGCTGCGCGCCGGCGTCGACGATCTCCGAGAGCGACAGTCCGGGCCGCGCCAGCACGTTGACAGGTTTCGAGACGGCCTGGCACACAGCTCCGATCTCCTCGGCGCTGCGGAGGCCCGGCGCGTACAGAACGTCGGCACCCGCCTCTTCGAAGCCCTGGAGGCGCGCGATCGTGTCCTCGAGATCGGGGTTGCCACGGATGAGGTTCTCGGCCCGCGCCGTCAGCGTGAACGCGAACCCCAGACCGCGGGCCGCTTCCGCGGCGGCAGCGACTCGCTCGACGGCCTGGTGCAGCCCGTAGATGTGCCCGTCAGGGTCGTAGTCCTCGATCGAGCCGCCCACCGCGCCGGCCTCGGCGACGCGGCTGATCGCGAGCGCGACGCTCTCCGGGTCGTGGCCGTAGCCGTTCTCGAGATCGACCGAGAGCGGAAGGTCGGTGGCCCGGTCGAGCGTCGCAGCGTGGTCGATCACCTCGTCCAGGGTGACGTTGCCGTCTCGACGCCCGAGCGTGAACGCGAAGCCGGAGCTCGTGGTGGCGAGCGCCTTGAACCCGAGCGCCGCCAGCACCCGAGCCGAACCGGCGTCCCACGGGTTCGGCAGCACGAACGCCTCACCGCCATGCAACAGCTGGAAGGCCTCAGCCTTCTCCTCTTGTCTAGTCATCGGCCACGCGCGGGAGGACCTTGCCACGCTTTCCTGCCGACCTGCAGCGCTCGAAGGCCGCACGCCCCTCACCGAGCTTCCTCGCCCCTATCGGCCGGCTGTGACGAACTGCCGTGCTTCCTCTGCGAGCTTGTCCCAGTCACGACCGTGGACGGGGGCGATCGTGACCCACTCCTTCATCAGGCGCCCGTGGCCGGGGTCGAACGGCCTGCCGGTTCCCGTAGCCACGAGCTCGTCGACGCGCTGCCGCGGGAGCTTCACGACGAGTTCTCCGCTGGACATCATCGCGAAGAGCTTGCCGCCCACCTTCAGTCCCGAAGCACCGAACTTCCCTCCTCTGCCGGTTGAAGGCGGATCGACCTCAGGATGGGCGCTGAAGCGGGCGACGAGTTGCTCGAACAGCACTTCTGCCTCATGCGGCGTGCGACGGTTTGTCATTGGAGCAGCGCTACGGTGGCAAGACGGTTCGCCCCGGCGTAGCTCACCCTAAACGGCGGGGAGGGCTGCGCGACCTCTCACCGCTCTCTACAGGGGTCAGCCCGCGAGTGAGGGGGCGGTCTCCCCCGGCAGGCCGTGCCGGGCAACGATGCGGTCATAGTTGAGCCGCAGTAGCTCGATCACATCAAGGATGTCGTCTTGGTCCTCGATCCTGCGCGCACCGTAGCCCGGCTTGCCGGGAAAGACCGGGTGGTAGTCGATGCGGTCTTGCTCGAACAGGCTCGCCCAGACCTGCTTTGGAAATCCGAAATGGGCAACGTAGTCGCCGTGCAGGTGACCGATCTCGCGGCCGCCGAGCTTGAAGCCGAACTCGCCACGCCGGCCGGGGCCTGCCTCGACGCCGGGCCAGGACGTTACTTCGTCGGTGATCTGCTGACTCGCTGTTCGGTTGTTGGTCATGAGGAGCTCCCTTCTAGCGTCCGGTATGCCCGCAAGCGTACGGGCCGACCGCGCCCCAGCATCCATCGGTTATGGCCATAGGACTCAGAGCTGTCGGAGTAGCGTGCAACTCGGAGTCGCAGCTCGTGCTCGCCGTACTTGCGGGCCTTAGTGGGCCGGCGGGTCAGGCCGGGGCCGAGACGCTGCTTCCTTAGCAGCTGAGCGGCGGCGCAGCAACGGCCCGAACAGCCGTGGCTGCAACTGTGCGAGCAGATCGCGCACCTGCTCCTCGCCCGCGTCGAGCGCGCGCCGCGAGCCGACGCCTTCGCCGAGGTGGAGGACGATCGTCGCCAGGCCGGCACGGCGTTGCGCCGGCGAGCGGCGTACTTCGAAGGAGACGATCCCTGCCGGATCGAGCTCTGTCCAGCGCCGCAGCAGGCTGCCCTCGCGAACCGCGAGCCTTGTGCCGTAGAAGCGGTGACCGAGCTGCCGGTACAGATCGAGCGCCAGAAGCACGGCGGCAAAGATCGACAGGACCCCTGCTGCCGCAATCCACCACCAGCCGAGCGCGGCCGCGACCGCCGTTGCCAGAGCGGGCAGCGGCAGCGCGCGCACGAGTCGCCGGTCGCGCGCCGCGTGCGGGTGGGCGGCGAGCGGCGAGCGTGGATCGGGCGCGAAGTGATCGACCGACCCGAGTAGCTGGAACGCATGCTCGGCCGCCAGGACGGGCGCGAGGGTCGTCTGGCCGCTCGCCCGCCTCACGCCTCCGGCGATTGCAGTCACTGCCGCGAGTCCGAAGGGGCGCCGCAGCGGCGTATCGCGCACATCGAGCCCGCGGATACGCTCGCGGTCGATCGAGACCGACCGCCGCGTGAGCAGGCCCCGCTCGGCCGTGAGCCGGTCGCCTTCAGCACGGAGCGTGAAACTCCAGTCGACGAGCAGCGAGCCTGCGGCGGCAAAGAGCGCGACGAGCAAGGCTCCCGCCCCGACGGCGGCCGCGATACCGACTGGATCGGTTGGCACCCGCTCTGCGGCCGCGTCGGTCGCACGCTCCATGAGGCCGCCGGGCAGGTTGTCCGCAAAGTTGAAGAACACGCCCACGACCGCCGCCGGCGCGAGCAAGTAGCGGCCGCTCAGCAGGCCGCCGAGCGCGAGCAGCTGGGGCGTAGCGCGATAGAGCTCCGATGGCTCTACGGCCGTCGCCGCGCGACCACCGGCGAGCAGTCGCTCGCGCAGTGCCTCGCCGTCCGCACGCGAGACGGCGGGGAGCGAGAGCTCCGCCTTATCGCCTCCACCTGCGGCCGCCTCGATTTCGACCTTCACGAGGCCGAGCAGCCGATGCGCGAAGGGCGCCGTGATATCCACCCCGCGCACCCGGTCGAGTGGCACAACCCGCGTCGTACGATTGACCAGACCGGAGCGCAGCTCAAGCCGGCCCCGGGCGACGCGGTACCTGAATCGCCACCACCAGAGCACGGCAAGCGGCAGTCCGACGAACGCGACGGCGAGGACGAGTGGGACGAGAACGCGGGTGCCGAGTGAGACGATCAGCACGAGTAACGGGATCAGGCTCGCACCGACGAAGCGCCGCGCGAGGACGAGCACAGCGAGCGGGTGCAGGCGTCCCTCGAGCTCGGTCGCGCTCACGGACACCCCTCGCGGGCGGCAGCTCCCGCGTCGGCGGCTCCCGCTACCAACCGCCCAGCGGCACCAACTGCCGCCTCCTCGTCTCGCCCGGCTCCGTCTGCCGCCGAGGAACGCCCGTGCGCACAAGGCGTCTCAGGTCCCCTCCTCGATGCCGGAGCGCCGCGCGAGCTCCTCGACGAGCGCGTCGGCCGCGCTGGGCTCGAGCCCCGGGATCGCCGTTCCGCCCCCGGCCGCCGCCGTCGCCACCTGCACGGCGACCAGACCGAAGGCGCGCAGCAGCGGCCCGCTCTTGATGTCGACGGTCTCAATGCGGGCGTGCGGGACGACCTGCCAACGACGCCACAGCCAGCCACGGGCGACGTAGAGCCCGAGCTCGGTCACCTCGTAACGGAAGTGTCGGTGGTCGTGCGCCGGCGAGAGCCTCACGAGGAGGAACCCACTCGCGAGCACGGCCGCGACTCCGACAACGCCGACGACCCACGCTGCCGCAGAGGCGCCCACGACGGCAAGCACGACCACCGCGACGGTGACGGCCATGCCAAGCACCGCGGTCGCGATCGCCCCTTC
Organism: Gaiellaceae bacterium; assembly: GCA_036824245.1. Taxonomy (GTDB): domain Bacteria; phylum Actinomycetota; class Thermoleophilia; order Gaiellales; family Gaiellaceae; genus JACVRM01. The sequence continues at coordinate 4,727 of DAITAO010000074.1, read as the reverse complement.
GATGGCCCACACGGTGCGCATGCGCGGATCGAGCGCCAGGGCCGGCTCGCGAAGAATCACGGGGCTGCAGGGACTGTCCCGCAGGGACTGTCCCGTCTAGCTCCGCCGAACGAAATCGATTGCCACGGGAATCCCGCTCAGCTCGAAGCGCTCGCGCAGCTGGTTCTCCACCCAGTACCCGTAGTCGCGCGTGATCAGCCCGGGGTCGTTCACGAACACCCGGAAGCGGGGCGGCCTGGCCGTTACCTGGGTGCCGTAGAGCAGATTCAGCCGCCGGCCGTTGCGCGACGGCGGCTGCCGGGCCTCGCGCAGCTCGGCGAGGAAGCGGTTCAGTTCGGGGGTTGAGATGCGGGCGGAATGCTTGTCGAAGAGCCCGGCGACGCGATCGAACAACCGTTCGAGACCGCGGCCGGTCTTGGCCGACACCGCAATCACCGGCGGCCGCTGGCGAAGTCGGCGCGTCAACTCGCCCCGCACCTCGTCCAGCTCCACCTGCGCGATGTCCCACTTGGCGAGCACGACCAGGGTCGAGCACTGTGCCCGCCGCGCGGTCTCGGCGACCTGGATGTCCTGCTGGACGAGCCCCTCACTTGCGTCGACGAGGACCAGCGCAACGTCCGCGCGCTCGGCGGCCTGGAGCGCGCGCAGCTCGGAGTAGTACTGGATGCCCTGACGCTGCCGACGCTTGCGGCGCAGGCCTGCCGTGTCGACGAGCACGAACGTCCGGCCGTCCCGCTCGACGACCGTGTCGATGGCGTCGCGCGTCGTACCGGGCACGTCCGACACGAGCACCCGCTCCTGGCCGACCAGCGCGTTGAGCAAGCTCGATTTCCCCACGTTGGGCCGCCCGAGGATGGCGACCCGAATCGCCTCGTCGCCGACCGGCGCTTGGCCGTGCCCGGGCAGCCGCGCGACGACCTCGTCGAGCAAGTCGCCCGTGCCGTGCCCGTGCGCCGCAGAGAGCGGCAGCGGGTCGCCGAGCCCGAGGCGGTGAAACTCGAACGCAAGCGTGTCTTGCGCGGGGTCGTCGATTTTGTTCGCGAGCACGAGGACGGGTTTGTGGGCCCGACGCAGGATGCCCGCGATCTCCTCGTCGCCCGGCGTCACCCCGGCCCGCGCGTCCACGACGAAGAGCACCAGGTCGGCATCGCGGATTGCCGCACGGGCCTGGTCCGCGACGCCGCGGGTGATCGGAGAGGGGTCCGCGATGTCCACCCCACCGGTGTCGACCAGCAGGAAGCGCTTGCCCCCCCATTCACAGATCACCTCCTTGCGGTCGCGTGTCACGCCCGGTGTCTCGTGCACCACAGCCTGGCGCGACTGCGTCAGCCGGTTCATGAGCGTCGACTTCCCCACGTTGGGAAAGCCGACGATCGCCACGGTGCCGGCCAGGCTTCCCCCTGCGGCGGAGTCCTGGCTAGGGGGTTTCTCACTCACGCTTCTGGCTTGCCATTCCGACAGCCGGCGGAGTGGCCGGCGGACGGTCGCGCTCGTGCATCTCGACGAGGAACTCCCACAGCGTCCTGATCGACCGGGCGATCTCGGCGGAGGCTTCGCGATAGCCCTTTCCGTTGGCCGGCAGCCCGCCGAAATCGAGCGGATCCCCCCAGGCGACCGACACCGGGTGGAAGTTGAAACGCCGCCAGTGCTGACTCCCGTGTATGGCGGCGGGCACCACTGGTACCCGCTCCTGGAGCGCGACCATCGAGGCACCCGACTTCACCTCGCCGGGCACACCGCTCAGCTGTCGCGTGCCCTCCACGAATAGCCCGAGGGCGTCTCCCTGCCGCACGACCGACCGCGCCATGCGCACGGCCTCCCGGTCGGACTCGCCGCGGCGCACCGAGAACGCGCCGAAGCCGCGAATGAACCGGCCCACGCCGGGTACGCGGTGCAGCTCGATCTTGGCCATGTAGTAGATGACGCGGGGCGACGCCGCCCCGAATTCGAGCGGATCGAGCCACGAGAAGTGGTTGAGCGCGAGCACCACCCCGCCCTCGGGCGGGATGCGCTCCACGCCGTACACACGCAGCGGTGCGATCAGCTTGACGGCAGGCTGCAGAGTGACTCGGCCGACCGCCCACACTGCCTCGGCAGCCTTCATGCGGCCGCGCGTTCGCGCACGAGCTGCTCGATGCGCGTCACCACGTCCTCCACGTCGAGCTCGGTGGTATCGATCTCCACCGCGTCGGGTGCCTGCAGCGTGCGTTCGGCGTCGCTCTCGTCGCGCAGCCGGAGGTCGGTGACCAGCGCGTCCGCACCCATCTCCGGCCGCTCGGCCAGCCGGCGGCGCGCACGCACCGCGGAGTCGGCCACGAGGTACACCTTCACCTCGGCGTCCGGCACGACGACCGTGCCGATGTCCCGCCCCTCGATGACGGCGTCGCCCACCTCGGCGAGCTCGCGCTGCCGCACCCGCATGACCTCCCGAACCTCGGGCTGTCGCGCCACGACCGGCACCGTACGGTCGATCTCGGCGCTCCTGATGGCCTCGGTCACATCCGTACCTGCGATCCTGACCGCGCCTGTCGCCTCGAGCTCGACCGGATGCTCTCGCGCGAGCGCGGCCAGCGCAGAGCCGTGCTCGGGATCGACGCCGCGCTCGCCGGCGAGCCACGTCAGGGCGCGGTACATGGCTCCGGTGTCGAGGTAGCGGAACCCGAGCCGCTCGGCGAGCCGGCGCGCCACGGTGCTCTTGCCGGCGCCGGCCGGTCCGTCGATCGCCACGATCACCGCTGGGTCACCGAGTCCATCACGTCAAAGAACCCCGGAAAGCTTACGGCGACCGCCCCGTCGTCCTCGATGTGCACGCCCTCACGGGACACCAGTCCCGCCGCGGCGGCCAGCATGACGATGCGGTGGTCGCCGCGCGCCTCGACCACGGCACCGCCGCGGGGCCGCGTCGGCACGCCCCGCACGCGAAAGCCGTCATCGGTCGCTTCGATGCGCACTCCCACGAGGCGCAGAGCCTCCGTCACGGCTGCGATGCGGTCTGACTCCTTCACGCGCAGCTCCCCGGCTCCCTGAACGGTCGTCGTCCCACGCGCCAGGCCGGCGACCAGCGCGACCTGCGGCAGCTCGTCGACGAGCCGCGGCACCTCCGCCGGCACGATCCGTGCCGCGACGAGCTCGCTCGAGCGCGCGTCGACGTCACCCAGCGTCTCCAGGCCCGCCCGCCTCCGGTTGAGAACCGTCACGCGGCCGCCCATCCGCGCCAGCACGTCCAGGTAGCCCGTACGCGTGACGTTGAGGCCGACGTCGTGGACGGTGAGCTCCGACCCCGCCAGCAGCGAGGCGGCGGCCAGGAAGGGCGCGGCGCTCGAGAAGTCGCCGGGGATCTCCACGCTGCCGAGCGCGACGCTTTCCGCCGGCTGCAGGGTGATCCGCTGCCCGCGGCGCGCCACACGTACGCCAGCCGAGCGCAGCAGCAGCTCGGTGTGATCCCGCGTCGTCAGCGGCTCGACGACCACGGTGGGACCCTCCGCAAAGAGACCGGCGAGCAGCACGGCCGACTTGACCTGTGCGCTCGGCACCGGCGTCTCGTACTCGATGCCGCGCAGACCGCCGCCGTCCACGACGACCGGCGCGCCGCCGTCGGTGGTCTCGACGCGGGCGCCCATGAGCCGCAGCGGCTCGGCCACGCGCTCCATGGGACGCGCACATAGCGACGCATCGCCCGTCAGCTCGAAGCGTCCGCCTTGGCCGGCGAGCAGCCCGGTGAGCAACCGCAACAGCGTCCCGGAGTTGCCACAGTCGACGGGCGCCGCAGGCGCGCGGAGACCGTGCAGGCCGACACCGTGGACGATCAGCTCGTCATCCGCCTGATCCTCGACGTCGACGCCGAGAGCGCGAACAGACGCGATCGTTGCTTCCGTGTCGAGCGAGCGTCCGAAGCCGCTGATTCGGGTCTCCCCTTCACCGACCGCCGCGAGGAGCACGGCCCGGTGCGAGATCGACTTGTCGCCGGGCAGGCCGATGTGGCCGACGAGCGAGCTCGCCGGCTCGACCAACCGCGCCACCGGTTAGTGCCCCTTCAGGTAATGCCGCTGGAGGGGCACTTAGCCGATCTGCTTGCCCAGCAGCGTGACGACCGCGCCGAGCTCACGAGCGAACTCGGCGAAGTCGGCGGCGGCGAGCTGCTGCGGCCCGTCGCAGAGGGCCTCGTCGGGACGCGGGTGCACCTCGACGATCACACCGTCGGCCCCAACCGCTGCGGCTGCGCGTGCGAGCGGCGGAACGAGGTCGCGCCGGCCGGCAGCGTGCGACGGGTCGACGACGACCGGCAGATGTGTCTGCTGCTTCAGTGCGGCGACCGAGCCCAGATCGAGTGTGAACCGAGTCACCCGTTCGAAGGTGCGAATGCCGCGCTCGCAAAGCATGATGCGCTCGTTGCCTTCTTTGGCGACGAACTCGGCTGCCATCAGCAGCTCGTCGACCGAGGCGCCTGGGCTGCGCTTGAGCAGTACCGGCCGGTCGATGCGCCCTACCTCTGCCAGCAGCGGGAAGTTCTGCATGCTGCGCGCGCCGATCTGCACGACGTCCGCCACGTCCACAACCTGTTCGACGTGGCGAGGATCGAGCAATTCCGTGACCACCGGCAGGCCCGTCTCCTCCGAGGCCTCCCGCAGGATCTCGAGCGCCTCTAGGCCAAGGCCGTGGAACGCGTAGGGCGACGTGCGCGGCTTGAACGCGCCGCCGCGCAGCATCGTCGCGCCGGCCGCCGCGAC
>DAITAO010000073.1:0-16091 GCA_036824245.1 Gaiellaceae bacterium | reverse complement strand
AGAGGAGCAAGCTCTCGAGCAACTGCGGCGGGAGCCGACAGGACTGCGGCAGTCGGCTCCCGCACAAGCTGCCTCACGACTCGACCTACCCCACGCCGGCCTGGGCCCGTCGGCGACGCGGCCGGCGCGCTCGCGAGCTTGCATGGGCCCCGGAGGGCGAGCAGCTCAAGAGCCGCGAGCTGTGACGATGCGCAGTCGTTGAGTCGTTGAGCCCGGCAAGGGCGCGGCGCCGGGTCTCCTTCGACCTAAGGCCAGCCAGCGGGCAAAGGTCAGCTGCCGCCACGCGTTACAGCTTGTGGGCGCGCGCAAGACAGCGCAGGAACGCTCGGTCGCGTTTCAAGCCGAGGCAAACCCGCACTCGGACAAGCAGCCGGCGCGACGAACCGCCTTGGCTGAGCGCGACGCGGGGCGGGAAACGATCCAAACCGAAGACGCGCACCTGAGCATTGTCCCTCACGCACCCGGCATCTCTGGCGACCCGCCCCGTTCCGAGTACGTCGCCTACCGCCAGGAACGCGCTCTTGAGCGTCTTGCGGCGGTAGCCGGCGCCGTCGTAGAAGACCTGGCCGGTGGCCGGTGCAGAGCAAGGTTCGGAAAGCACGGTGCTGACACGCGCCGAGGAGTTCGGTACAAGCGAGCGAACGACGCTCACGCCGAGAAAGATGGAGATGATCGAGACTGCGAGGTAGCCGACCAGTGGCCGCAAACGGACGGTCCAGCTTGGTGTAGTGCGCCCGATCGGTGGCCCTGGAACTGCGAAACGCACTGCCGCTGCACCTCCGCTAAATAGTGGTGCTCGTAAACTCTGCGGCAGCGCTGGCCGGGTGGCCGTTCGCGCACGACCACTTTAGACGAGAAGAGAATCGCCAGGTGCGCGGGAGCCGACGCGCCCAAGACCTGGTCGGCTCCCGCCGCAGTTGCCCGAGAGCCTGTTCCTCTCGTGAGGGGAGGGACTATTCCTCGGGCTGCACTTGATCGTCCTCCGCTCGGAAGCGAGAGTCAAGGCGGGTGACAAGCTCCCGCAGGGCTGTGCGAGATTGGCGTTCGTGGGACCAAAGCGGAGCGGCGGGCGCTTCCAACGCGGCATCGAGCAGCGGAATATCGTTCTCGCAGAGGGAGCCGCACGCGAGATGGGCGGACATCACAGTCCGTCAACATCACAGTCTGTCGCCTACAAAGGCAACGAACCCGGCGACTAGCAGGTAGAAGCCCAGCAGGGGCGGCAGGACTCGAACCTGCAACCCCCGGTTTTGGAGACCGGTGCTCTGCCAGTTGAGCTACGCCCCTGGGCGGGTTCGAGCAACGGATTGTAGCCCCCGGTCTGCGCGGCGGATTCGGCGCTCGGTCGCGCGGGAACCAGGATCAACATGACCGACCAACCGATCGAAGACCGGGAAGACGCACCTGATCCGAGCCTGGACGATCTCCAGTCCGATCAGACCGGCAAGGGCTTCGGCGAGGACGAGGGCGAGCGCGAGCGAGGTCTGCCGGACGAGTCCGAGTAGAGTCGGCGGGCGTGCGAGCCCCGTCGCAACGCCGTGCGCTCGGCGCCCTTTTCCTCTTCCTGGTCGTCTTTTTCGCCGGCCTCGCCTGGGCAGCGGCGACGGCCGGCGTGTGGCCCGTGGCGCTCGCTGCGGCCGTGCTGGGCGCCTGGCTGGCGTCGCTTTCGCTCGGGCTCCTGCGCCGCCGCCGTGCCTCCGAGTGAGGAGTCGGCCTGGACGCCCCGTATTCTCTACTCGTGCCCGACGACACCCAGTCGCTGTGGCTCGACTACCAGCGCACGCGGGACACGGCGATCCGTGACCGGCTGATCCTGACCTACGCGCCGCTCGTCAAGTACGTCGCGGGGCGCGTCGGAAGCGGATTGCCGGCCCACGTGGACGAGGAGGATCTCGTCTCTTACGGCCTGCTGGGGCTGATGGGAGCGATCGACCGCTTCGATCCGAGCCGCGACATCAAGTTCGAGACGTTCGCCATTTCACGGATCAAGGGCGCGATCATCGACGAGCTCAGGTCGCTTGACTGGGTGCCGCGCTCCGTGCGCTCGCGCGCCCGCGACATCGAACGCGCCATGGCAGACCTGGAACGCCAGCTGCACCGCGCGCCGACCGACGACGAGATCGCCGACAAGCTCGGCATCAGCGTCGACGAGCTCGGCGACAGCCTCACGGACATCTCGCGCTCCTCGATCGCCGCACTCGATGAGCTCTGGACGGTCTCGTCGTCGTCGGGCGGGGACCGGGTGGCGCTGATCGACACGATCGAGGACACGGCTGGCCCGGACCCGCAGGGATCGCTCGCGCAGACCGAGCTCAGGGAAGCGCTCGGCGAGGCGATCGCCCGCCTCCCGGAGCGCGAGAAGCTGGTCGTGACGCTCTACTACTACGAGGAGCTGACCCTCCGCGAGATCGGCGAGGTGCTTGGCGTCACCGAGTCGCGCGTCTCACAGCTGCACACGAAGGCGATCCTCCGTCTCAAGGCGCGTTTGGCCGGCGGCGTCCGGCCGGTGGCCGGCACCTAGGGTCTGCACCGGGCGGGTGCGGCTACAGTTGCAAAACGGCTGCTGAGAGCGGAGTAAGATCCGCCTCCGGCCGACTTCGACCGCCCGCCACGGAAACAGGAGGAACGCTTCGCATGCCCGCTCTCGAAACCGGGAAGATCCGCAACGTCGCAGTCGTCGGTCACCGCGGCACGGGCAAGACGTCACTCGTCGAGGCACTTCTGTTCGAGGGCGGTGCCACCAACCGGCTGGGGACGGTGGAACAGGGCACGACGGTCGCCGATCACGATGACGACGAGCAGCGCCGCGGCATGTCGATTTCGCTGGCGCTTTGCCACGTCGACTGGCAGGACCGCAAGATCAACCTGCTCGACACGCCCGGTGAGCCAAGCTTTCAGGGCGACACGATCGCCTCGCTCATGGTTGTCGAGGGCGCGGTGTTCGTGGTCAGCGGCGTAATGGGGGTCGAAGTGCAGACGGGCCGAATCTGGAATCGTGCGGAACGGCTCGGTCTCGCGCGCGTCGTCTTCGTGAACATGCTCGACCGCGAGCGGGCAGACTTCTTCCGGGCCCTCGGCCAGGTGCAGGAGCAGCTCTCGCCGAAGTGTGTCGCGATCAGCCTGCCCATCGGCGCCGAGCACGAGTTGACCGGCGTCGTCGACCTGCTGCACCTGAAGGCCTACTCGAGCCCCGAGGGGGCGCGGGAATCGGCGCCCGGCGAGATTCCGCCCGAGCTCGCCGACCAGGTCGCCGAATACCGGGAGAAGCTGATCGACGCGGTCGTCGAGACGGACGACGCCCTCATGGAGCGTTACCTGGAAAGTGGTGAGGTGGACGCCGACGACGTCGCGAAAGCCCTCAAGGACGCGGTCACGCGCGGCGAGCTCTTCCCGGTCGCGTGCGGCGTCGCCACGAAGAACCTCGGCACCATGGCGCTGCTCGATCTGCTCGTCGAGGGTGTTCCCTCGCCGGCGCGCAAGGAGCCGTCCATCGCGACCGACGGGGCCGGCACCGCCGCGTTCATCTTCAAGACCGTCGCCGATCCCTTCGCCGGACGCATCAACGTGTTCCGCGTGCTGGCGGGCACCTTGTCGACTGATTCGAACCTTGTCAACGCCCGTGCGCACGCCAAGGAGCGGCCAGGTTCGCTGCTCATCATGCAGGGCAAGGAGCACACGCCCACGGACGCCTTCGGACGCGGCGACATGGGCGCGGTGGCAAAGCTCAAGGACGTGGAGACCGGCGACCTGCTGCTCGATGCCGAGCGCGACCTCGAGTTGCCCACCATCGACTTTCCTGAGCCGGTCATGAGCTTCGCGATCACGCCGAAGGCCAAGGGCGACGAAGAGAAGGTCGCTTCCGGCCTGCGCCGCCTCCACGAGGAGGATCCGACGCTGCTGTTGCGCCGGGATGCGCAGACCGGCGAGCAGCTGCTCTCCGGCCTCTCGCAGATGCACGTGGAGGTGGCGGTCGACCGCCTCAAGAGCCGCTTCGGAGTCGAAGTGGACCTTCGCCAGCCGCGCGTGCCGTACCTGGAGACGATCCGCAAGGAGTCGCGTGCCCAGGGCCGCTACAAGAAGCAGACCGGCGGCCGCGGCCAGTTCGGCGACTGCCATATCGTCCTCGAGCCGCTCGACGCGGGGCAGGACTACGAATTCGTCGACCAGATCGTGGGCGGCGTCATCCCGCAGAGCTTCCGCCCTGCGGTCGACAAGGGCATCCAGGAAGCCATGCAGCACGGCGAGCTGGCCGGCGCCCCCGTCAAAGGCGTGCGGGTGCGGCTGGTCGACGGCTCGTACCACGCGGTCGACTCCTCCGAGATGGCGTTCAAGATCGCCGGCTCTCTGGCGTTCAAGCAGGCCTACGAGAAGGCCGACCCGGTGCTGCTCGAGCCGATCATGGAGGTCGAGGTAACCGCTCCCGACGACACTCTGGGCGTTGTCAACGGCGACCTCAACTCGCGCCGCGGACGACTCCAGGGCATGGAGCCGCGTGGGGGCATGACCTCGATCAAGGCCGAGGTGCCGATGGCGGAGATGCTCACCTATTCGCAGGCGCTCACCTCGATGACAGGCGGCCGCGGCGACTACCACATGCATTTCGCGCGGTACGAAGAGGTGCCCGCGCACATCGCTCAGAAGGTGATCGAGTCCGTCCAGGAGGACAAGGAGGAAGCCAAAGTCTGATGTCCGCCGTCCGTTCCACACGTCCGCCGGAAGCCGCCGTCATCTGCGCGATCTGCGAGCGCACGCTGCTCGTCGGCGAGAGGGCCACGCGGTTCACCGCCGACGGAGGCGAGACCTACGTCGACGTCTGCCCGCTCTGTAACGAGATCGCGCTCCAGCACGGGTGGATCAAGGAGGGCGGCCCCACGACCCCCACTGCGGCGCCCCTGCGGCGCCGGCGGCGGCTGAGCCTGGCCGCCATTTTCGATCCGCGCAAGGCGGGCGCGGAGGAGCCCGTGGTCGCCGAGCCGATCCTGCGGCGCCTGTCGCGGCCGGAGCAGGCGATGGTCGAGGCGGCCGAGCTGTTCAACAGCAGCAGCTTCCGTCGTACCGTGAGCGGCGTCGCGCGCAGCCTCGGGCCGCCGAAGGCCAGCATCGTGCAGCTCTCGGGCGTCAACACCGAGGTGGTCATCACGGTCGCCTGGGAGCTGTCCTGGTACCAGTACCGCGTCTCGTTCGAGGCGCCGCAGCCCGTGCGCCTGGCAGAGCGCGGCACCGAGCTCGAGGAGCTGGACATCGGCTTCCGCGAGTGGAATGCCGAGCTGGCCGACGACGGCCGTTTGGTGCCGCAGATCGCGCGCGTCTAAGCCATCTGCAGGGACGGTCCCCGCGGGGGAGTGTCCCAATCGCGCGCTGGGTTGCAGGCCGCCCACTCTTGCCGGAACCGCCCTGACAGCCCGGGTGTAGATCCACTGTGCGCCTCGCGTTCGTCGCCGTCGCGCTACTCGCGCTCGCGTGTGGAGCCGGCAGCGCTGCGCGTCCCAAGCCCATCTCGGCGACCATCAGCCCGAGGACGGCCACGGTCGAGCTCGGACGCGCCTGGCAGGTGACCATCCGGCTGCGACGGGGCGGCAAGCCTTACGCAGGCGCCCGGCCGACGCTCACGGCGAGGCGGGACAACGTGACGCGCAGCGTCCGCGCCACGGGGGCCGGCATAGCCGGCATGTTCCGAGCGCGCCTGGTGCTCCCGCGCTCGGGCAGGTGGTCGTACGCCCTGTCGGTTCGCGGGACGACCCTGCTGCGCGGCGCCCTCACTGTTCGCGCTCGTACCGCTCCTCCGCCGCCGGCGGCCGACGTCCAGGAGCCGTTCGGGGTCGCGCTGGCCGCGAACGGCGACGTGCTGGTCGCAGATCGCGCCGCCCACCGGGTCGTCCGCATCGACCCGGTGACGGCGGCGTCGGCCGTCGTCGGCGGAAACGGCCAGCCTGGCTTCTCGGGGGACGGTGGACCGGCCACGGCTGCGGCGATCGATCAGCCGATCGACGTCGCCGTTGCGCGGGGCGGAGACCTCTACATCGTGAGCGGGAACCGTGTGCGGAGGATTGCCGCCGCGACAGGCGTCATCACCACGGTCGCGGGGACGGGCGAGCGCGCGTTCTATGGCGACGGCGGGCCTGCAACGGCGGCAGCCCTGAACGCTCCCGACGGACTGGCCTTCGACAGTGTGGGGAATCTCTATCTCGCTGAGTACGAGAACCGAGTCCGTCGCATCGACGCCGCCAGCGGGGTCATCACGACCGTTGCCGGCACGGGAGCCGAAGCCTCGAACGGAGACGGTGGCCCGGCGACGCAGGCGGCGATCATGCATCCGCACGGCCTGGCGGCAGCGCCGGACGGGACCTTGTACATCGCCGACACGTGGGCGCACAGGATTCGCCGCGTCGATGCTGCGACGAGGATCATCACGACCGTCGCCGGGACAGGCGCAGAAGGCTTCGCCGGTGACGGCGGTCCGGCGACGCAGGCCGTATTCAACGATCCGATCAACATTTCGCTGGGGCCCGACGGATCGCTCTACGTCTCGGACGGCTCGAACAACCGCGTCCGCCGCTTCCAGACCGGCGGCTCGATCACCACGGTGGCCGGCAACGGCATCCAGGTCTCCCGCGGCGACGGCAGCCGAGCGACGCAGGCGAGCATCGCCGTCCCCAATCAGGTCGCCGTGGCCGCCGACGGCACCTTCTATATCACCGAGTTCGAGGGCCGTGCCGTTCGCCGCGTCGACGGCCGCAGCGGGATCATCACCACGATCGCTCGCTGACCTCTTAACAGTGACAGTCACTGTAAAGAGGCCGCCGAATCGTGATCCCCTGGTGCGAGTGAGTGCGCTGACGGGACGCCGCCGTAGAATTCGACCAGAATGATCTACTGCGTCGTCCCGCGCGAGCTCGAGGACGAGCTGTACGACAAGCTCGTCAAGTACTACGAGGACAATCCGAACGTCACGGTGATCCTCGATCGCCGTGAGGGGCCCGACCGGCGCACGACGAAGCGCAAGCCGAGCGAGCGCGAGATCCGCGATCGTCGCCGCTCCCGCGCGCCGGGCACTTTTCTCACGACTGAGCCGCCGGAGTAGTAGGTGCTAGCGCGAGTCGGCGCCGCCGCGACCGGACATCCCATTCATCTCCATCCACCCGCGTAGCGGGACATCCTCGTCACTGGGCAGCCAGAAGCCCAGCTCGCCGGTCGACTCACCCAGAAGCTGGCGCTGGATCGGCGTGAGCCCTGCCCTTCGCACGTTCGTGCTTTCGCGCGGCCGGACCCAGCGATACGTGTATCCCACGAAGAGCGCCTTGCGCGTCAGGCCCGAACGATTGTCGCCGCGCGCGTGCCACAGGCGGCGGTCGAAGACGACGGCGGTTCCCGCCGGGGCCGTAACAGGCTCGGCACTGTCGGGCTCATCGTGATGATCTTCGAGGTGCTGGGGTCTCCGCAGCGTGTTCCGCCGCTGGCTGCCGGGCACGACCTTCATCGCTCCCGCGTCGCCGCCGAGCACGTCGGTCAGGAAGTACGCGACCTTCACCGAGAGACGCGGCCGCGTCGGCTCGGTCTCGATGTCGAGGTTCTGCCGGCCGCCGTCCTGATGCCAGCGCCAGCTCGGGACGCCGTTCGGTGTCGGCGGATGAGCGTCTAGGTGGCTGTGGTAGACGTAGATATTCCAGCCGAGCAACTCGGCCACGAGCGGCAAGATGGCCGGAAGGTCGAGCAGCTCCAGGAAGGCAGGGTCGCGGGCGAGAAATCCGAGCAGGTGCAGGGAGCCGTCCGCTGCGAGACGGCCGCTGGACTGCTCCTCGGCGTAGACCCGGTCGTGAGCACGGAGGAGGCGGGCAAGGAGCCCAGGCTCCAGGGCGTCCGGGATCACGACGTAGCCGCGCTCCTCGACCTCCATGCGGATGGCACGCGAGACGAGCCGGTGGCGTGCAGCCAGCCTCATGCCGCCAGTACGCATACGGCGAGCGGCGAGGTCCTGGGAGGCAGCGTTTTACGTCGCGTGCATACCGATGTAGAGGCCCCGGCCCATCAGGCCCTCGACATCGTGCTCGACTTCGACGCCGGCTGCGCGGAAGGCCAGCATGTAGTCCTCGTGCGTGAACATTCCCAGCTCGTGGCGCTCGACGAAGTGCTCCACGCCTTCGGCAGTGGCGACCAGGTAGTGCATGTCCAGGATGGTGAGACCGTCCGCGACCTCGCTGCTCGTGTTCATGCGTGCGACGGCCCAGTCGTCAGTCTCGGCGAACAGCGCACCGAAGACGCCGGGTCGCCACTTGTCCGGTGTGAGCCACGGCTCGACGACGAGGACACCGTCGCGTTGGGTGTGCTTCGCCATGGCTGCGAGGGCCGCGTGCAGGCCGTCGGCGGTGCGGACGTATCCGATCGAGCTGAACAGGCAGACGACGGCGTCAAACTGCTGGTCAAGCGAGAAGTCCGTCATGTCCGCCTCGTGCAGCGGCACTTCAGGCACACGGTTCCGCGCGACGGCGAGCAGCTCTGGGTCGAGGTCGAGGCCCTCAGCCTCGTAGCGCGTGGCCAGCTGGGCGAGGTGCAGCCCCGTGCCGCACGCGACGTCGAGCAGCGTCCGGGCGTCCGGAACGCGAGCGCGGATCAGCCTGTCGAGCCGCTCGGACTCGGCCGCGTAGTCCTTCCAGTCGTAGAGCGCGTCGTAGAAGCGGGCTGAGCGCGAGAACATAGAATCGCTGCGTGGGTCTCCTCGGCACCAAAGCCTTCCAGAACTACATCGGGGGCGAGTGGGTCGACGCCGCCGGCGGTGAGACCTTCGACTCGAAGAGCCCCGCCACCGGTGAGACGATCGGCACCTTCCCGAAGTCGAGCAGCGTCGACGTGGACCGCGCCGTCGACGCCGCCGCCGCGGCGTACGAGCGGTGGCGGCTGGTGCCCGCGCCCAAGCGCGGCGAGCTCATTTTCCGCTTCGCACAGCTCCTCATAGACCACAAGGAGGACCTCACCGACCTGATGACCCGCGAGATGGGCAAGGTCAAGGCCGAGGCCGGAGGTGACGTTCAGGAAGCGATCGACATGAGCTTCTACATGGCCGGTGAGGGCAGGCGCCTGTTCGGCCAGACGACGCCGTCCGAGCTCCCGGACAAGTTCAACATGAGCGTGCGGATGCCGATCGGCGTCGTCGGTGTGATCACGCCGTGGAACTTCCCGATCGCGATCCCGTCCTGGAAGATCATTCCGGCGCTCGTCTGCGGCAACACGGTCGTGTTCAAGCCGGCCAACGACACACCGCTGCTCGGCGAGCGCTTTGTCGAGCTGCTCGACGAGGCGGGCGTACCGAAGGGCGTCGTTAACGTGGTGCACGGCTTCGGCAGCGAAGTGGGGGAGCGCATCGTGCGCCATCCCGACGTGAGGGTGATCACGTTGACGGGCTCGCGCGAGACCGGCGTGCGTGTCCTCGAGGCGGCCGCCCAGGGGCTCAAGCACGTTCACCTGGAGCTGGGGGGCAAGAACGCGATCATCGTCATGGACGACGCCGACCTCGACCTGGCGGTGGACGGCATCGTCTGGTCGGCGTTCGGGACGTCCGGACAACGCTGCACCGCAGCGAGTCGCGTGATCGTTCACGAGGCCGTTTACGAGGCCGTGCAATCGCGCCTGGTGGCGGCGGCCGAGCGCATGCGGCTCGGCCCCGGCTGGGAGGACGACACTGACGTCGGTCCGGTCATCAACGAGCGGGCGCTCGAGAAGATCCATTCGTACACGCAGATCGGCAAGGACGAAGGCGCTCGGCTGCTGACGGGCGGCGAGGTCGCCGCGGGCGACGGACTCGCCAAGGGCTTCTATTACCGCCCGACCATCTTCGGCGACGCCGAGCCCGGCATGCGCATCGCGCAGGAGGAGATCTTCGGCCCCACGACGGCGCTCATCCGCGTCTCCAGCTTCGAGCAGGCCGTGGAGGTCACAAACGGCGTCCGGTACGGGCTCTCCTCGTCGATCTTCACACGCGACGTCAACAAGGCCTTTCGGGCCGTCCGCGACCTCAACACGGGCATCACCTACGTGAACGCCGGCACGACCGGCGCCGAGGTGCACCTGCCGTTCGGGGGGACGAAGGACACCGGTAACGGCCATCGCGAGGCGGGCCAGGCAGCGCTCGACGTGTTCACCGAGTGGAAGTCGGTGTACGTCGACTACTCGGGGAAGCTGCAACGCGCCCAGATCGATACGACTGAGTAGCGGTGGAGTCGGTCAACCTGGAGGCAAAGCTTGCGAGCTTCGACGAGCATTTCCAGCCGAAGATCGTCGGGTACTACAACGACAACAAGATCCAGGTGGGCAAGGCGCGAGGCGAGTTCGTCTGGCACTCGCACCCCGACACGGACGACTTCTTCCTCGTGCTCGCTGGCCGGCTGACCATCCAGCTGCGGGACGGCGAGATTGAGCTCGGCCCGGGCGAGCTCTTCGTCGTGCCGCGAGGCGTCGAACACTGCCCGCGGGCGGACGAAGAGGCGCACATCCTGCTCATCGAGCCCAGGGGCACGGCTAACGTCGGCGACGCGGACGCCGAGGCGGCCCCGGAGGTTGAGATCTGACGCTTGGACCGGGCCCCATCGGCCATGTCCCGGCGCAGGCGCCCCGAGCCTCCTCCCCGCTGTGATCGTAGTGCGGACGCACGCACCGATCCTGCGCGAGAGCGCGTAGGAACTGTGAAATCAGGCGTAGCTGAGAATGTGGAACAGCGCCACAGACAGGCCGTGCTCCGTCAGTCGCGCGAGCTTGGGAATGCCCTCGCGGTCCTCGAACTTGATCACGAGCTCATCGCCCGCGTGACTGACGCCGTCCAGCTGGTCGAGCCGGAAGACGAGCGTCGAGGTTTGCGCACCCGCGGCGAACGTGAGCCGGCCTTCGACGTTGTTCGCGCGTCCGAAGTAATGGCCCTCGTACAGCGCAAATTCCCAGCATTCGTGCGACCTGACCCACTCGTCGATGGCATTTGCCCTTTCAACGAGCGGACCGTCCACAACCACCGCGATCGCCTCTTCTGCACGGTCGGACGGCGTCTGCCGCGGGAGCACCGTCACTGTGCTCATTCGCGACGGCTTCCCACTTCGAGAGCGCCGAACACGTGAGACCGAAGCCTCGCCGGCGCGCACTGCGTAGAAGCCCTGAGCGGGCGCCAAGGCGACTGCTCACTGGAAGCGCGGAACGTATCGGGGGCTACGGGCGCTGCTCCTGCTTGGGGAATCGGCCGGGGGACTGCCTCACGGTCGAGGCTAGCACGGTTGCGAACCGCATTCCAGCCTCCGAGACCGCGCTTTGAAGGTCCGCCTCTTTACGGACGGCGGAGCACGCGGCAACCCAGGCCCCGCCGCTTATGCGTTCGTGCTCGAGGCAGAGGACGGCACCGTGCTTGCCGCGGAGGGACACGCAATCGGCGTGGCCACCAACAACGTCGCCGAGTACAGCGCTCTCGTCGCCGGGCTCGAGCGGGCGCTCGAGCTGGGGCTCGACGACATCGAGGTGGTCTCGGACTCCGAGCTGCTGGTGAAGCAGATGACCGGTGCGTATCGCGTCAAGAACGACGCCCTGCGCGCGCTGTCCCTAGAGGCGGCCGGCCTCGCACGTCGCCTGCGGCGCGTGAGCTACAAGGCGGTTCGCCGTGAGCACAACGAGCTCGCCGACCGGCTGGTGAACGAGGCTCTGGATGCCGCGGCGCCTCCGTGACAGATGCGGGTGTGTGTGAGACGAGCGGCCGTAAAGTGGGGTAGATGCGTGAGCCCGTGAGCCCGTCAACTCTGGAGCTCCTGGCCTGGATCTCGAGCCGGCCACGCACCTACGCGGAGGCCATCGAGGCCTGGCGAAGCAACTGTCCGCGCCAGCCCGTCTGGGAGGACGCGTTCATCGGCGGCCTTCTCCAGGTCGTACGCGGCGGACAGTCGAAAAGTGAGTCCCAAATAGCCCTCACCGAGCTCGGCAAAGCCACTCTCGATGCGGGATCAGCGTCGAATTCGACGTAGTCCGGCGGGCAGCCCGCACTCGACTGCGGCGCATCCGGATCTGGCTCGAAGTGCGGCTATACTGCGACTCGCCTGCGGATGTAGCTCAGCTGGCTAGAGCGTCTGCTTGCCATGCAGAAGGTCGTGGGTTCGAATCCCATCATCCGCTTCTAAAACCCCCGTAAACCGGGGGTTTTGTTTGATGAATTGGCGACGTGTGTCCCCGATGAGTCCCCTTGCACTCGGTGGATGCACATGACGATCGGACAGCGCACTTACGATGCGAGCGGCTCAGGGGACATGACTGCGGAGCTCGAGCTCAAGGTGCTGGGACCGCTTGAGGCGGCGGCAGACGGTTGCCCACTAACACTAGGCGGCCCTCGGCAGCGGGTGCTATTCGCCGTGCTCCTGCTGCACGCGAACGAGGTCGTCTCCCGCGCTCGCCTCGTCGATGCCTTGTGGGGCGACCGGCCGCCCGAGAAAGCGGCGAATGCGTTGCAGGTTGCAGTTCACGGTCTGCGCAAGGTCCTCGGCCACGACCGCGTCGTCACCCACGGCGCGGGCTATCGCCTCCGCGTCGAGCCTGGCGAGCTCGATCTGGAGCGGTTCACCCGCGTGTGCGAGCGCGCTCGTGCCGAGCGCCCGGCGGCTGCCGCGGAGACGCTCCGAGACGGGCTCTCGCTCTGGAGAGGCCGAGCACTTGCTGACCTCGAAGGCACCCCCTTCATCGATGCGCAGCGTGAGCGTCTGGAAGAGTTGCGCCTGTCGGCACTCGAGCGGCGTATCGACGCCGACCTCGAGCTGGCGCGCCACGCCGAGCTCGTGCCTGAGCTCGAGGCACTCGTCCGAGAGCACCCGTATCGCGAACGGGCGCGCGAGCAGCTCATGCTGGCGCTCTATCGTGCCGGTCGCCAGACGGAGGCACTCGCGGTCTATCAGAACGCCCGCAAGGCGCTGGTCGACGAGCTGGGCCTCGACTTGAGTCCTCAGCTGCAGCAGCTAGAAGCGGCGATTCTGCGCCACGATCCGTCGCTCGAACCTCGCCGGCCGCCCGGCCGGTACGCCGGCTACCTTCCCGCACCGCCGTCACGGCTGATCGGCCGCGGCCTCGAGCTGGTCGCCGTGACAGCGGTGCTGCGCGACCCGGATGTCCGGCTGGTGACCCTGACCGGGCCGGGCGGGAGCGGGAAGACGCGACTGGCCATCGCCGCCGGGGAAGAGCTGCAGCGCGACTACGAGGACGGTGTCTTCTTCGTCGATCTCTCGTCTCTCGACGCCCCGGAGCTGGTGCCCGGGACGATCGCGGGCGTGCTCGGCGTGGAGGAGGCCTCGAGGCAAGCCATTGAACAGAGCCTGAAGGACGCTCTTCGCGAGCGGCAGCTGCTCCTGGTACTCGACAACTTCGAGCGTGTGGAGGCCGCTGGGCGCTTTGTCAGTGAGCTGCTTGCCATCGGGCGCGGGGTGAAGGTGCTGGCGACGAGTCGCACCGCGTTGCGGCTGAGCGGCGAGCATGAGTACCCGGTCCCGCCCCTACCGGTTCCACGGCCCGGAGAGTCGGAGGACGTCGATGCCCTCGGTCGAAACGCGGCCGTCGAGCTATTCGTGTCGCGTGCGCGCGCGGCGCGACACGAATTCGCGCTCACCAGGCATAACGGTCTGGCTATCGCCGAGATCTGCCGCGCCCTGGACGGGCTTCCACTGGCGCTCGAGCTTGCAGCGGCTCGCACGAAGGTGCTCTCTCCGGAGGAGCTGCTCATCCGGCTCGAACATCGGCTCGACGTGCTCACTGCCGGCCCTCGCGACGTTCCCGAGCGCCAGCAGACGCTCAGGGCGGCGATCGATTGGAGCTACGAGCTACTAGGCCCACGGACGCGGGAGCTCTTCGCCTCCTCCGCCGTGTTCGCCGGCGGGTTCACCCTCGAGGCGGCGGCGGCCGTCTGCGACACCGACATTGACGGCGTAGCGGAGCTCGTCGAGCACAACCTGCTCCGCCGAGAGGAGCTGCTGGAGGCTGTGCGATTCCGAATGCTCGAGACCATCCGTGAATACGCGTTCGAGCGGCTTGCACAGAGTCCGCGTGAGGAGGAGGTGCGCCGGAAATTCGCCGAGCACTTTCTCGCGCTGGCAGAGCTGGGCGAGCCCAACCTCACGGGTGCGGACGCGGGACCGTGGCTCGAGCGCTTCGAACGGGAGCACGACAACTTCCGGACCGCTCTCACCTGGGCCGGTTCTAGGGGACGGACCGAGGTTGAGTTGCGGCTGGCAAGTGCGCTGCAAGTGTTTTGGCGGTTGCGGGGTCACCTGCACGAGGGCAGGACGCGGTTGGAGGCAGCGCTGGGCAGAGGCCACGACGCGCCTGCCGTCGTCCAGGCCAAGGCGCTCCACGCGCTCGGAATCCTCGTCGCTCGGCAGGGAGACCACGACCAAGCGAGGGACCTCTTCGAGGAGGCGCTCGCGCTCTTCGGTGAAGCAGGGGACGAGGACCGAGCCGCGCGGACGTTGGCGGAACTCGCCACCCTCGCGCTCCTCACGGAGGACTACGAGCGGGCGACAGAGCTGTACGAGGAGACAATTCCGCTATTCCGGGAGAGAGGCGACCTGCGTACGCTCATGGTGGCGCTGGCCAATCTCGCATCGGTCGCGAACCTGCAGGCCGATCACGACCGCGCGCGGACACTCGGAGAGGAGGCGCTTTCGCTCGCGCGTGAGCAGGGAGCCAAGGATTCAGCGGCGATTCTGCTGCACAACCTCGGCCGCGCGGCACTCGCCCAGGACCGGGCCGACGACGCCGGCAGGCTGTTCGTCGAGAGCCTCGCGCTCGGCCAAGAGCTCGGCTACAAGGAGAACGTCGCGTACTGCGTGGAAGGGTGCGGAGAGCTCGCCGCTGTCCGCGGGGAGGCACACACCGCGGCCCGCCTCCTCGGTGCGGGAATGGGGCTGTTGGAGCGACTGGGGGTTCCGCTGGAGGCCGGGGAGCGCGAGGGATACGAACGAACAATTGAGGTCCTCACCTTGGAGCTCGGGGAGGCCACGTTTGCGAGCCTGGAGAGCGTTGGGCGGGAGCTTCCACTCGATCAGGCAGTGCGGGAGGCGGCGTCCGTTGCCCATGCCGTGTCACGGTCGTGGTGACCCGCCCCGCCCCTTTCGTCGCCCGCACGAAACCGGCGGAGAAGCTCGCGGCGTAGTTCGGCGCGATTGACCGTGGTCACAGTGCTCAACTCAGCGTTCGCTCGGGTTCGCGTGTGTTCGGTCGCGCGCTGAGAACGTCGTGAAAACAGGCAGTTTCAGCGAACGGGAGCGAAAGGGCGCGAACGTCGCGCTGACCTTCGACGCTGTCGGCTCGCGTATTAGCCGGGATTGAACAACCGCGAGCACGGCGTCGTCGCGTTCCGAGTACTGTGCGTCCCGGTGCTGATGTGGCGCTCGGTGCGTTTCGCAGACTCGCTTCGGCGCGCTGCTACAGCCGACTTTCGCTGCCACTGATCCGCCAGTGACGCATCAGCCCCCAGACGCCTTTACGTGACCGATGACTTTTGCGTTGCTCCGCGGTCTACCTCCTGACGCGGTCGAAATCGCAGGCGGCTGCACGTCGTGGAGAGAATGGTCGTTCGAGAGCGAGAAGGAGGGTATCGATGAGCGGAGTGCGGCTCCTCGTGGGCACGCGGAAAGGCGCATTCGTCCTGACGTCGGACGGGACGCGTGACGATTGGAACGTCGAGGGCCCGTTGTTCGCGGGGTGGGAGATCTACCACCTCAACGCGTCGCCGGTCGATCGGGACCGGCTCTACGCGTCGCAGTCCACCGGGTGGCATGGCCAGGTCGTCCAGCGCTCGGACGACGGAGGGAAAACGTGGGAGCCGGTTGGCAACGAGTTCGCATACGACGGCGTCCCCGGCACGCATCAGTGGTACGACGGTACGCAGCACCCCTGGGAGTTCGCCCGCGTCTGGCACTTCGAGCCGTCGTTGACGGACCCGGACACGGTGTTCGCCGGCGTCGAGGACGCGGCGCTCTTCCGTTCCGTCGACGGAGGCCAGACCTGGCAGGAGTTGTCGGGGCTCCGAGATCACGAGACGGGCGATCAGTGGCAGCCCGGCGCCGGCGGGCTGTGCCTGCACACGATCCTCA
>DAITAO010000072.1:0-16125 GCA_036824245.1 Gaiellaceae bacterium | reverse complement strand
AGGCTGGCCGGCGCGCCGCTCGCGCCGACGGCCGGGTCGACCGGGTCGACGCTCGTCCGCGACACGATCCTCGACCGCGGCACGGCGCGCCGCACGCTCGCCCGGGCGGCCCGCTGGGGAGGCCCGTACACGGCGGTCACCGGCGAGGCGGTGACCGTCTACCTCTCCGACACCTATCCGCAGGATCCCGCGGTCGGCCAGAGCTGGGCGGACTTCCTGGCCGGGCTCGTGCACGGCAGCGAGCTCGCCACGGTCACCGCCTACCTGGCGCCGCCCACCGAAGTCGGCTCAATATGCGGCTTCTCGGCGCTCGCCTGCTACTCACCCGACGAGCGGATGATCGTCGCACCCGGCGAAGACGCGGTGCCGGAGGTCTCCGCGCGAGGCATCCTCACCCACGAGTACGGCCATCACGTGGCGGCGAACCGGTCCAACGCGCCGTGGACGGCTCTCGACTACGGGACGAAGCGCTGGGCCTCCCGCATCGGCGTCTGTGCTCGCACACGGCTCGGAGAGCTGCACCCGGGCGCGTCGGATCGCCCTCAGTACGCCATGAATCCGGGTGAGGGGTTCGCCGAGGCCTACCGGGTCATGAACGAGCGCAGGGCCGGCGCGACCGAGAGCACCTGGGACGTGGTGTCACCCGTCTTCTATCCGGACGCCGCGGCGCTCGCAACGCTCGAACAGGACGTGCTTCAGCCCTGGAGTGCCGCCACGATCGTCCCTCGTGCGGGGCAGGTAGGACCGAGAGCGAAACGCCGTAACTACGCGGTCGCGACGCCGCTCGACGGCACACTGCGCGCCACCCTGCGCGCTCCCGCCCGCACACGGCTCACGCTCGAGCTGTACGCGGGCTCGGCGCGGCTCGGCCGCGCTGCGGTCGCGGCAGGCCGATCGGCGACGGTGACGACGACCGTTTGCGGGAAGCGGAGCTTCCGTGTGCGCGTCGGGAGGCTCACCGGCGCCGGCACGTTCCGGCTGACGGTCAGCCGGCCGTAGCCCTCTTGTGTCGCCGCTTGCGCTCAAAGGCTGAGGAGACGGTCAGAATGGCGGTGTGACCACCGTCGAATTGCACATGATCTCGGATGCCACGGGCGCGACCGCCGCGCGGCTCGTGCAGGCGCTCGAGGCGCAATTCCCGGACCAGGCGTTCGAAGAGATCAGCCACCCGAGCGTCGAGACGGTCGACGACCTGCGCCTTGCTGTGAACCGGGCCAAGGGACGGCCTGCCGTCGTCCTGTACACCCTCGTCGACCATGAGCTGCGCTCCGCCATGCGCGCGCTGTGCCGCAGCGCGAGGGTCCACTACTGCGACATCCTCGGTCATCCGATGGAAGCCGTGGCCCGGGTCTCCGGTACCGCCGCCCAGATGCGACCGGGTGCGCGGCCGCAGCTCGACGAGCAGTACTTCCGCCGCATGTCGGCGATCGAGTTCGCGGTGCGCTACGACGACGGCATCCCGGCGGGACTGTCGGAGGCGGACATCGTGCTCGTCGGTGTCTCGCGGACGTCGAAGACGCCGCTCTCCATGTACCTCGGCTACCTGGGCTACAAGACCGCGAACATGCCCGTCGTGAAGGGCATCGAACCGCCCAAGGAGCTGTGGGAGATCGACCCCGCGAAGATCGTCGGGCTCACCATCGAGGCGGAGCGGCTCGCCGAGATCCGCCAGGACCGTGCCCGGCGCCTCGGCGGCGCCGACCACCGCAAGTACACGGAGCTGGTCGGGATCTACGAAGAGCTCGACGAGGCGGCCTCCGTGCACAGGCGGCTCGGCTGCCCGGTCATCGACATGACCGAGCTCTCCATCGAGGAGACGGCCGCCCGCGTCATCAAGCTCGTCGAGCAGCGGCGCGAGGCCGCCGCCGCGGAGGTGAAGACCGCCTGACGGCGAGCGCACCGAAAGGGCCCGTGCCGCTGTGGCGGTGGGGCGCCTGGTACACGTTGCTCGGGGCGGCGATCGTCGTCTTCTACGTGCTGCTCACGCCGCTGTGGCTGGGCCTGCGGGCGGCCGCTTGGATTGCCGAGTTCCAGGCCCGCCGCACCGCCAAGTAACAGACTGTTACTTGGCGTCGTCGAGCTCGAGCAGGAACTCGTGCTCCAGGCCGTCCTCCTCGTCCCAGTGCTCGCCGACGTGGGCGAAGCCGAGCTTGCGCACGATCGCCACCGACGGAACATTCTTCGGGGCGATCGACGCGACGAACGCGCGGATGTCGTTCTCTTCTCGCGCCCAGCGCATGAGCGCCTCCACCGTCTCGGTGGCGTAGCCGCGGCGGCGGAAGTCGGGCTGCACCTCGTAGCCGAGCTCGACGGCGTCCGCACGCCGTAGCGCGTTCACGCCGGGCGGGCCGTGGAAGCCCGCGAAACCGACGAAGGGGCGACGGTCGTCCCCGTGCAGCGTCAGCGCGCGCGCCAGCCACGGCTGGACGGCCGGGTCCTCCCTCATCTGGCGAAGCCGGAGGCGAAGAAAGCCCTCGTGCCGGCCGGGCCACTCACCCGGCGGCGCAATGCCGAGCTCTGCCGCCGCATCGTCGCGGCGGCTGTCGAGCAGTGCCTCGATGAAGTCCGCCGAGATAGAGACCAGCTCGAGCCTCTCCGAGCGGATGGGAGGGACGGGCACCCCGCGACTCTACGCCCGGGCGCGACGCTTGCGCTTCGGCGGCGGCTCGGTCGTCTTGCGCACCTGCGCGAGCGCCGGCGCCAGCCGCTGCGCGCCCTGCAGGACCGGTTCGAAGAGATCGCCGTGCCGTTCGACACGCTCCAGGACGGCCGCCATCGTGAGCTTGCTGTCGTCCAGCTCGTCCGTCAGCTCGTCCCAGCGGACCGGTGTCGACACTGGGGCACCCGGCTTCGGCCGTACGGAGTATGGGGAGGCGATCGTCTTCCCGTGGCCGTTCTGGTTGTAGTCGATGAAGACCCCGCGGCGCTTTGCTTTGAGCCATTCGGCCGTGACCACGCCGGGATGCTGTGCGGCAAGCCCCTTCGTCACGCGCTCGGCGAGCTCGTGCGCCTGCCCGAAGCCCGCGCGCCGCTCGATCGGCACGAGCACGTGCATGCCGCCTGCACCGCTCGTCTTCGGCCAGCTCTCGAGACCCAGTTCCTCCAGGGCGCCGCGCACGAGCTTCGCGACCCGCACCGCCTGCTTGAACCCGTCGCGCTGCTCGGGGGGGTCGAGATCGAAGAGCACGAAGTCGGGCCGTTCCGGCTTGTCCACGCGCGAGTACCACGCGTTCATGTCTATGCAGTGCATCTGCACCATCCAGAGCAGCGCGAGATCGTCGTTGACGAGCGGGAAGTCGACGAGTCGCGTGTCGCCTTCGCGCGGGTAGGTGCGAAACCGCCGCGTCGGAATCCAGTCGGGCATGCCCTTCGGCGCCTGCTTCTGGAAGAACGCGGAACCGCGGATCCCCTCGCGCCAGCGCTTCATCGTAAAAGGTCGGTTCTTGAGGTGCGGGACGAGCACCGGCGCGACCGCCTGGTAGTAGTCGAACAGGTCGCCCTTCGTGATGCCCTCGCCCGGCCAGAGCACGCGGTCGGCGCTCGAGAGCCGCACGACGCGTTCGCCGCGCTGCACCTCGCGGCTCATTGCGCGGCCTCCGCCAGGAACCGCTCGACGTCGCGCGGCGTGCGCAGCCGCACGACGGGGAAGCGTGTGAGCTCTCTGGGATATCGGCGTCGACGAGAGAAGTGCATGCGCAGCGCGAACGGGATGAGCGCGTCGCGGCCCACGACGGTCCCACGCACCGACTCCCGGTTTCCGTTCCAGAGCGTCTCGCGACCGCGGATTCGGCGGATCGTCCGGCGGAGCAGCCGCGGCAGCCAGACGCGCATCGGGAGGTCGAGCCAGACAACCGTATCCGCGTGCTCGAGCACCAGCTCACCGAGCTTGCGGCGGTACGCCCCGTCCATCACCCAAACCTCTTCCGCGACGAGCGGCTCGACCTTGGCCCGCAGCTCGTCGGGCGTCGCCTCGGTCCAGTTCTGCCCGTGGTTGAGAGCGTCGAGCTCCACGAACGGCGCGCCGAGCCGCTCCGCCAGGGATCGGCCGAGCGTCGTCTTACCGTTCCCGCTCGCGCTGGCGAGGATGGCCACACGCTTCACGGCCGTACTGCTAGCAGCTGCAGGAAGTTCGGCAGGCGCCGCCAGCGCCCCTCGGCCCGGTCCCGTTCGACCTCGCTCTGCGGAACAGGTGGCTCGCGGAGGCGCTCGATCAGGAAGCCCGCGAGTTCGAGCGTGCGCGTGTACTCCTCGAGATGGGCAACGTAGCCGTGGAAGGTGAGCGTCAGGCCTGCGCGCGCGAACGTCTCGCGAAACGGGCGCCGCCCGAAGTAGGAATCCGTGACCACGAACGGCGCGTCGGGCTCCCGCGAGCTGAACCGACCGGCGTCGGCCAGCGGATGCGTGATGCAGGCCGCCAGGCGGCCGCCCGGCTCGAGAACGCGGCTGATCTCCCGGACAGAGCCGAGCAGGTCGTCGAAGTCCATCAGCGAGTTGTAGGCGACGGCGAGGTCGAAGCTCGCGTCCGGGAACGGCAGGCCGGCCGCGTCGGCGAGCACGTACTCGCCGGCGGTATCCGCCTCGCGGGCGAGCTCGAGCAGGATGGGGGAGGCGTCGACCGCCGTCACGCGGTGGCCGCGGGCGCCTAGGTCGCGCGCCACGCGCCCCTCGCCGCAGCCGACTTCGAGCGTCGCTCGTCCGGGCGGCGGCACGATCTCGTCGAAGAATGCATCGCGAAACTGCCAGTACGCGTCGTGGCCGGGCGCGCGTGCCCAGGCCGCCCAGTTGCGCGCCTCGCGCTCCCAGCCCGCCTTGGAGCTCATCGTTTCACCGCCCGCAGGTGCAGGAGCAGCGGGAAGCGCAGCCGCCGGCCGGCGCTCGGCCGCACCCCCACGAACGCAGGGGGCGGCTGGGGCTCGCGGATCGCCTCGATGAGCAGGCCCGCGCCCTCGAACGCGCGCGAGTAGCGCTCGAGCGGAATCGGCCGGTCGTAGAACGTGACGTGGATGCCGTCCCGATCGGAGTGGAAGACCTTCGGCTCCGGGTCGAGGTACGAGCCGCGGACCACGTAGGCCGCGTCGGGATCGTCGATCGCGAACTCGCCGACATTGAACGGGTGGATATCGGCCGAGCAGAGCCGGCCGCCGGTCGCGAGCACCCGCCCGACCTCCCGCACGGCCGCCTCGAGATCGTCGAGGTTCATCAGCGCCATATAGGCGACTACTAGATCGAAGCTCGCATCGTCGAAGGGCAGCGAGGTCGCATCCGCGACGAGCGCTTCGTGGCACTCGCTCGCGAGCGCGACCATATTCGGCGACGCATCCACACCGACCACGCGGTGGCCCCGGCGTTCGAGCGCGGCGCCGACGCGGCCCTCGCCGCAGCCGAGATCGAGCGTCGCACGCCCCGGCGGGGGCAGGAGCTCGATGAAAGCCGGGAAGTTGAACTCCTCGTGGAAGGGGTCGTGACCGGGCGTGCGCGCGAAGCGCGCCCACGCCTCGGCCTGGCCGTGCCAGTGCTCGCGCAGCGTCACGCGAGCAGCCGTGCCGCGATCGGCGTCTCGACGATCTCGCCGTCGACGAGCTCGACGCGGTAGGCGCCCGTGCCCTCGTTGCACGCGACCGCCTCGCGCAGCTCCTTCCCGACGAAGTGCAGGCCCACGCTGGCGTCCGCGGCGTAGCCGGCGGCAAATCCGTCCGCGACGAGCCGGTGGTACACGGGACGCCGTTCCGGCTCGTCGTCGAAGTGCGGCGAGAAGCTGCCGGGCAGCAAGCCGAGATATTCGTACGGCGCGTACTGCGGGCCGAACGAGTCCGTGACACCGGCTTCGAACCAGATGAGTCCGCCCGCGCTCGAGCCGCTCAGCACGATGCCCTGCTCGTACGCCTCACGCAGGATCTCGTCGACCTCGTGTAGCCGCCAGATGGCGAGCATGTTGGCGCTGTTGCCGCCGCCGACGAAGACGGCGTCGTGACCGAGCACGAAGTCGCGCAGGTCGTCCGGCGGCCACGGGAAGAACTCGAGTCTGGAGACCGTCGCGCGATCCCCGAAGGCGTCGTAGACCCGCAGCGCCCAGGCTGGATCTTCGGCACCCGCGGTGCCGATGTAGAGGAGCCGCGGGCGCTCACGCCCGGTCAGTCCCGCCACGAAATCGCAGAGCCCGGGGCAGAGCCCGCCTCCGCCGATCGCCACGATCTGCCCCTCCGCCATCGCGGGTGAGTATCGCAGCGCCCACTGTGGGAGTATCTGACCGCAGGTGACGGAGCTGCGCTACGTCTACGACTTCGACGAGAGTGCTCCGGGCGGCCGCGAGCTGCTCGGCGGCAAGGGCGTGGGCCTGGCCGAGATGACTGTGCTCGGAGTGCCCGTGCCGGCCGGGTTCACGGTCACGACGGAGGCCTGCCGCGCGTACATGAGCGCGGGCAAGCAGCTGCCACCCGGCCTGGAGACGGAGGTCGAGAAGCACCTCGCTGCGCTCGAGCAGACGACCGGCAAGAACTTTGGCGACACCTCGGACCCGCTACTCGTCTCCGTCCGCTCGGGCGCGGCGGTCTCGATGCCGGGGATGATGGACACGATCCTCAACCTCGGGCTGAACGACGAGGCTGTGGAAGGCCTGGCGCGCTCCACAGGCAACCGTCGCCTCGCCTACGACTCGTACCGGCGCCTCATCCAGATGTACGGCGAGGTCGTCGAGGGCGTAGACGCGCGCCGCTTCGAGGACGCACTCGCCGAGCTGAAGCGCGCCCGTGGGGTCGAGCAGGACGTCGAGTTGACGGCGGACGATCTCGCCGGGCTCGTCGAGACCTTCAAGAACATCTACGAGCGCGACACCGGGCGGCCGTTCGCGCAGGACGCGCGCGAGCAGCTGGGGCGTGCGGTGCGCGCCGTTTTCGACTCCTGGAACACGCCTCGCGCCAGCGTCTACCGCCGTGCGCACCGCATCCCGGACGATCTCGGCACGGCAGTCAACGTCGTGCAGATGGTGTTCGGCAACAGGGGCGACACCTCCGGGACGGGCGTCTGCTTCACCCGCGACCCGTCCACGGGCGAGAGCGGCCTCTACGGCGAGTACCTGGCCAACGCGCAGGGGGAGGACGTGGTCGCGGGCATCCGCACGCCCGAGCCGATCGAGCGCATGCGCGAGTCAATGCCGCAGGCGTACGAGCAGCTGCTCGACACCGTGCGGCGGCTCGAGGAGCACTACCGCGACATGCAGGACATCGAGTTCACCGTCGAGGAAGGGCGCCTCTATCTGCTCCAGACTCGGAGCGCCAAGCGCACCGCGGCGGCTGCTCTGAAGGCGGCCGTGGACATGGTCGACGAGGACCTCATCTCCCGCGAAGAAGCCGTTGCGCGCATCGACCCGGGCCAGCTCGACCAGCTTCTGCATCCGATGATCGACCCGGCCGCCGGCGTCGAGGTCGTGGCGCGGGGACTGAACGCCTCGCCCGGGGCGGCCAGCGGCCCGATCGTGCTCGACGCGGACAGTGCAGAGGAGCGCGGCAAGGCGGGCGAGAGCGTCATCCTCGTCCGCTGGGAGACGACGCCCGACGACATCCACGGCCTGCTCGAGGCCGCCGGCGTGCTGACCGCGCATGGAGGCATGACCTCACACGCGGCTGTGGTCGCGCGCGGGATGGGGAAGCCCTGCGTGGCGGGGTGCGATGCGCTCACGATCGACCTGGACGCGCGCACGATCACGCTCGCGGGGCAGACGCTGCGCGAGGGTGATGTGATCACGATCGACGGCGGCGACGGGGCTGTCATCGTGGGTCCCGTCGACCTCGTCGCGCCGCAAATCAACGAGGACTTCGAGACGGTGCTCGGCTGGGCCGACCAGCTGCGGCGGCTGCTCGTGCGTGCCAACGCGGACACGCCCGAGGACGCGGCCAAGGCCCGCGAGTTCGGCGCCCAGGGCATCGGCCTCTGCCGCACCGAGCACATGTTCATGTCGGAGGAGCGGCTGCCCGTCGTCCGCGAGATGATCCTCGCGGAGGGCGAGGACGGGCGGCGCAGCGCGCTCGAGCGCCTGCTACCCATCCAGCAGAGCGACTTCGAGGGCATCTTCGAGGCCATGGCGGGACTGCCGGTCACGATCCGGCTGCTCGACCCGCCGCTGCACGAGTTCCTGCCGCCGCTCGAGCAGGCGACGGACGACCGTATGCGCGCTCGCATCCGCACGCTCCAGGAGGCCAACCCGATGCTGGGCGCGCGCGGCTGCCGGCTCGGCCTCCAGTACCCGGAGATCTACGAGATGCAGGTGCGCGCGATCGTGCGCGCCGCGCTGGCTGTCGAGGAGCGGACGGGCGAGACGCCTCTGGTCGAGATCATGCATCCGCTGGTCGGCTTCGCCGAGGAGCTGAAGCGGCTGCGGGCGATGACGCTTGCCGCAGCCGCCGACGAGGGCGAGTTCGACTTCCAGGTCGGCACGATGATCGAGCTGCCGCGCGCCTGCATCCGCGCCGACGAGATCGCGCAGCACGCGGACTTCTTCTCCTTCGGAACGAACGACCTGACGCAGACGGCGCTCGGCTTCTCGCGTGACGATGCCGAGGGCAAGTTCCTGACCTTCTACCTCCAGGACGGCATCCTCGAGCGCAATCCGTTCGAGACGCTCGACCAGTCCGGCGTCGGCGACCTTATGCGCATCGCGGTCGACCGGGCGCGGGCCGTGAAGGACCTGAAGCTGGGCATCTGCGGAGAGCACGGCGGCGAGCCGGCCTCGGTGGCCTTCTGCCACCGGCTGGGGTTGGACTACGTGTCCTGCTCGCCGTACCGCGTGCCGCTCGCACGGCTGGCCGCGGCGCAGGCTGCGCTCGCCGAGCAGGGCATCGAGGCCGCCGTCGCGGGCGGCTAGTACTGCAGCGGTTGGCGGGGGCTCCCGTTGTTCAATGACGTCGCGATCGTCGGTGCCGGCGTGATCGGGCTCTCGGTCGCCTTTCACCTCGCCGAACGGGGCGTCGGCGACGTCGTCGTGTACGAGCGCGAGGGCACCGGCGCCGGAGCGTCGGGCGTGCAGCCGGGAGGTGTGCGCCAGCAGTGGAGCACCCGGCTCAACTGCGTGATGGCGCGCGACTCGCTGGCTTTCTTCGACGACCTACCGGAGCGCCTGCAGCCGCGTGTAGATCCTGGTTTCCGCCCGTGCGGCTACCTCTTCGTGGCCCACGAGCCCGCCACGCTCGAGCGGCTCCGGAGCGACGTGGTCGTACAGAACCAGAGCGGCGTGCCGTCCCGCATACTCAGCGCGGACGAGGCCGCCCGGCTCGTCCCCGGGCTCAAGGCGGACGGGTTGGCGGGAGCGGCCTTCTGCCACGAAGACGGCTACTTCGACCGCCCTCAGGGTGTGGTCGAGGCGTTCGCGGAGGCAGCTAGGCGTCTGGGAGTGGCAATCGCACACGCCGACGTCAGGAGCATCGACCCCAGCGGCACCGGCTGGCGCCTCACATTCGGCGACGGCACAAGCGCCGGCGCCGGCTGCGTCGTGCTGGCGGCGGCCGTCGACACTCCGGCGTTGCTGCGGCCCCTCGGGGCCGAACTTCCCATCGTCGCGGAGGACCGCTGGATCTTCCTCAGCGAGCCCGTCCCGGAGCGGCTGCTCGAGCCCCTCGTGGTCGCTTCCGACCGCCGCTTCGCCGCCAAGCAGCTGGCGAACGGCCGGCTGCTTGCGAGCGACCTGGACGCCAGGGGCGCATCCGGAGAAGCGCGCGACCTGTGGCGGCGCCGTGTGAAGCAGACCGTAGTCGAGCTGCTTCCCCGTCTGGAGTTCGTCGACCTCCCGCACCTCGTGCACGGTGTATACGACGTGACGCCGGATCATCAGGCGGTCGTCGGTGAGCTGCCCGGGCGCGAAGGGCTATTCGTGGCCGCCGGCTTCAGCGGTCACGGCTTTATGATGGCTCCGGAGATCGGCCGCGGAGTCGCGGCGCTGGTCGTCGGCGAGGCCCCCGGCGAAGGCTTCGCTCACCTGCGTCCCGAGCGGTTCGAGCACGGGACGCTCGCGAGCGAGTCCGCCGTCGTATGACTAGGAGGGTCTAGCGACTCGGTTGACCCAGCGTTGAAAAGCAGCGGACCGGAGCGGCGCGTCAGTCGCCCACCAGGCCAAGCGTCGTTTCGCCCCGAAGCACAGTCGCACGCTGTACGGCGTGTTGTAGGCCCAGCATTGGGCGCGCGGGTTGTCGCGGAATACGCTCTCCGGCGCTCCAAGCAGGCCGCGTACCTCGTCTTGGCTCATGAGGCCGCGCAACTGCGAAACGGCTGCGGCGCCCAGTTCCGCGTGCGAGGGCAGCGGGTCGCGCCCCTCTCGCAAGCCTACGACTGCCACGGCAAGAGCGGTTGCGGATAGCAGAAGCGATGCGATACCGAGCATCTTCCGCATGCTCAGGATCATTGCAATTCGCGGGGAAGACGATCTAGCCGGCGAGCAGCGCGTCGAGCTCGATCTCGACGAGCATCCCTTCGGCCACGAAGCCCTCAACGAACAGAGTCGTGTTGGCGGGGTCGACCCCGCCGAGGAGCTCGCGATGCGCGCGTACAACCTCGCGCCAGTCGGCTGCAGGCGCCAGATAGATGCGCGTGCGAATCACGTCCTCGCGGCGCCCGCCCAGCTGCTCGACCGCCGCGAGCGCACGCTCGAGCGACGTGCGCATCTGGCCGTAGGAGTCGCCGGGGTGTCCCACAGTCCCGTCGCCTGTCACATCGCCGGTGCCGCTCACCGCGATCCAGTCGCCGTGCCGTACAGCACGTGAATAGCCGGCCACCTCCTCGAACCCGACTCCCTCGCGGTAGCGCTCGCGCACGGGCGTCGACTATAGGGGGAGCTCGGGCACCACGCGCCTGGCGAGCAGCTCGATTCCCGCTCGGGACTCGAGCCCGTGCGGCGTCCCGAACTCGACCCGCGCCGCGCCCGCCTCGTAGAGCGCGGCTGCCTGCCGTGCCACCTGCTCGGGCGTGCCGGCAAACGCCAGCTTGTCGAGCAGCCGGTCGGGGATGAGCTTGCCGGCCGCCTGCCGGTCGCCCGCGTCGACGAGCCTGCTCACGTCCTCGACGAGCCCGGCGGGGAGGTCGAGCGTCGGATCCCGGCCGGCCACGACCGGGAAGTACAGCGCCGCCTCCGCCCTTGCCCGCTCGCGCGCCGCCGCAGCGTCCTCGTCCACGACGGTGACGGCGCCGACGACGATGCCCACCCGATCGTTGCCGATCCAGGAACGCATCAACGGAACGAGCTCGGGATTCGCCGTGCCGCCGATCTTGACCTCCGTGGCCGCTTGGCCGGCGAACGCCGCGACACGCGGAGCCCACGTGCCTATCAACAGCGGCACGTCCGCTCGGAGCGGCTTGTAGTGAAGGCGCGCGCCCGGCGCGAGCGAGAACAGCTCCCCCTCGAAGCCCTGTGCGTCGCCGCTCAGCAGCCGGCGGATGATCGCGACGGCCTCACGCAGCGCGGTCAGCGGACGGCGCGGTTCGATGCCCAGGGCGTCGAGCCAGCTGCCACGGACGAGACCCAGGTAGGCGCGCCCGCGCGAAACCGCGTCGAGCGCTGCGATCTGGCCGGCAATCTCGACCGGATGAAGCGTGAAGGGGTTGAGCGCTGCGGGTCCGAGCCGCACTCGCTCCGTCGCCTGCGCCATGAGCAGTAGCGGGTAGATCGCCGGCTGGAAGAGCAGGTCGTTGTAGACAGAGACGACGTCGAAGCCCGCGCGCTCGGCGAGCCGGGCCAGCTCGACGTACTCCTCGGTGGTCTTGTCGGACTGAAACGCGATCGAGACCTCCCTGGCACGGGGGCCCGCGGCCACGTCAGGTCAGATCGGTCGTGCGCATGCGCCGCTCTCCGATCCGCTCGATCCGCATGATCAGCCGCTCCTCGTAGTCAGGGCACGCGACGAAGGTCTCCTGCTCCAGCCAGTCCTCGGCGGGCAGCTTGCGCTGCTTCGCAGGGAGCAGCGGAAGCACGGCCGACAGCGCGTAGAGGCAGAAGTGCTTCCCGGGCGGAATGCGCACGCGGCTCGACTCGGTGAGCTCGAAGTAGTCGCCCGGCTGGAGACCGCAGACCGAGCGTCCCTCGATGCGCTCGACGCTCACGCGCAGGTCGTAGATTGTCATCTCCTCCACGTCCGGCCCGAGTCTCTCATCTCGAACCGCGGGAAGACCACGTGCCAGGCTTCAGCCTGGCACGTACGTGCTCGATCGGGCTCGCATTACACTCGGCGACCGTGTTCGACTACCCGGAACGGAGGCGCCAGCTGGCCGATCGCATGCGCGAGGCCGGCGTCGACCTCGTCTTCCTGCCGCCGTCGTCCGATCTCGAGTACCTGACCGGGGTCGAGCGCGTCATCCCTACGTTCGGCCAGTCGCAGTACGCACACGGCTGGGTCGCGGGCGCGTTCTTCCGGGCTGACCACGAGCCGGTGTTCGTCCTGCCCAGGATGATGACGTTGTTCGAGCTGGCCGGGGAGCTGCCGGGCGAGCTCGTCGTGGTGAGCGAGCGCGATGACGGGCCGGCGCTGTTCGAGCGGGCCGCGCGCAGCATGGGAGGCGCACGCACTCTGGCGGTGGGCGACCGCACCTGGGCCGAGAGCGTCGTCCATCTCACCGACGCGCTCTCGCCGGATCGGATCGTCATGGCGTCGCCGCTGGTCAACGCTCTCCGGCGGACGAAGTCGCCGGAGGAGCTCGCTGTCATGGAACGGGCCTGCGGCGTCGCGGATGCGACGATCGCCGCCGTCGCGCCCAAGGTGCAGCCCGGCGTGACGATGCTCGACCTCGTCGAGGAGGTAGAGCACGTCATGAGCCGCCAGGGCTCGCGTGTGCCCTCGTTCACGACGCACGTCTTCACCTTCGGCGAGGGAACGAGCTGGGCGGACGAGTCCCCGACTGCTGCCGTCAAAGAAGGCGACGCGGTCATGTTCGACTTCGGCGCCGTCGTGGACGGTTACTGCTCGGACTTCGGCCGGACGGTGTGCGTCGGCGAGCCGGCAGCCGAGGTCCGCGCTGCTTACGAGCTCGTCGTCGCGGCGCAGGAGGCCGGCCGGGCCGCCTTGCGCCCCGGAGTGCCCGCGAACGAGGTCAACCAGGCCTGTCGGCGGCCCATCGAGGATGCGGGCTACGGCGCCAACTTCAAGCACCGCATGGGCCACGGCATCGGTCTGGACGTCCATGAGCGCCCGTTCGTGTCCGAGGAGGACGAGACGCCGCTCGAGGTCGGCATGACCTTCACCGACGAGCCGTCCATCCTCGTCGACGGCCGCTTCGGCGTGCGCACCGAGGACATCGTCGTGTGCGAGTCGCAGGGCGGCCGAAAGCTGAACCGGTTCCCGCCCGACCTGATCGTGAACACGTGAGCCGGGGCGGCGGCGCGCCGCCCCGGCTCAGGTCTGCGTCTAGCGCGGGCGCGGCAGCCGCACGTCGATCGAGTAGAGCGGGTTGAAGACCGCTCCCTGTAGATCGGTCGTGGCCGCGAACACCTGCGTCGGCTGGATCAGCGGGAAGTACGGCCCCGACTGGTTCAGCCGCTGCTGGATCTGCCGGTAGATCGGCGCCCGCGCCTTGTCGCTGGTCGTGACGCGCGCCCTCGCGGCCAGACGCTCGATTGTCGCGTCGGCGCCCTTCTTCCAGCCCACGCGAAGGCCGACGAGCTCGCCGGGCATGAAAGCGAGGTAGTCGGCCGGATCGGGATAGTCCGGGCCCCAGAGTGACAGGCCGAACGCCATCGTCCCACCGCGGTACTTGTCGAGCCAGGTGCCGACCGGCGCGCCGGAGAGCTGGACGTTGATCCCGGCCTCCTGGAGGTTCGCCTGCACGCGCTGCGCCATCGTCGTGAAGGCGACGCCGTTGATGGTCAGGTCGCTCGGGTACTCGAGCGTGAACGTCTGGCCGCCGACTCCCGAGGCGGCCAGCTCGCTCTTCGCGCGGGCGAGGTTGCGGCTGACCGCCGCCGAGCGCGGCAGCGAGCCGACGAACATCGAGGGGATGATGCCCCGTGCCTGGATCGCGCCGCCGCCCGCGAGCTGCACCACGGACGGATAATCGAGTGCGTACCGAACGGCCGCCTGGAAGCGCTTGTTCGAGGTCGCCGCAGAGACCTCCGGGTTGTTGTTCGCGAACGCCCAGAACACCCAGGTGGACGGCTGGGTCCTCACGGTGAGGCGGCGGTTGTTCCTAAGCGACTGCGCCTGCTGCGCGGACAGGTCGATCGCGACTTCGTAGCGGCCCCGCTGGATGTTGATGAACTGGGTGGCGGCGACCATGTTGCGGATCACCACCCGCTCGAACGCCGGCTTCGGCCCCCAGTAGCGTGGGTTCTGCTCGAGGACGATCTGCGACGTCGTGCTGTACTGCTTGAGCACGTACGGCCCGCTGCCGGCGCCCACGGACGCGGGCGAGTTGAACCAGCGCTCGGCCTTGTCACTCTTGGCTGCGTTCGCCCCGGCCGTGGCGCCGTGGCGCTTGGCGAGCTTCGAGTTGACGATGCCGAGCGACGTGTTCGCCACGATCACCGGAATGGCGGTGTTGGGCGTCTTGGAGCGCAGGATGACGGTGTACTTGCCGCGCGACGAGACCGTGACGCCACCGAGGAGGAACGCGGGGTTGCCCTTGAGGTTGATCAGGCGTCGGAACGAGAAGACGACGTCGGCGGCCGTCATCGGCGTCCCGTCCGCGAAGTGGAGGTCGCGCCGGAGATCGAACGTGTACGTCTTCGCGTCCTTCGACGCGGTGTAGCCGCGCGCGGCCATGAGGCGCGGCTTCGAGACGTCGGCGCCCCTGAACGTCAGGAGCGTGTCGTAGATGCCGCGGTCGACGATCGAGGCGGTCGGCTCGAAGGCCCGCTGCGGATCGGATGTCCTGATCTCGAACGAACGGTCTACGACGAGCGTGTCGGGCGCCTGCGCGGCTGACACGGTGGCGGTCGCGTAGGCGGCCGCTGTGGCTGCAATGGCGATGCCCAGCGCCAGAGCCGTCTTGCTTCTGACCCCAAGTTGCATGGCGTTCTCCTTAGCTAGCACGTGCGTGCCAGGCTAAAGCCTGGCCCGCGGTCTTGCGGGGATGTGGACTGCTCCTCGTGGTGATCATCCGAGCCTACTCTTTGGACGCGAGCAGACGAGCCTTGATAGCGGGAGGCGCGGGTGGCTCGCCGGGCCGTTGGAGCCAGCAGGCGGCGTGGCGGCCCGGCGCGAGCTCGATCAGGGGCGGCTCCTCCGCGCGGGAGCGGTCGAGGGCGTACGGGCAGCGCGGGTGGAAGCGGCATCCTGCGGGCGGTCGAGACGGGTCGGGGACCTCGCCCGGAAGCGCCTCGGGCAGCGTTCCGGCGCCGTCTGCATGGGGCACGGCGGCGATGAGCGCCTCGGTGTAGGGGTGGAGTGGCATCGCCCAGAGCTCGCGCGTCGGCGCCCGCTCGACGATGCGGCCGAGGTACATGACGGCAACCGTGTCGGCGACGTGGCGAACGATGGCGAGGTCGTGTGAGATGAGCAACAGGCCCAGGTCGAGCTCGCGGGCGAGTGCGGCGAGCAGGTTGGCGAGCTGCGCCTGCGCGGACGCATCGAGCGAGGCCAGAGGCTCGTCCAGGACGATCACGGACGGGTTTGCCGCGAGCGCCCGTGCGACGGCGATGCGCTGGCGCTGGCCTCCCGAGAACTCGTGCGGGTACCCGCGCGCGGCCGCCGGCGGCAGGCCCACCTGCTCGAGGAGCCGGCCGACGTGCCCGGCGCGCTCCGAGCGCGTGCCAAGGCCGAGCACGGCGAGGCCCTCCGCGATCTGGTTGCCGATCCGGCGTCGCGGGTTGAGCGAGGAGAACGGGTTCTGGAAGACCATCTGCAGACGCGCGAGGTCACGCGGGCGGGCGCCCCGCGTGAGCGGTCGCACCTCACGGCCTTCGAAGCGGACCGTCCCGGAGAGCGGTGCGACCATCCCGACGGCCGCGCGTGCGAGCGTCGACTTGCCGCAGCCCGACTCGCCCACCAGCCCGACGATCTCGCCGCGTGCGACCTCGATGCTCGCGCCCGCCACCGCGCGCACAGGGTCGAGCCCGCGCCGCTCGTACTCGACCACGACGTCCTGCAGCTCCAGCGCAGGGTTCACGCGCGCCCCTCGCCGGCGCTCTCGCCCCTGGCCGGCGAGCCCTCCCGGCCG
>DAITAO010000071.1:0-16145 GCA_036824245.1 Gaiellaceae bacterium | reverse complement strand
GTTGCGGTCGCCGGCGCTGCGGCGGCGCTGCTCGCCGAGGCACGCCCGGAGCTCGACGCCGCCTCCCTGAAGGGGGCCCTCGTCGGCTCTGCTCGTCCGCTGGCAGGCGAGGCCATGACGGCGCAAGGGGCCGGGTTGCTCGACGTCGGCGCCGCAGCCGCCGCAGAATTGGTCGCGAAGCCCGCGACGCTCGCCTTTCGTCACTTCGCGATCGGCTCGTGGCAGGAGGAGCAGACGATCCGCGTGAGCAACGTGTCGACGCGGCGGCTCCAGCTCTCGGCCCGCGCCCGCAGCGAGGACGGCGTGGCGCTCAGCGTCTACCCATGGCGCTTCCAGCTGCGCGCCGGACGGACCGCGCGCATCCGCGTCAAGGTCTCAGAACCGTCAGTTCCGGACCACCCGCTCTCCGGGTGGGTCGAGCTGACGAGCGGCGGCCGTGAGCTCCTGCGCGTGCCGTGGTCCGCGGCTCCGAGCGTTCGGGAGGCGGGCCTGCTCACCGCAGTGGAGCTGACGCACGACCGCTTCACGCCGTCCGACCGCGCGCCGTCGGTGCTCACCTTCACAGCCGGTCGCCTCCTGCTGACTGAGGGCCACTATCAGGTGCAGGCGGTGTCGCGGCTCGAGCTCGAGCTTTGGCGTGTAGGCGCCGGGAAGCCCATCGGCCTGCTTACCCGCCTGCGGCATCTGCTGCCCGGCCACTACGCATTCGGCCTGACGGGCCGCGGGCCCGCCGGCAAGGTCCTCCGGCGGGGTACGTACAAGCTGCGGCTGCTCGCTTTCCCTACGGGAACCGGCTCACCGAGCCGCCGCACCGTGCGCTTCACGATCGCCTAAAACCCGTGGAAAACGGGATAGGATCGTCGCGGTCCGGTCCGATACAGCGAAGGAGCAGCCACCCGTGACGACCGTCGAGCTTCCAGCCTCTCACCTCCGCGAAAACCCCTTCCAGCTCGCGCAACAGCAGCTGGAGCGAGTCGGCAGGGCGTTCGCCATCGACCCCAACCTGATCAACGTGCTGAGCCAGTGCAAGAAAGCGGTGGTCGTCTCGATCCCCGTTTATATGGATGACAACACGATCCACACCTTCGAGGGCTACCGCGTCACTCACAACATCGCGCGCGGCCCGTCCAAGGGCGGCATTCGCTACCACCCAGCGGTCACGCTCGACGAGGTCAAGGCGCTCGCCATGTGGATGACGTGGAAATGCGCGCTCATGAACATCCCGTTCGGAGGCGCCAAGGGCGGCGTCATCTGCGATCCGAAGAAGCTCTCGCGGCTCGAGCTCCAGAAGATGACGAGGCGCTACACGAGCGAGATCATCAACGAGATCGGGCCCGAGAAGGACATCCCGGCCCCGGACGTGGGCACTGACCCGTCCGTCATGGCCTGGATCTTCGACACGTACTCGATGAACAAGGGGCATTCGGTGTTGGGCGTCGTGACCGGCAAGCCGCTCAACGTGGGCGGGTCGCTGGGCAGGCTGGAAGCGACCTCGCGCGGGGCCCTGTACTGCATCCGCGAGGCGCTGCGCAAGCAGCACCGCTCGATGGCGGGCACCCGAGTGGTTGTCCAGGGGTTCGGAAACGTCGGCAGCTTCCTCGCCAAGTTCCTGGCAGAGGACGGGGCCACGGTGGTTGCGGTGTCCGACTCGGGGGGCGGGGTCTACAACCCGGCCGGCCTCGACGTGTCTGCGGCGATCGCGCACAAGCAGGAGACCGGCGCTCTGGCCGGCCTGCGCGGGACCGACGCGGTGACGAACGAAGAACTGCTGCTGCTCGACTGTGACGTGCTCGCGCCGTGTGCTCTCGAACAGGTCATCACCGCCGACAACGCCGACAAGCTCAAGGCGAAGATCATCTGCGAAGGCGCCAACGGCCCCACGACGCCGGCGGCCGACGAGATCCTCGACGAGCGTGGCGTGCTCGTGCTGCCGGACATCCTCGCCAACGCGGGGGGTGTCGTTGTCTCGTACTTCGAGTGGGTTCAGGGCCTCCAGGAGTACTTCTGGAAGGAGAACGAGGTCAACGCGCGCCTGAACGACATCATGACCCGGGCGTTCAACGAGACCTGGCAGACGTTCGAGCAGCGCGGTACGAGCATGCGCGTGTCGTCGTACGGGATCGCCGTGCAGCGTGTCTCCGAGGCGACGCTGACTCGAGGCCTTTATCCGTAGCGTCACGGTGGAACCCCTGGTTCCCCCGTGTGCCCCCTCCTTGCGGGCGTCAGTGTTGCTCCAGAGGTTGGCGGAGCCGTCGCTCTGGCGCGGGTTCCCGTGTTGCCTCTCCCCAGTGAGCCTCCCGCCGGGCGAAGCCCGGCTCCGGCGGAGGATCGCAATGGCTCTCGGTGACCGTGGCCGATGGCGTTACAGGTAACGCTCTATACCGCGCCCGGCTGCCACCTCTGCGATCGGGCGCGGGCCGTCATCAATTCGGTGCGTGCGGAGGCCCCGTTCGCGCTCGCCGAGGTCGACATCACGGGTGACGATGAACTCGAGGCGCGCTACCGCGAGTGGCTCCCGGTAGCCGAGATCGAGGGTCAACGGCGCTTCGTGTACTTCGTGCCGGAGGACGCGTTCCGGCGCGCGGTGACCGCACAAACTCCTGCCTCGAAGCAGGGTTTGTGACTCTTCCGGCGCTCTCGTGCCCATTACTGGCAGAATCCTTGTGCCGTGTTACAAAGTTCCCCCCGCCCGGTTGAGTCCAGTGAGCGATTGACGGTTGGCGTCGCTGCGCGGCTCAGCCGCTACCTCCAGGTGCTCACGCAGGCGCGCAAGATGGGCAAAGACCGGATCTCGTCCCAGGAGATCGCGGACTACACGAACATCAACGCCACTCAGATCCGCCGCGACCTGTCCGCGTTCGGCAAGTTCGGCAAGCGCGGCGTCGGCTACAACATCGACAGCCTGCTGGGCGAGATCCGCAAGATCCTGCGCACTCAGGGCCAGCACAACATCGCGCTGATCGGTGCCGGCCGGCTGGGTCAGGCGATCGCCAGCTCACCGATCTTCGCCGAGCACGGCATCCACATCGCGGCCATCCTCGACAGCGACCCCGAGAAGGTCGGCCGGCGCGTCGGGAACGTCGAGGTCAGCGACTACCGCCAGCTCAACCAGATCGTCCAGGAGCGCAACATCATCGTCGGAGTGATAGCCGTGCCCGCCGACCGCGCACAGGAGGAGGCCGACGATCTCGTCGACGCGGGCGTCAAGATCATCTTCAACTACAGCGAGGCGCTGCTCGACGTGCCGTCAGACGTCGCGGTCCATACGTCGAACCCGGCCGTCGATCTGCTCTACGCGCTCTACTTCCACCTCACGTAGAGGCTGTTCCCAGACAACGCAGGGACTGTCCCGCAGGGGACTGTCCCGTCAGCTTCCGCTCCTTACCGCTTAGTCAGCGTCCTTGCCGGAACCGCCTGACCTGAGACCGGCACCAGAAGCCGCCCGCCGAGGCCGTTAGCGAATCGTCTTTTCGCAGCCGCGCAAGACGTCCACGCGGTCGGCGCGAACGCGATCCTTGCCTGCGCCACACTTGACGCGGTCACGCTTGCCGTCGCGCGTCTCGAGCTGGTCCGCGCCGGGGCCGCCGTTCACGACGTCGGCGCCGAGCCCACCGGTCAGGTGATCGGCGCCGGGCCCGCCCTCGAGGCGATCCGCGCCTGCTGCGCCGTCAAGCTTGTCGTTGCCGGCGCCGCCCCTGACGTCGTCGGCTCCCGCTCCGGCGGAGAGGTCATCCGTGCCGGCACCGCCGAGCAGCCGGTCGTCGCCGAGATCCCCGAAAAGCTTGTCATCGTCGTCGTCGCCGAAGAGCCGGTCGCCGCCGCCTGCGCCGCGCAGCTCGTCGTCGCCGGCCAGGCCGTGAGCCAGGTCGTTGCCGCCGCCGAGCTTCGCGACGTCGTCGCCGGCGCCGAGCTCGAGCTCGTTGTTCTCGTCGCCGCACTCGACGCTTAGGCCGAAGGCCTCGTCGTCCGCGTCCTCCTTGGGCTCGTCCTCATTCGACTTTCCCTTCTTCGAATCGTTATCCGGCTCGTCGCCTTCGTCCTCGGAGAAGTTGCGGTCGGCCTCGTCTCCGGAGTCCCCGTCTCCCTCCTCGGAGGCCTCTTCGAACTCGTTTCCGGCGTCCTCGCCCTCGTCACCGCTTTCCTCGTCGTCGCCGAAGTCGTCGTCAGCATCGTCGTCGCCGAAGCCCTCGTCATCGAAGCCGCCGTCGAAGATGCAGCTCTCGTCGTCCCCGTTCTGGGGTGTCGCCGCCGCGGTACCGACAGGCGCGGCGAAGGCGATGCCGGCAAGGGCCAGCACGAGCGAACCGAGCAGGACGACGAGCTTGAGCGTCTTCATCGCAGATCCTCCAAGCGAGAGGTCGTAGGCCGCAGGGCGAAGTCGCCCGATGCCTGTATCGGCGCCGCGGCATCGCGTGCGCTCCCTCGAACTGAGGAATCCCAGCGCCCACGCCGAATCTCGCCCGGTTGCGCATCCTGCTCTGGCACGGGTATCTGCTGGCCGGAACCGGCTCCAACATCTACACACGCGCGCTCGCGCGCGCGTGGAGCCGGATGGGCCACGACGTGGTGGTCGTGAGCCAGGAGCCGCATCCAGAGGGCTTCGACCTCGGCGGCGCACGCGTCGTCCGCCCCGACGTGGGCGGCGTTCTGCCGGTTTTCGTGCTCGACCGCTACGAGGGCCTCGAGGCGCGCTATCTGCACGAGCTGGAGCCGGCCGGCTACGAGCGCTATCTCGACGCCAACGCGAGGGCGTTGCGTGACCTGGAGCCGGCCGATTTTGTCTTCGCCAACCACGTTCTCCCCGGCGGTGATGTGGGGCTGCGGGCCGGCATGGCGTACGCCGTCAAGGTGCACGGCTCGGAGCTCGAGTACTCGCTGCGGGGACGACCGAAGCTTGTCGAGCGCGGTCGCGCCGCCCTTGCGGAGGCGCAGGCCGTGTTCGTCGGGTCTCCGCACATTCGCGAAGTCCTGGAGGACGTGGTCGGCCACGTCGACCGCGTTTACGAGGTGCCGCCCGGGGTCGACGTCGAGGAATTCCGAGCGGTGCCGCGGGAGCAGGCGCTGGCTGGGCTGCTCGAGGAGTGCCGTCGCGACCCGCCCAACCCTGGCAACAGCAACGCTCGCCTTCCGGACGAAGGAAACTCCGAGCGGTTAGCCGCCTTCTTCTCGGAGACAGGCCCGACAGTCCTGTACTTCGGCAAGCTGCTCTACAACAAGGGTGTACACCTGCTCTTCGAGGCACTGCGCACCGTGGGCGTCCGCGTGCTGGTGGTGGGCTTTGGCGACTATCGGGACGAGCTCGAGGGCCTCGCACCGCCGGGCACGCTCTTCACCGGAGCTCTCGAGCACCGCCATCTCGTTCATCTGATTCCGCTCTGCGATGTGGCGGTGGTTCCGTCGATCTTCCCGGAGGCCTTCGGCATGGTGGCGGCCGAGGCCGCCGCCGCCGGCTGTCCGCCGCTCGTAGCGCGCCATTCAGGGCTTGCCGAGGTCGCGGCCGGGCTCGAGGAATCGTACGGGCCGGAGCGCGCGCACCTCGCGAGCTTCCGCACCGGCGATGCCGCCGATCTCGCTGCGAAGCTCGAGGAACTCCTGGCACTGTCCACGGACGAGCGGCGGGCGCTCGGGGAGGCCGCGCGGCGTACGGCGGTCGAGCGCTGGAGCTGGGAGACCGTCTCCGAGCGCCTTCTGGCGCCGTTCGCGTAGTCGGGGCCCCACTTACCCCGCTCAGGTCCCGGATACGCTTGCGCGCGTGGGAGACGAGCAACGCCTGCCCTACGACGAGCTGCTCGACCTCGCTCGCGACCAGTACGACTCGGCGAGCGACTTCACCGTCGCGGTGGAGGAGGAGTTCGCAATCCTCGATCCCGAGACTCTCGAGCTGGCGAACCACTTCGAGGAGCTGCAAGCGGCGGCCCGCGGCACGGTGCTCGAGGAGCACCTCGTCGGCGAGCTGATCGCGTCGGAGGTCGAGGTCCGGACCGGCCGCTGCGACACGTTCGCCGAGGCGGCCTCGCGCCTCGGTGAGCGGCGCGCACAGCTGCGCGAGCTAGCCGAGTCGCAGGGTGTGCTGCTGGCCGCGACCGGCACCCATCCGTGGAGCCCGTGGCAGGAGCAACGCATCATCGACACGCCCCACTACCGTCGCAACGACGAGATCCTCCGCTACGTCGTCTGGCGCAACAACTCTTTCGGCCTGCACGTGCACGTCGGCATCCGCGGCGCCGACCGCGGCGTGCGCGTGACGAGCGCACTCCGTCCCTACTTGCCCGACCTGCTCGCGTTCTCCGCCAGCTCTCCCTTCGTCGAGAACGTCAACACCGGCCTGCACTCGGCGCGCAGTCAGATCTTCACGCGCATGTTCCCGCGCTGCGGCGTACCGGACCCGCTGTGGAGCTGGGACGAGTTCGAGCGCTACGTCCGCGTCCTCTACGAGACCGGCTCCATCACCGAGCACACCCAGCTCTGGTGGAGCGTCCGGCCGCATCTTGCGTTCCCGACCGCAGAGATCCGGATCTGCGATGCGCAGCCGGAGCTCGGGGAAGCGCGCTCGCTTGCGGCGCTGCTCTACGCCCTGACCGCGCGCCTGGCGCGGGCACTCGACGAGGGTGAGCCGCTGCTCGATCCGCCGCCGCGCATGATCGAAGAGAACTTCTGGCGGGCGATCCGGTACGGGCTCTCAGGCGAGCTGATCCATCTCGGGACGAATGAGGTGCGACCGGCCCGCGCGGCGCTCGAGGAGCTCATCGAGTGGGTCTTGCCGGTGGCGGAAGAGCTCGGCGCCGCCTCGTACCTGGCGGTGCCGGCGGCCAACGCCGCAGAGCGGCAGATCACGAGCTTCGAGGAGGGCGCATCGCTCCGCGAGATCTACGCCGAGCAGGTAGTGATGCAGGAGGAGCCCGTGCGTGGCTGAGGAGCAGCTCACCGAGGACGAGCTACGCGAGCGCCTGGAGGCAGAGCTCAAGCGCCTCAAGGTCTCGGATCTGCTGCTACAGATGATCTCCGCGGTCTCATCGCTCGGCTACCGGAGGCTCGTCGACGAGGACCGTGACCTGGAGCAGGGCCGACTCGCAATCGAGTCGTTACGCGCGCTCGTGCCCGTGCTGGAAGGCGCGGTGCCTGCCGAGGCGATCCGCGAGCTCAACCAGATGACGGCCAACCTGCAGCTCGCCTACGCGAAGGCAGTGTCGGAGATGCCCGCCTCGCCAGAAGGTGGGTCAGAGCCACAAACTCCTGACGATGCCGCACCCGACGCAGGGGCTGCTCCGCCAGGTCGCGCAAAGCCACAAGGTGAGGACGAGCCGCCCGACGCTAGCGGATAGCGAAGCTGTCGCTGCCGCTGTCGCTGCGCACCGGCAGCCGAACCCGACGAACTGCGATCCGATCGTCGCCCGGGCGCCAGACCGCCACGATGTCCCGGTTTGCGGTCTCGGCGAGCAGCACGAGGCGCCCATCTTGGGTCCACGACATGCTCGTGGATTTCAGAGAGACGCTGGCCGGCATGTCGGGTAAGTGCTTGAGCCGACGC
Source organism: Gaiellaceae bacterium (assembly GCA_036824245.1). Lineage (GTDB taxonomy): Bacteria > Actinomycetota > Thermoleophilia > Gaiellales > Gaiellaceae > JACVRM01. The sequence continues at coordinate 8,617 of DAITAO010000071.1, read as the reverse complement.
GTAGCAGGATCGAGCAGCCAGAGGTCAAGGGCCTGGCCCCCCGTCGGATAGGCCGGGTCGGCGAATGCCAGCGTGACGAGCCCGCCGTCAGGCCGAACCGCCGGGTCATCCGTATAGGGCAGGTCGCTGGGCCACGACAACTGCTCCGCGCGACCGGTCTCGATGCTCGTGAGCGAAAGTGGCACGTCTGAAGCCGTGGTCGTGAGTGCGAGCTCGCCCACGACCCCGCGGATCTGCGGAGCACGGAGCAAGGTCCGGCCGCTTGCGGGATCGATGAGGGTGTCCCCGGCCCGCCCGTGAAAGACCAGGCCGCTGGATCCACCCGGGTCGAGCCAAGTCGTGCAGGGCGCTCGTCGCGCGCCGCGTAGCGTCCGCCCGTCGAGTGCGAGCCGGCGGAGCGTGCAGCGCCCACGCTCCCTGGGGCTCAGCATCCAGACGCTGCGACCGTCGGCAGCCGCCGCGACCGTCGCCGCCGTCCCGAGGCGCCTTGCGCGCGTCGCGCCGGCCCGCACGACGTAGATCTCGTTCGCTCGCGACCCGTCCCGGTTCAGCCAGATCGCTGCGTGCTTGCCGACCGGCAGCACAGAGAGGACCACGTCACCGCGCAGGTTGAGACCTCTGATCCGCGTGATGGTGCCCCGGTCCACGTCGAGCACGAAGGGAGGCTTGTCGGCGACGAGCAGGCGCAGGCCGGTTGCACCAGTCAGCGGGACGCCGCTGAGCGGCGTCGGCTCGGACGTGGTCGACGCCGTCGCATGCACCCCAAAGCAGCCGGCCGCCACGGCCGCCAACATTGCAATCCTCGGAACACGGCGCAGCGTGGTAGCCATTCTCATCAGCTGTATACATCCCCCCCGCGCGTTGCGTTCCACGGCTGAGTCGGCTCGCGCGTCCAGCTAGCCTCGACCCTCCATGCCGGAAGCTGAGGTTGGTGTCTTCGGCGGCTCGGGGTTCTACTCGTTCCTCGAGCGCGCCGAGGAGCTCGAGGTCGACACGCCGTACGGCAAGCCCTCCGCGCCGCTGGTGGTCGGCGAGATCGGCGGCAAGCCGGTCGCCTTCCTGCCGCGCCACGGACGGGCACACGAGCTGCCGCCGCACGAGGTCCCCTACCGCGCGAACCTGTGGGCAATGCGCGAGCTGGGTGTGCGCCGCATCATCGGTCCGAACGCCTCCGGTGCGCTCAAGGCCGAGCTCAGCCTGGGCGAGTTCGTCGTCTGCGACCAGTTCGTCGACCGCACCTCGGGACGGAAGGACACCTTCTACGACGGCCCCGAGACGACGCACGTCTCCGCGGCCGACCCGTACTGCCCGGATCTGCGCCGCCTGCTCGTCGAGACCGCACGCGATCTCGAGATCCCCGTACGCGACGGCGGCACGGTGGTGACGATCCAGGGCCCTCGCTTCTCGACGCGGGCGGAGTCCCGCTGGTTCCAGCAGATGGGCTGGGACGTGATCAACATGACCGCCTACCCCGAGGGCTACCTCGCGCGCGAGCTGGAGCTCTGCTACGCGAACATCTCGATGGTCACCGACCACGACGTCGGGGTCGAGGGGACGGATCCGGTCACGCACGAGGCCGTGCTTGCGGTCTTCAACGAGAACAACGAACGGCTGCGCGAACTGCTCTTCGCAGTTACCCCGAAGATCGGCCCGCAGCCGGACGACGTCTGCGCGACCGCCCTCCGCGGCGCGCGGTTGTAGCCGGGCGCTCATGCAAGGCGTTACGCGGCCCCTTGAGTTTCCGGCGTAGCCATGCCATATTCCGAGAGGTTTCGGGCGAGGGGAGGGCCTCGCAGGGGTGGTGCAAAAAGCAGCTTGTTGCGGCCGTCGGCCGCGTTTTTGTCTGACCGCGCGTGTCGCCGTGCTCGCGGGGCTGCTCGTCGTGCTCTGCTCGGCTACCACCCTGGCCGAGAACGCCACGGCGGCTTCGGCTTGCCCCCCCTCATGGAGCGTAGTCCCGAGCCCGAACCCGTCTGGTGGCACTAACCGCCTGGGTGCTGTCGCCGCCCTCTCGGTGACGAGCGCCTGGGCGGTTGGCCACTCGGTGGACGGCGGCACCTCCACGCCGCTGGTCCTGCGCTGGAACGGATCAAGCTGGGCTGACGCCACTCCGCCCACTGCGCCCAGCGGACAGTTGGCGGGCGTGGCGGCCGTGTCGGCCAGCGACGCGATCGCGGTCGGCCACTCGACGACAGGTGGCGATCAGCCACTCATCATGCGCTGGAACGGCACGAGCTGGAGCGACGTCACGCCGGGAGGTCTCCCGACGGGCCGGCTGCTCGGAGTCTCGGCCACGGCGTCCGGAAACGTCGTCGCGGTCGGCTACTCGACGGCGGGCGGCGACCAGCCGCTCATCCTGCGCTGGGACGGCTCCGACTGGAGCAACCTCACTCCGCTGCTGCCGCCCGTTGGCCGCCTGCACGGCGTGGCGACCGTCTCCGGAGCGGACGCAGTGGCGGTCGGCTACCAGGAGGTCTCGGGCGTCAACAAGGCGTTGATCATGCGACTGACGGCCGGCACGTGGGTCGATGCCACGCCGCTCTCACCGCCCGACGGCGAGCTGAACGGCGTCTCGGACGTAAGCGGCTCGAACATCTGGGCAGTGGGAAGGAACGCGGCCGGACAGACGCTGACGCTGCACTGGACCGGCGTGGCCTGGGACACCGAGGCGAGCCCGAACGCGGGCTCAGCGAACCGCCTCGCTGCGGTGGCGGCCGAAGGAGCAAACGACGTATGGGCGGTCGGCGACGCGGACGGTCAGACGCTGGCCATGCACTGGGACGGCTCCGGCTGGACGATCGTGTCCAGCCCGAATGCGGGCACGAGCGCGCTGAACGGCGTCGCAACGATCAGCGGCACGGACGTCTGGGCGGTGGGCTCAGGCGGCTCGCAGACGCTCGCCGAGCATTACGGCCCATGCCCCTCGATCAGCGGCCGGGTGACGGAGGACGGCACCGGGCTCGGGAACGTGACCGTGCAGCTGAGCGGATCCGGCAGCGCTTCCACGACGACCGCGCCGGACGGGACGTACTCGTTCGATGACCTCATCCCGGTGGGCGACTACACGATCACGCCCTCCAAGGCGAACTACACGTTCGCGCCGCCGAGCGCAGCCGTCAACGATCTCATCTACGACCGAGCGAATCTGAACTTCGTCGCCACTGCGGAGCTGCCGCCCACCGCCGTCACCGATCCGGCGAGCGGCGTGGGGCAGTCGGGGGCGACGCTCAACGGGACGGTCAACCCCCAGGGCAAGTCGACGGGCTATCACTTCGAGTACGGGACGACCACCGCGTACGGGTCGTCCACGACGTCCGGCGCCGCGGGCTCGGGCACGGCGAACGTCGACGTCTCGGCCGCCCTGGCCGGTCTCTCGCACGGCACGACCTACCACTTCCGGCTGGTGGCGACGAACAGTGCGGGCACGTCGTTCGGCGCGGACCGGACGTTCACGACGCTCGCTCAGCCGTCGATCTCGATCTCGCCGACGAGCGCGAGCGTGGACGAGAACGATTCCGGCCCGCAGGCCGTCGGCCTCACGGTGAGTCTGTCGGCGGCGAGCACGCAGACGGTGACCGTGAACTACGCGACGGCGAACGGCAGCGCCGTGGAGCCGGGTGACTACACGGCGGCGTCCGGCACGGCGACGTTCGCGCCCGGCGACACGTCGGAGCCGCTCAGCCTCACGGTGATGGGCGACCACGTGGACGAGGCCAACGAGACGTTCACGGTCGCGCTGTCCGCGCCTTCGAATGCGACGCTGGGTTCCGCGGACGAGGCCATCGTCACGATCACGGACGACGACACGAAGCCCTCCGCGACGACCGACCCGGCGAGCGGCGTCGGCCAGACGGCCGCGACCCTGAACGGCACGGTCAACCCGCAGGGCAAGCAGACGAGCTACCACTTCGAGTACGGCACCACGACGGGCTACGGATCGAGTACGGCGACGCAGAGCGCCGGGACCGGTACAGCCGCGCAGGGCGTCTCTGCCGGCGTCTCCGGGCTGCAGGCCGGAACCACCTACCACTTCAGGGTGGTCGCCACGAGCGCAGCCGGCACCACCTTCGGCGCCGACCGCAGCTTCACGACGACGGCGCCTACCCTCTCGATCGCGAACGCGTCCGCGACGGAGGGCGACGCCGGCACGACCACGGCGAGCTTCGCGGTGACGCTCTCGTCGCACAGCTCGAGCACCGTCACCGTCCAGTACACGACCGCCAACGGCACCGCAGTCGCGCCCGGCGACTACACCGGCGCCACCGGCACCGTGACGTTCGCCCCTGGGGACACGTCGGAGAGCGTCGGAGTCACCGTCAACGGCGATGCGCTCGACGAGGCCGACGAGACGTTCACGGTGACGCTGTCTGCACCGACCAACGCGACGATCGCCGACAACCAGGCCACCGGCACCATCACGGACGACGACCCGTTGCCCGGCGTCGCCGCCGACGACGCAGCCGTGAACGAGGGCCAGGTGGGCCCCACGATCGTCAACGTGACCATCCGGCTGCTGGCCGCAAGCGGCCGCCAGGTGACCGTGAGCTACGCAACTGCGAACGGCACAGCGGCGGCGGGCCAGGACTACCAGGCCGCGTCGGGGACGGTCACGTTCCAGCCGGGCGAGACGACCAAGACGGTGCCGGTGACCGTAAACGGCGATCTCGCCTTCGAGAACGATGAGACGTTCCTCGTGAACCTGTCCAGCCCCTCGAACGCCACGCTCGCGGACGCCGCGGCAACGGTGACGATCCGCAACGACGACGGCGCGCCGACGATCTCCATCTCAGACGCGAGCGTGAACGAGGGTAACAGCGGCTCGGTCAACGCGAGCTTCACGGTCACGCTCTCGGGCCTGAGCGCCGTGCCGGCCTCGGCCAGCTACGCGACGAGCGACGGCTCGGCGACGGCTCCGGGCGACTACGACGCCCGGTCTGGAACCGTCACCTTTGTGTCCGGCGAGACCTCCAAGACCATCGTCGTCGTCGTCAAGGGCGATGATCTGGACGAGGCCGACGAGACCTTCACCGTCACGCTCTCCTCCCCGTCCGGGGCGACCATCTCGGACGCCCAGGGCACCGGCACGATCCGCGACGACGACACGAAGCCATCTGCGGCCACCAATCCAGCCACGGGCGTGGGCACGACGACTGCCACCCTGAACGGCACCGTCAACCCACAGGGCAAGCCGACGAGCTACCGCTTCGAGTACGGCACCACGACTGCGTACGGGTCGAGCACGACTCCGCAGAGCGTCGGCTCGGGTACCGCCAACGTGAACGCTTCGGCGAGCATCTCGGGCCTCAGCGCGAACACGACGTACCACTTCCGCATCGTGGCGACGAGTGCGGCGGGCACCACCCAGGGCGCCGACCTGAGCTTCACGACCCTACAGCCGACCATAGCGCTGACGCCGACCACGCAAGCGGTCGGCGAGGGCGCGAGCGGTCCGACCCCGGTTCCCTTCACCGTGCAGCTGTCCGCCCCGAGCGGCCAGCCGGTCACCGTCAACCACGCCACCGGCGGCGGCACCGCCACCGCCGGCGACGACTATGTGGCGGCGAGCGGCACGCTGACATTCGCGCCCGGTGAAACGTCCAAGCCGCTGTCCGTCACCGTCAACGGCGACCGGGTGGACGAGAACGACGAGACGTTCAGCATGGCGCTCTCGAGCCCCACGGGCGCGACGATCGCTGGCGGCCAGGGCCAGGCGACCATCACCATCCGTGACGACGATGAGTCGCCCGGCGTGCTGGTCAGCGACGCGAGCACCGCAGAGGGCGGGGCAGCCGAGTTCACAATCACGCTCTGCGCGCCTGGCACAGGCGGCGCTGACCAGCCGGCGTGCGCGCCCGTCAAGAGTGCCTTCGTGATCAACGTGAACTACAACGCGCGACAGGGCGTGGACTGCGGGGGGTCCCCGCCCGCCTTCCCGACGGTCGACTTCGAGCAAATCGGCGGGCAGCGTTCGATTGCGGCGGGCAGCACGACTGCCGGTTTCAGCGTCAACACACGAGCGGACAAGCTCCAGGAGCCCGACAAGAAGTTCTGCGGCGAGGTGAGCCTGCCAGGGGGCGAGCGCGCCGTCAGGTTGCGTCAGTTCGGCATCGGCACGATCGTGGACGACGACTCCGATCCCGACGTCTCGATCGACAACGTCACGGTCAGCGAGGGTGACGGCGGCACGACCATCGCCGCCTTCACGGTTTCCTTCTCGAACCCGAGCGAGAACGGCGCTGCCGTCAAGTGGGCCACGCAGGCTGGCTCGGCGACGTCGCCGGCGGACTTCACGAGCTCGAGCGGGACGGTCACGATGGCGCCGCCCGATCCCGATCAGAACTTCAGCTACCAGCTCCACCATCGGGTCGAGGTTCCGGTCGCTGCGGACGCGCTCGACGAGCCGGACGAGAACTTCGCGGTTGTGCTCTTCGAGCCGTCGGGGGCGACAATCGAGGAAGGTCGCGGCAGCGGTGCGGCGACGATCATGGACGACGACGCGCTGCCTTCGGCGGTCACCGGCGAGGCCAGCGCGGTAGCGCTGAACGCCGCCACGCTCAACGGGGTCGTCAATCCCAGCGCCAAGCAGACGTCTGCGTGGTTCGAGTACGGGCCGACCGCGACCTACGGGTCGTCGACGGCGCCGGTCGCCCTGGGCACGGACACCGTCGATCACTCGCTGCCGGCCGGCGTGACAGGGCTCGCGTTCGGCACGGTCTACCACTACCGCGTGGTTGCCCAGAACGCGACCGGCATCGTGTACGGCGCCGATCGCACCTTCCGGACGGCGCTCCCGGCCCCCGAAGCGCTGACCGGCGCGGCGACGGCCGTCACCGAGCGGGGCGCTTCACTCGGTGGCACCGCCAGGACCTTCGGGCAGGAGGTGGTCGTCTGGTTCGAATACGGCTCGAGCGTCGCTTACGGCCAGCTGACCGCTGCGCAGGCGATCCCCGCAGGCGCGCAGCACCAGGCAGACGTAACGCGTGCGGTCACCGGCCTCACCGGGGGGACCACGTACCACTACCGGCTCGTCGTGCGGCGCGCGGGCGAGGCGCCGATGCCGGGCGCCGATCGGACGTTCAGGACACTGGCCGCAACGGGCGGCGGCGGCGGCGGCGGCGGCAAGAAGGGGCCCCCTTCGCTGAAGCTGGCGGGCAAGGTCTTGACGGTCGACGCCGCGGGGATGGCGCCGCTCACGATGCGCTGTGGCAGCCAGACGAGCGGATCGTGCCGCGGCAGCGTCGTCTTCGAGGGACCCGCCCCGGCTCTCGCGGGCAAGGGTGCCGAGAAGCGCAAGCTGACCTACGGGCGCGCCTCCTTCACGATCAAGCCCGGCAAGAAGCTGACTGTGAAGATCCGACTCTCGGCGCTGGCGCGGCGCACGCTCAAGGCGACCAGGACGCTGCGTGTCACCGCTGTCATCACGTTCCGCGACTCCCGCGGGACGAGGGTCAAGAAGCGCGTCACCATCACGCTCAAGGCGCCCAAGAAGCGCCTGTAGCCACGGCTTCCGCCGCGGCAGGTCTGAAGAGCGGCCTCGAGGGCGCTTCAGTCGGGCTGCGGAAGAGTGTGGGGCTTGCCGGCCTTCGACCGGCAAGCCCCACAGGCATCACCTCGAGCCGTTCTCAGCTCGCGGCAGCTCCCTCCGGAACGAGCCCGAGCTGGGCTAAGAATCCCAGCTGGTCGTAGTACGCGCGATGGCTCTGGATCAGGCCGCCGCGTACGGTTGCCACGTCGCATCCCCGGAGCGTCACGCGCATGCCGGTGGCGGGAATGGTGCCCTCCGGCGTCTCCAGCGGCCCGGTGTGCGTGCCGGCGGCCGACCACTCGTTGATCGCCGTGTCTCCGCTCTCGGCCTTGAATTCGTCGCGGCCTTTCATGTCGGGAAACGCCGCGAAAAATCCCTGCCAGTACTGGACGATCGCCTCGCGTCCCCGGTACTCACCGCTCGGGTCGCTGAAGACGGCGTCCTCGGCGTAGAGCGCGCCCATCGAGTCGGCGTCGTGGGCGTTGATGAGGTCGGTGTGGCGGTCGGAGATCTCACGTGCCCGTGCCATCTGCCTCACCTCCTGGCGGACGATTCTAGACGGGCTGCCCGTGGGTTGCGACCACGCTCGTAGTGCGGACGGTTTCGCCGCGGGCTCCGCGCCTTGGCCGGACGTGCTGCTTCTGTGAGGGTCAGTCCCCGACGCGTGGGCGGGTGGTTGGCGCGGGAGCGGGATAGTTGGCGGGCGTGGGTTCCTGAGGGGACAGACCCTCGGTTGGCTGCCTACGGGTTGCGACCAGGTTCGTAGTGCCGACGCTCACGCCGCGGGCTCCTGCGCGTTGGCCGGACACGCTGCTTCTGTGAGGGTCAGTCCCTGACGCGCGGGCTCACGGCTGGCGCAGGAGCGGGTGGTTGGCGACGTGGGTGGTTGAGGGGACAGACCCTCGGTTTGGCTGCCTACGGGTTGCGATCACGTTCGTAGTGCGTTCGCCGCGGGCTCCTGCGCCCGGGCTGGACGTGCTGCTTCTGTGAGGGTCGGTCCCCGAAGAGTGGGCGGGGTGGTTGGCGCGGGAGCGGGATGGTTGGCGGGCGTGGGTTCCTGAGGGGACAGACCCTCGGTTGGCTGCCTACGGG
>DAITAO010000019.1:0-46312 GCA_036824245.1 Gaiellaceae bacterium | reverse complement strand
GCCCGTATTGCTCATACTGTTCCCTCCGGCCCCGCACCGCGAGCGGCGCCCGAGGAACGAGCAAATCGAGGACTGGGGAGCGATCTCACCCGCCGTCCCTCGCACAGATCGCGTGTACCTGCACTTCCACCCGTGTACCCGCCGGAACCGCAGCGCTACGCCTCGCCTGGACCACGACACGACCTGCCTGCTGCCGGCGTGCGGCGCTCGCTCCGGTCAGCACCGGGGCCGCCGGCCTGCGTGGCACTCGGAACGCGACCGCGTGCGACGAGCCGACCAGTCGCTCTCCCGCACGGCAGCCCACCGCGAGGCTACGCGGGCTGCCCGCAGGAACACGCAGCGTGCGGACCCGGCGGATCGGCGGCTGTGGCCTCTGCGCTGCAGCTGCAACCGCTGCTGTTTGCAGCCCCTGCGCAGCGGGGTCGAAGGCGGTCGTGCCACGTCCGCCGCCGCCGCTCGTCGGGATGCAGCCGATCAGCGGGCGGAACGTGGTGGCTTGCCCTCCCGCGTACGTGGCAACGAAGACGACGCGCCGCTCGGTCGAGATGCCCGGATTGACTGGGCTCCCGAGCGCGCCGAGGAACTGAACGTCGATGGTGCGGTCGCCGAGCACCGCGTCGAGACCACCGACGATGCTGCCCCGCGGGCAGGTGAGCTGGTAATGGACGGTGCGCAGCCCGCCGCGCGGCGCAGCCGGCAATGCCACCCAGGGCCCCGGCACGCTGATGCAGACGTCGAGCCCATCGCACTCGCGGGTCGCGCCGGCCTCTGGCGCTGCCAGAAGCGGGAGCGCCAGGAGGACGAAGAAAAGGATCACCCGCTTCACGGCAGCCTCCTCAGCAGGAACATCGAGAGCACCCCGGCCACGGCAAACAGGCCCATGCCCGCTCCCGCGAAGGCGACGGTAATCTCGGCCCGCTTGTCGCGGTGGCCGAGCCGGGAGCCGAGCTCCTCGTAGACGGCGGCGAGCTGCTCCTCGTCGGCCACCGCGAAGAACTCTCCGCGGCTCGTCGAGGCGACCTGCCGCAGCGCGGCCGGGTCGGGGGGAACGCGAACCCGCTCTGTGAAGCCGCCCGGCAGCTCTCGCTCCACCACGCCCTCATCTGTGCCCAGCACAGTCGTGTAAACCGGGACGCCGGCCGTTCGGGCCCGCCGCGCGGCGTCCAGCGGAGTCACCTCTCCTTGCGTCTGCGCGCCGTCCGAGATCAGGAGGATCGACGCCGGCGGTCGCTCGCTCGCTTGCTCGCCGGGGACTGCCCGCGCCGCGCGCAGGGAGAGCTCGATCGCCTCGCCGAGCGCCGTGCCCTCGCCGGGACGGATCTCGCCGAGCGCAGCTCGAGCGACCTCGCGGTCGCTGGTCGGCGGGGTGGCCACGTGCGCACGCGTCGCGAAGGTCACCACGCCGACCTGGAACGACTCGGGCAGCTGGTCCATGAAGCTGCTTGCGACCTGACGTGCGGCGGCGAGCCGGCTCGGCGGCACGTCGGTCGCAGTCATGGAGCGTGAGACGTCGAGCGCGAGAATCACCGTCGCCTCCTCGCGCGCCACCGAGATGGTCGCGTGCGGGCGCGCGAACCCGGTCAGCAGCGCCGTCACGCCGAGCAGCAGGATCGCGACCGGCACGTGGCGAAGCCGCCCCGGCGCACGGGCGACGACGTTCGGGAAGAGCGCCGGCTGCGCGAAGCGCGCGGCGGTGCGGGCGCGGCGCCGGTCAAGGAGGATGTACGCGGCAACTGCGGCCGGTACGGCAAGCAGAGCCACCAGCCCGATCGGCCAGTCAAAGCTCACGCGCGCCCCCTTCGATGCAGGGACCGTCCCGAACGGGGACTGTCCCGTCAGCTTCGCCCATCACCGAAAGCGCCGTGCTCGATGCAGGCCTTGGACTCTGCCTCACCGGACGCGCCTCCCCCGGCGCAGGAAGGGCACGAGCTGGCGCAGCCAGTCGCCCGCCGTCGACAGCACCACGTGGCGGACGCCGAGGCTGTCGAAGGTCTCCGCCAGAGCCGAACGCTCGACCGCTGCCGCCTCGGCGAAGCGGGCGCGCAGCCGCGCGCTGCGCGTGTCGACACGCAGCCGGCGACCCGTCTCAGGATCGACCAGCCAGAGCTCACCCACGTTCGGCAGTTCCTGCTCGCGAGGATCGCGAACCTCGACCGCGACCACGTCGTGCCGCCCGGCAAGCTGCAGCAGCGGGCCGCGCCAGTTCTGCGGCCCGCGAAAGTCGGATACGACGGTCACGAACGCTCGCTGTTTGGCGGCTCCCGCGGCACGGCTGAATGCTTCGGCGAAGGACGTCGCCCCCCGCTCGGGTTGCTCGCCCTCCCGCAACGCCACGAGCAGGCCGAGCAGGCCCGACCGGCCCTGCCGCGGCGGCAGGATGCGCGGCTCCGAGCTTCCGAACGTGACGATCCCGAGGCGGTTCCCGCGGCGCGTGGCAACGTGGCCGATTGCGAGCGCCACCCCCTCCGCCACATCAGCCTTGCGCCGGTCGGCCGTACCGAATCCCATCGACGCGGACGTATCCAGAACGAGCCACGTCGTCATTACCCGCTCGGCGAGATGCACGCGAACGTGCGGGACGCGCGTGCGGGCCGTCACGTTCCAGTCGATGCGCCGGACGTCGTCGCCGGGCTCATAGGGCCGCACCTGCGCGAGCTCGGTGCCGACGCCGAGCAGGGCCGAGCGGTAGTCGCCGGCAAGCAGGCCCTCGACCCTGCGCGCGATGGTCAGCTCGAGCGCGCGCAGGACGGAGTCCGGGAGCGGGCCCGGGCCCGGGCGCGACGCGCTGCGCGCCGGGGCGAGCGCGTCCAGTGCCCTCACGCGGCGTCCGCCCGCGTCAGATCGATCTGCGGTAGCGGGACGGCGCCCAGCACGGCATCCAGGATGGCGTCCGGACCCACTTCCTCGGCAAGTGCCTGGTAGCTGAGCACGAGGCGATGCCGGAGCGCGTCCTTGGCGAGATCGGCCAGATCCTGGGCGAGCACGTAGTCGCGGCCACGCAGCAGCGCCAGTGCCCGGGCGCTCTGGACGAGGCTGATCGGCCCGCGCGGGCTGGCGCCGAAGGCGATGTACGGGGCCACGTCCGGAACGCCGTGCTCGGCCGGCCGGCGCGTCGCCGTCGCGAGCGCGACGGAGTAGCTGACTACGCCGGGATCGACGTACACGTCGTAGGCGGAGCGCTGCAGGGCCTGCAGCTCGTCGAGCGTGAGCGCCTGCCGCAGGTCGGGCGGCGGGACGAGCTGGCGCTGGACGACCGTGAGCTCCTCGTCGTGCTGCGGGTAGTCGACGAGGATCTTGAGCATGAAGCGGTCGACCTGCGCCTCCGGAAGCGGGTAAGTGCCCTCCGACTCGATCGGGTTCTGGGTCGCCATCACCAGGAAGGGGTCGGGCACCGGGTAGGTCGTCCTCCCGATCGTCACCTGGTGCTCCTGCATGACCTCGAGGAGGGCCGACTGCACCTTCGCGGGAGCCCGGTTGATCTCGTCTGCCAGCAGGAAGTTGCAGAAGACGGGACCGAGCTCGGTGTCGAAGGCACCCTCGTCCGGCCGGTAGATGCGCGTGCCAACGAGATCCGACGGAACGAGGTCGGGCGTGAACTGCACGCGGTGGAACGTTCCACCGAGGACGCTGGCAGTCGTCTTGATCGTGAGGGTCTTCGCCAGACCGGGCACGCCCTCGATGAGCAGATGCCCACCGGCGATCAGGCACACGAGCACGCGCTCGAGCATTGCGTCCTGACCGGCGATGATGCGGCGGATCTCGAAGAGCGCCTGCTCGAGGCGCTCCTGCACCTCCGCCGGCTGCGGGTTGGACAAGTCGGGCTGGCTGTCGGCCACTGCGGGCTCCTTTATGTCGATGCCGGTAATCGGAAGTGCCCGCAGCATCGAGAAGCGCCGTGGCGCCGCCCGCCTACCGCGGAGCGACTAGGCCCGAATAACAGCACAAGGTGGGTAAGAGGCGCCTAAGAACAGTGACCCAGGGACTGTCCCCGCAGGGGACTGTCCCACAAGGCCTAACCGAGTTGGTCGCGCGAAGCAGACGGCGACGCCGCACGGGCGCGCAGCACCGCGATGAACGCATCGACGATACGCGGGTCGAACTGCGTGCCCGAGCAGGCGCGCAGCTCCTCGAGCGCGAGCTCCTCGCTCATCGCCGAGCGGTACGGGCGAGCCGAGGTCATGGCCTCGAATGCGGCGCAGACCGCCAGGATGCGCGCCCCGATCGGTATCTCATGCCCCGAGAGCCCGTCGGGATAGCCCGAGCTGTCGAACCGCTCGTGGCTCCAGCGGACAAGCTTGACGACGCGTGCGAGGGAGGGGGCCGCCGCCAAAATTCGCTCGCCGATCAACGTGTGCCGGCGGACGAAGGACCACTCGTCGTCGTCGAGCGGGCCGGCCTTCTGAAGAATCGCCTCGGGAATCGCAACTTTGCCGATGTCGTGCAGGGCGCCCGCGCGTTCGATGTCCGAGATGTCCTCCTGAGACATGCCAAGCGAGCGGGCCACGGCGGCCGCGTGCTCGGCGACGCCCGTTACATGCGAGCCAAGCTCGGCATTTCGTTCCATCAGCACGCGCACGAGCACGTCCGTGCTCTGGCGCGACGCCGATGCACGGCCCATCGCCTTCTCGGCGTACATGCGCTGGTCGGCGACACGCAGCGCCTCGGAAGCGTCGCGCGCGTCGACAGGGACGAGCACGCATCCATACGAGCTCGTCACGTTGAACGCCTCACCACTCTCGGCCAACGCCTCGAGCGCGTCGTCGCGGAGCTTCTCTTCCTCACCCGGCCGGCTCAGTTGTGCGACCACGCAGAACTCGTCTCCACCCATACGGTAGGCGGCGGCTCGGTCGCTCAGCGCCCGCTCTAGGCGCTTTCCGAACCTTGCGAGGAGCACGTCGCCGGCTGCGTGGCCGAACGCGTCGTTGTACGACTTGAACCCGTCGAGGTCGAAGAGAAACAGGGCCAACGGCCGCTGCTGCGTCGCGCGGCCCATCGACCGCTCGAGTTCGACGAGCAGACGGCGCCTGTTGCCGAGCCCGGTCAGCGGATCGCTCAGCGCGGCGGCGGTCAGGTCCTTCTGCGAGAGGAGCAGACTGGCTCCCGCGAATACGAGCAGCACGAGGAGACCGAAGAAGGAGCCGGCCTCGAGCAGGCCGATGCTGTCGAGCCAGATCGTCGCCGTCTTCCGGGACTTGGCGACGACGACCCAGTCGTTCGCGTTGTTCGCATGCTGCGGAAGGCGCTGATACGCGGCCCGGTGGCCTGAGACGGTCAGGGTGCCCTTCGACGCGCCTCGCTCGATGAGGGTTGGGAGGTCGAGGTGGGGGTGATTTGCTGGATCGAAGCGCGCATGACGGTGCGCTCCTTCGGTCTTGTAGAGCGAGTCGGACGGGCGGCCCAGTTTCCCGCCCGGGCGCTGACGGAGCTTTGTGTCCACGAGGACGGCGCCCGTCTTCGCGTCGATGATCTGTACGTCGAAGTTGCCGCTCGTCTCCAGGGCAGCCTGCCGGAAGCTCTCCAACGTGATCTCGAAATGCACGATCGCCTGCTTGGCGCGCGGTGTACCCGGGACCGGCGTCGAGTTCGAGATCACCCACTCGTTCGTATCGGGGGATAGGTACGGCTCCGCCTGATAGACGTGACCGGGCGGAAGCGCAAACGTCGGCTTGAAGAACCGCGCGCCGGTCTCGTCCGGCGACAGCTCGGACAGCGGGGCGATGCTGCCCTTCACCGCGCGCGCGTTCTCGGGCCCGGAGACGTCGATGAAGCACGCCTCGCCGATGGCACCGGGGAAGAGATCCTCGAGGTAGGCAAGCGTGGAGTTCGCCTCCTGGACGAGGGGACCCTGAGCACGCACCCGTGCGCCGAGGCTCCCGGGCTGCTCGTAGAACTGACGGAAGGCGGGATTCCGCGCGAGCACCTGCGTCAGCGACCGCGCCCTCAGGAAGTAGTTGTTGAGGACCTCCGCCTGCTCGGAGGCCTCGAAGGCGAGCTCGCGCTTTTCGACCTTCACCTCATCCCGGTGATCGACGATCGCGGCGCCGACAAGAATCGGCAACAGCAGGAGGACGACGATGAACGCCGTCAACGCCGCCCCGTTGGGCGTTAGTCGTCCAGCTGAATTGGCCGCCATTCGTTGGCTGCTATCGGCACAGCGAGAGCGAGGCTTGAGTTCAGAACCGTGTGCGCGCCTACGCAGCAGGGGGTCGAAGCGCCCCTCGCGCAAGCGCGCTTTCGCCTGGCGGTGCCCGCCGGCCCAGGTCCGGGAGTCAGCCCCGGTCTAGGACGTCCGCGAGCCGGTCTTCCGCGTGCCTGCTTTCCGCGCCCCGGACTTCTGCCCCGTCGGCTTCTTCTGCGCCTCGATCCTCGCCGCGCCGGCAGACGGCGTGAAGATGCTGGTGTGGCCGTCGTCCCAGCGGATGCGGAAACGCGGCGGCTCCTCGCGGAGCACCTCCTCGATCACGCCGCGGCGCACCGACTGGGCAACGCGCTCCGACTCGACGACGATCAGATCTCCCGCTCGTGCGGTCATGCTCGCTCCCCTTTCAGTGCGACTGAAGCGAGACTCTACCTCGTGCCGACGCGGGCAAAGAGCACCCCCTGAAAACGCCAAGTCCTGCGAACCCGAGGGCCCACAGGACTTGACGAGGCGACTTTCTCACGTCCGTCCTCGTTCGTCAAATCGGAGCGGCAGCGCCGGCGTTACAGGATCGCGCGGGTGCTCGTTTAACCCGGATCGCGGCGGGAATTCTGTCGCACTCTGTAATCCAGGAAGGGGGTCCAAGTGATTCTTCGTATCGACCGGCTGGCCGCCGAGCTGCCGCCGCCGTCCGACCCAGATCCGGCCGGCGCGGCAGCCGTCCAGGAGCTGCTCGGCGGCCGCTTCGGCGAAATGTCGACCTTCATGAACTACACGTTCCAGTCCTTCAACTTCCGCAACCGCCAGGGTGCGCGGCCTTTCTACGACCTGGTCGCCAACATCGCAGCCGAGGAGTTCGGACACGTAGAGCTCGTGGCAGCCACGATCAACACGATGCTCACCGGGGCCAGCCCCATCGGGAACGGCCGCACCGGGCGGGCGGGCCGCGCTCCAGGCGACCCGCTCGCCGCCGTGAAGGGCATCGGCAACCCGCAGCACTTCCTCGCCGGCGGCCAGGGCACGCTCGTGCAGGACTCCAACGGCCGGCCCTGGAACGGCGACTACGTCTTCTCATCGGGCGACCTCGTCGAGGATCTCACCCACAACTTCTTCCTCGAGACCGGCGCCCGCAACGGCAAGCTCAAGGTCTACGAGATGGTCGACCATCCGGCCGCCCGCGCGCTGACCGGTTACCTGCTCGTCCGCGGCGGCGTGCACCAGGTCGCCTATGCGCGCGCGCTCGAGCGCTTGACGGGCGCCGATCTGATGAAGCTCTTCCCCACGCCGCGAATCGCGACCGAGAAGATCCCCGAGTGCAAGCCGCACATCAAGCGCGGTGACCATCTCCGCCTGTACCGGTTCTCGCCCGACGATTACCGGGAGCTCAGGGCCGTCTTCAACGGTCCGCATCCGGAGACCGGCGAGGATCTCGAGGTTTTCGACGAGGCTCCGGAGGGGGTTCCGCCTACCGATCTGCCGTCGCAGCCCGCGGTCTTCGCTCCTGACTACGCGCCTGCGGAGATCGAGGAGATCGCAGCCAAGCTGCGCAAGAAGGCGGGGCTACCGAACGAGCCGATCGGAGCCGTCGCCAACTAGTGACCTTACGTCGCCCGCCCGCCGCTCAGGCGGGCGGGCGCCTGCCAGGAGCGGGGGGCTCCCGTGCGACCATGGGGGCGTGCCCGGCCCGAAGGAACGTGCGCGGACGCTCGCCCGCCTGCGCGAGATCTGCCTCGCGCTGCCGGAGACGAGCGAACGGCTCAGCCACGGGGCGCCGACGTTCTTCGTGCGCGGCAAGCGTGCGTTTCTCATGGTTTTGACGGACCACCCACGATGACGGCCGCTTCGCCATCTGGTGCGCGGCGCCGGAGGGGATGCAGCGCATGCTGGTCGAGGCCGATCCGGAGCGGTTCTTCATGCCGCCTTACGTCGGCCACCGGGGCTGGCTCGGCGTGCGGCTCGACCGCGGGACGCACTGGGACGAGCTGGCCGGCATCGCCGAAGACGCCTACGCGGAGGTGGCGCCGCCGAAGCTCGTCGAGGCGGCCCGGCGCGGCGGAGCCGCGACGTAAAACGGGCCCCACAAACGCCAAGTCCTGCGAACCCGAGGGCCCACAGGACTTGACGGGGCGACCCTTTCACGTCCTCGCGCACCTGTCAAGCGGGAGGCAGCTCCGCGCGTGAACCCGGCCGGCGCCCTTCGGGAATGACCCGGTTTCTCCAGGACGCGGATAGAGGCGATGTTGTGCTTGGCGACATGGGCGTAGAGCGGACGCGCCTCTACGAGGCCTAGAAATTGGGTGAGCGCGCGGGTGGGTGGGCAAGTCCGTTGCCCCAGTACTCCCTTCCGATCAAGTAGCCGATCTCCCGTCGGAAGCCAATGCCCGGGCTCGAACCGGGGCGTCTCGGAGCAATTACAACGGAACGCCGGTGCAATCGCGAGATTGCTGCGCAGCTCAGATTTCCAGGAAGGCGTGCGATCATCAATCGGTAGTGGCTTCAGTCACATACGATGTTGTCGGCAGGGAGGCGGAGATCGCGGAGATCGATGCATTCCTGCGGAACTCGGACGCACTGCCCGGCGTCCTGCTTCTCGAAGGCGAGGCCGGGATCGGAAAGACAACGCTCTGGCGCTACGGAGTAGCCGCGGCCTCGCAGACTGCCTACCGGGTGCTCTCGTGCAGCCCGGCGGAATCCGAGATCCAGCTTTCGTTCACGGCGGCAGGCGACCTGCTCACAGAAGCTGCCGAGGAGGCCCTTGCAGCGCTCCCGTCTCCGCAGCGTCGCGCGCTCGCAGCGGCCTTGCTGATCGAGGACGCCTCCGGTCCTCCGCCCGACCAGCGGGCGATCGCGCTGGCGTTTCTCGGAGGCCTTCGGGCCCTCGCCGCCGCCTGCCCCCTCGTCGTCGCGGTCGACGACGTCCAGTGGCTCGACAGGTCCTCCGCCCTGCTGCTCGAGTTCGCGGTCCGGCGCGTGCGTGAGGAGCCGATCGGCTTTCTGCTCGCCCGGCGGGCCCGGCCAGGCGGCCGGCCGCCGCTAAGCCTTGACCGTGTGTTGAGTGGCCGGGTCCAGTGCCTGCAGATCGGGCCCATGACCCTCGGTGCGCTCCACCGTCTTCTCCGTACGCGTCTCAGAACCGCCCTCCCCCGCCCGCTGCTGCGGCGCGTGCACGAGGCCTCGGGCGGAAACCCTTTCTACGCGCTCGAGCTCGGCCGCACTCTCAAGGATCGAGGGGCAGAACTCGACCCGGGGCGTCCGTTGCCGGTGCCCGAGACCCTCCACGAGGTCGTGCGCGAGCGGATCGAAGCTCAGCCCCCGCATGTGCGTGAAGCGCTTGCGGCCGCGGCCGCGCTCTCACATCCGACCGTCTTCGCCGTCGGTGACGCCTCGGCCCTGGACGCCGCTGCCGACGCGGGCCTGATCCAGCTCGACGGCGAGCGCGTCCGCTTCACGCATCCTCTGCTGGCGGCGGAGGCGTATGCGTCGGCCGGAGCCGAGCAGCGACGACGCATCCACCGACGGCTCGCGGATGTGAGCGGCGAGCCCGAGGAGCGCGCGCGCCACCTGGCTCTTGCCACGGAGGAGCCTAGCGAGGAGGTCGCCGTGGCCCTCGAAACCGCCGCAAGTCGCGCGGCCCGCCGCGGGGCCCCGGACGCCGCCGCTGAGCTCTCTGAGTTGGCTGAGCGACTGACCCCGCGGAAGGACCGTGGGCTCCTCGACCGGCAGCTCCAGACGATCGACTATCGCATTCACGCGGGGGCGATGGCCGCCGCCCGAGCCACTCTCGAGACACTCACGACTCAACTCCCGCGCGGCCGTGACCGCGCGGCCGTGCTCGTGCGCCTTGCCTTTGTCCGAGATGACGACGTGAACGCCACTCTCGACCTCTGTCGCCAGGCCTTGGCCGAGTCGGGGGGCGACGACGAGCTGAATGCTGAGATCCAAGGTCTGCTCGCCGTCTGCTGGCTTGCTTTCGGCGACCTGGGCGAGGCGAGGGCGGCGGCGCGCTCAGCCGTCGATTGCGCCGAGCGGTCCCGGGAGCCCGGACCGCTCGCCGCTGCCTTGGCAGGGCTGGGGCTGATGGACACGCTCGCGGGGGAGCGGCCCTCCGCCGAGTTCTGGGAACGAGCGGTCGCGCTCGAGCGGGAGACCGATCGAATACTCGAGCACTCGCCCAGCGAGTCCCGCGGTCTGCAGCTCATGTACGCGGACCGGCTCGACGAGGCACGCACGTCGCTCGAGGAGGCGTACCGGCGGGCTGCGGCGCACGGCGCCGACGACGCGCTCTCGAGTACCGAGCTCTTCCTGACCGAGCTCGAGTGCCGGGCGGGCGACCTGGAGCGAGCTCTTCGGCACGCCGAGAGCCTGTACCAGATGGTCGGCCAGACCGGCCGCGAGGGCACCCAGGGAGCGGCGCTCTACGCGAAGGCGATGGTCGACGCCTACCTGGGCAGCGTCGACGATGCGCGAGCCGAGGCAGAGGAGGGCATCGCCTTGGCCGAGGCCGCGAACGACACGATCTTTCGGATCCAGAACCTCGCCGTCCTGGGCTTCCTGGAGCTCTCGCTGGGAGACGCCGCCGCCGCGGACCGGCACCTGCGACCACTGTGGCCGCTCCTCGCGTCGATGGGCTACGGGGAGCCGAGCGTCTATCCCGTCCTGCCGAATGCAATCGAGACGCTGATCGGCATCGGCGAGCTCGAAGAAGCCGTCGAGCTGCTCGAGCAGCTCGAAGAGCGTGGCCGCGCCCTCGACAGCGCCTGGGCCCTCTCTCAGGCGGCGCGCTGCCGTGGTCTCCTCGCGGCTGCTCGGGGCGACCCAGAAGGCGCGCTCGCCGAGTTCGAGCGGGCGCTCGCCGAGCACGAGCGCATGCCCGGCCCCTTCGAGCGAGGCCGGACCCTGCTCGCGCAAGGCGCGACGCTGCGTCGCCTCAAGCGCCGGCGGGAAGCGCGGGAGTCGCTCGGGCGGGCGCTGGCGATCTTCGAGGAGATGGGCGCTCGCCTGTGGGCCGATAAGGCACGCGCCGAGCTGGCGCGCATCGGCGGTCGCGCCCCCTCGGCGGGCGCGCTCACGCCGACGGAGCAGCGTGTGGCCGAGCTCGTCGCCGAGGGCCGCGCCAACAAGGAGGTCGCGCGCGAGCTGTTCGTGACGGTGAAGACGGTGGAGCGCAACCTGTCGCGCGTCTACGAGAAGCTCGGCGTCCGCTCCCGCGCGGAGCTCGCCCGCCGCTACGCCCGGGAGGAGCGCGCGAACAGGCCCTCCTAGCCCCGCTCAAAGTGGGGGGTTTTCTCCAATTCCGCTGACGCAGCTCGCTCCCTACCGTCGGTCGCAGTGATGCACCGACCAGAAAGGAGAGCGAGATGAGTAAGCGGATCAAGCTAGGGCCGGTCGTGATCGCCGCTCTGGCGGTCGTATGCGCGCTCGGTACGGTGGCGCCTGCCGCCACGGCTCACGACCAGCGCGTCGTTCGTCTGACGTTCGACAAGAGCGCGGTATCGCCCGGCGTCTGGCAGGGCAGCGTGGCCGGGGACGTGTCGGGCGGCCTCGAGACGCGGCTGCTCGCCGCCGCTCCGGAAGGGCCGATCCTCCACGTGATCTTCGACTGGATCGTCGACGCGGGAGAGCGTTCCTTCACGGCAAGGCTCGCGGGGACGCTCAACACCGAGACCGGCAAGGTCAAGATGCGCGGAAGCGTCATCGAGGGATGGCACCTCGGGGCGCGCGTGAAGGAGCGGGGACAGCTCGTCGACCCGGCGACGTCGCGCTTCGTCGGCACGATCAAGATCAGGCTTGGCAAGGACGACTAGATCCGTGCCGAGCTACCTTGTCGAGGTTTACCAGCCGCGGGCGGGCGCGGGGGCTGCGGCAGCCTGCGCCCGCTCGGCGGCGGAGGCGGTATCGCGTGCGGGCACGCCGGTTCGGTACGTCTGCTCGATCGTCGTGCCGGAGGACGAAACCTGCTTCCACCTGTTCGAGAGCTCGTCGAGGGAAGCGGTTCTCGCCGCCACCGAGCGAGCGGCGTTCGCCTTTCCGCGGATCGCGGAGGCCATGTCATGACGGCTGCGGAGCGCAGATCCGCGGCACGAAACAAGGGAGAAACAGTGATGACCATGAGGACCAGAGCCAAGCGTCTGCTGCTCATCGGGGGCGGGCTCATTGCATTCGGCGCCGGGCTTGCGTATGCCGCGATTCCCGGTGCCAACGGCGTGATCAACGGCTGCTACGAGAAGAAGACCGGCATCCTGCGCGTGATCGACAGCGAGGCGGGCAAGAAATGTCTGAGCTTCGAGACGCCGATCAGCTGGAACCAGAAGGGGCTGAAGGGCGATCCGGGAGTGCAGGGCATCCAGGGCCCGCCGGGTGAGAAGGGCGAGAACGGACAAGACGGCGCGCCCGGGGCACCCGGCGCCGACGGCCAGGACGGCGCCCCAGGCGCAGCCGGGGCGGATGGCCAGGACGGCCAAGACGGCCAAGACGGCGTCAGCGTCACCAGCGAAGCGCTCACCCCCGGCCACGCAAACTGCGCCAACGGCGGTTCGAAGTTCACCGCCGCAAACGCCGTGACGTACGCCTGCAACGGTGCGGACGGCGATTCCGCGTCGCTCGCCGAGCCGGAGGGGTGGCACGCGGTAAATTTCATCGGCAACTTCTGTGACAACGGCGTCTGGTCGTGGATGAACCTCGGGTCGACGTTTAACCCGGCGGCGTTCTACAAGGATCCGTTCGGCCGCGTGTACCTCAGAGGAGTGGTCAGGAATGCTACGACGGTTGGCTCCTCGGACTGCGGCGGCGATCTCTTCGTCCTGCCGGAGGGGTACCGCCCGGCGTTCAAGGAGGTTCATGACGGCGTCAACATCGCCCCGAATGGACTCGTCTCTACAGGGGGCCACGTCTTCACCCAGTGGCTCGACGGAATCAGCTTCCGAGCGGCCTCCTAGCGCTACGCAACGGAAGAAGCGGCGGGTTGCTTGCCCCGCCGCTTCTTTCGTGCATCCGGGCACATCGGTGCATAGCTCCAGTCTTTCGCGCTCAGGTTGGACGGGCGCCCCGTCGGGCCCCGTGCCGAAGCGTTTGCGCGATAGACCTCCCGGGCAGGTCGTTCAATAGCCGCGAGCGGAGGGTGAAGCAGACGTCGAGGTCGCCGCCGACGTCGTTCGCGGACGCGCCGCGCGGCCGAAGGAGGGACGATGTTCTCGAGAGCACACCACGAGCGGCAGTCGAGATCGAGGCCGCGCTTTCCAAGGATCGCACTCGCAGTCATATTGCTCGCGGCGCTCGCCGCCGCCTCAGCGACGTTTGCCAAAGACGGCGGCCATGACTGGCCGATGATCGGCCATGATCCCGCGAACACGCGCAATCAACCCTTTGAGCGCGACATCGACGCGTCGAACGTGAGTGATCTGACGCTGAAGTGGGTGGCAACAACGGCCGGGGACGTGTCCGCGACCCCGGCTGTGGTGAAAGGAGCGGTGTACTTCGGCGACTTCGGCGGCATGCTCTGGAAGCTCCACGCCGCGAACGGCTCGGTCATCTGGTCGCGCCCGGTGTCGGATTACACCGGGATTCCGGGCGACATCGCGCGCACGAGCCCGTCGCTCGCAGGCAAGACGCTCGTGGTCGGCGACCTCAGGCACCCGTACATGCTGGGGATCGACTCGAAGACCGGGAACCTGCGCTGGATCACCCAGGTGCACCCCGACCCGCGAGGGATCATGACCGGCTCGCCGGTTCTTGTCGGTAACACCGTCATCACCGGCGTGTCGGCGAGCGGAGCAGGTGGGCCCGATGCCACCTTCCGCGGCGCGATCGTCGCCCTCAACGCGCAGACGGGCCGCATCCTGTGGCGGACATACTCGCTTCCGGACAACGGCGGCGTTCCCGGAGGCTACGCCGGCGCAACGATGTTCTCGCCGCCCGCGGTAGACCGCAAGAACAGACTTGTCTACGGGACCTTCGGGCAGCCGTACACGGAGCCGGCGAGCGTCACCGCGTGCCATGCGGCGCACGGCGGCTTCACCGAGTCGTGCGAGCAGCCGGGGTCCTACTTGAAGTCCATTGTCGCGTTCGACCTCAGGACGGGCGAGCCACGGTGGTCGTACCGCGTCCAGGGCCACGAGCCCTGGGTCCGCGCGTGCGGGTCGCAGCCGCCAACGGTCACCTGGTGTCCGGCGGAAGACGACGGCGAGAAATGGGATCTCGGCGGCTCCGGGCCGAACGTCTTTCAGATCGGCCGCGGAAAGGCCAGGCGCGATGTCGTCGGCGTCGGCGAGAAGAGCGGCGTCTACCTGGTCCTCGATGCGAAGACCGGGGCGTTTGTCTGGAACACGCTCGTCGGGCCCGGCGGCGACCAGGGAGGCACGAACTGGGGCACGGCCTATGACGGCAAGCGCATCTACGTCCCGATCACCAATCAGCATCACATCCCCTACAGGCTGACGCCGTCGGGCACGACCGCGACCGGCGGCTCCTGGGCCGCCCTCGACCCCAGGACCGGAGCGATCCTCTGGCAGACCGGCGACCCCCAGGGCGCCTGGGACCTCGCGCCCGTGACGGTTGCAAACGGCGTCGTCTACGCGTCGTCGATGGCCCAGAGCGGGAACCAGATGTTCGCGCTCGATGCCGCAACCGGAGCGATCCTCTGGCAGTACGCCGCCGGTAGCTCGGTCAACGCCGGACCGGCCGTCGTGGACGGATCCGTCTACTGGGGCTCCGGCTACGCGCGCTCCGCCGAAGGGAACGGCAACAACAAGTTCTATGCCTTCACGCTTCCTGACGAGCACGACGAGGACGACTAGAGCTCCCTCTCCCGCAGTCACCTTGTAGCCAGTGGCCAGGCTTTCCACAGGCCGGCCGTGATCGCGGCGACGCGCGCCGCGGCTCCTTGTCGTGCCGGCCTGCGTACGCCCGGCTCGCCGGCAGGGGAGTCGGCGGAGGAGACGTGCCCGCCGGCTGGTCGCGGCCGCAGACGTAGCCGCGCCGCTCGGCGTCCTCGCGCGACGAACCGTTTCGGCGCTGGAGGCCTGGCCGCAGACGGCGCGTCTTGTAGCGGCTCGTAAGCCGACGCCCGGACTCGAACCGGGGACCCCTTCATTACGAGCGTTGATCACTCGTCGTCCCCAGTCGTGCCGAGTCGCGCGAAGCCGCATGAATCCAAGGACGCCAGGCCGCGGTGACGGCCGAGGACTGCGGCGGCGCACGCGTAGACCCCGCGTAGAGCGACGTCCGTTAGCGTCCGGCCACTCGACGGAGGTTGGTCTCGCTTCGCCATGCTGGCGCTCGACACGATGGGAAATTGCGACGGGCCTGTCTGGCGCAGACACGTTGAAACATCGGCGTAGAATCCGCCCCTTCGGCAATTGATCGCGATGAGGGGAGGTTCCGATGCCCGAGGCAATGGACCCCACGTTCTATCGGTCGCCCACTGCCGCCATTGCCGCCCCGCCGGAGACGCTCGCTTACGTCGCGGCGTTCGACCCGGCCGGTACGCAGCGCGACGCGATGACCGCCGTCGACTGCGACGCCGGATCGCCCACGTACGGTCAGGTCGTCGGCTGGACCGAGCTGCCGACCGCAGGCAACGAGCTCCACCACTTCGGTTGGAATGCCTGCTCCAGCGCGCTCTGCCACGAGGGCCACGCCCACCACGGGCTCGAGCGCCGCTACCTCATCGTGCCGGGCCTCCGCTCGTCGCGCACGTACGTGCTCGACACGAAGCCCGATCCACGGCAGCCCCAGGTCGTGCGCACGATCGAGGCCGACGAGCTCGCCGCCAAGGCCGGCTACTCCCGGCCGCACACCGTCCATTGCGGACCCGGGGGCATCTTCATGTCGAACCTGGGCGGCGCCGACGGCGCCGACGGCCCGGGAGGGGTCGCGCTCATCGACCACGACACCTTCGAGGTCACCGGCGCTTGGGAGACGGACCGGGGAGAGCAGCACTTCGCGTACGACGTGTGGTGGCACCTCAACGACGACGTCGCCATCACGTCGGAGTGGGCGACCCCGTCGATGATCGAGGACGGGCTGAACCCCGAAGACCTCCTCGGACGCCGCTTCGGCCATCACCTCGACTTCTGGAGTCTGTCCGAAGGCAAGCTGGTCCAGCGGGTCGATCTCGGCGACGAGCATCAGATGGTGCTCGAGCTGCGCCCAGCGCACGACCCGCGCAAGACGTGGGGCTTCGTCGGGGTGGTGATCAGCGTCGCCGATCTCTCGGCCTCCGTATGGCTGTGGCACCGCGAGAACGGCACCTGGGAGGCGAACAAGGTGATCACCATCCCCGCCGAGCCCGCCGACGTCTCGGAGCTGCCGCCGGCGCTTCAGCCCTTCGGCGCGGTGCCGCCACTCGTGAGCGACATCGATCTGTCGGTCGACGACCGCTGGCTTTACGTGTCCTGCTGGGGGACCGGCGAGCTCAAGCAGTACGACGTCAGCGACCCACACAACCCCCGCGAGGCCGGCTCGGTTCGGTTGGGCGGCATCGTCAGCCGCACGCCGCATCCTGCCGACCCCGAGCTGCGCCTGGCCGGTGGGCCGCAGATGGTGGAGATCAGTCGCGACGGGCGGCGCGTGTACGCGACCAACTCGCTGTACGCGGCGTGGGACGAGATCTTCTACCCCGACGGGGTGGGCGCGTGGGTGACCCGCATCGACGCGGACACCGAGGCCGGCGGCATGAGCATCGATTCGCAGTTCTTCCCGCACGGCGACGATTTCCGCGGTCTGCGCATACACCAGTGTCGCCTACAGGGTGGGGACGCGTCGAGCGACTCGTACTGCTTCGCCGAGTAGTGCTGCAACTCTGCGCCGCGCGCCGCGGCCGACCTGCCGGGCGGCGCCGTGAGCGAGGGGCTGGTCCGCGAGGGTGAAGCGCAAACGTACGAAGCGATGGACCACACCTAGTAGACCCATCCGCCGCTGACGCACCGAAGCCGATACGGCGGTCCCGATGAAAAGTCCTGCAAATCGAAGAGCCGACGCCCGGACTCGAACCGGGGACCCCTTCATTACGAGTGAAGTGCTCTACCAGCTGAGCTACGTCGGCGCAGACCGCAGGATAGCTCGGCTTCCCGGATGAGAGGGGGCCCCTCTCCGGGCCTTCTCACGCTCCATGGGGGCGACGCGAAGATCGCCGATCGCCGATCAGGAGGGGAGGTGCTCGATGGACTCGTGCCGTGCGGGATATTCGGAGATAACGGCGGCCGAGCGACGCAAGGAGAGGAGAAGAATGGTCGAGGAAGCGCGCCTTGAACAGCTGGAAGCCGGCCTCACGCCCGTGAGCGACGGCTGGTTCGTCGTCAACGTCCGGGAGGGGGCGTGGGTGACGAACGAGGCTCTCGGAAACGCCTGCATCTTCGAGGGCGACGACGCACCCTTCCCCGACATCGGGTTCACCCTGGCCGTGCTCCAGCCAGGACAGCCGACCATGTACCACCGCGAGGCCAACCAGGAGGACTTCCTCGTCCTCGCCGGCGAGTGCCTGCTGCTGATCGAGGGCGAGGAGCGGCCGCTCGAGGCGTGGGACTTCGTGCACTGCCCGCCCGACACCGAGCACGGCTTCGTCGCCGCAGGAGACGGCCCGTGCGTGATCTTCATGACGGGCGCGCGAAAAGGATGGCCGGAGAAGGGCATCGTCTACCCACGCTCCGAGCTCGCGCTCCGCTATGGCGCAGGCGTCGAGACGGACACGACGTCACCCGCCGAGGCGTACGCCCCGTTCCCGAAGTGGCAGCTCGGGCCGCCGGAAGACTGGGACGATTTGCCCTGGGCCTAGCAGCGTGCAAGCGGCGCCGAGTTACACATCGAGCCTCTCGGCGGCCCTTACAGGAAAGACGCACAGAGCGCGATCTACGGTTTGGCTGATCCGCACTGACTCCGGTCGGGGAGTACCGTAGACAAACCGTGGAAAGCGTTGTGGAAGCTGTGGAAGGTCGACTCCGGCTCGCCTGCTCGGGCGCCGAGGAGCGTCTCGGTGCCGAGCTTCAGTACCAGGGCGTGCTGCGGCTGTTGGGACGTGGGGAAGAGCGTGATCCCGCAAAACAGCTTTCATTGTTTCCGCGCCGCAAGGCGCCACGCGCTGACTGAGGGGGCCCGGGACCCCATCCCCTCACGGCCCGCTCGTCGGCTCACGCCCGATCAGCCGTCGGTCCGACATTGCGCCGCTTGGCCTCTGCCGCGAACTCCCGAAGGAGCTCGTCGAGCCACGCGGCGAACTGCTCGCGGCCGCCCATGACGTTGAACTTCTCACGGTTGATCGTTTCATTCGCGCGCGCGAGGAAGTCGTCGGGGCCTGTGTTGGCAAGGAGCTTCGAGACGCCCTCGATCAGCCTGAACGGGCCGTAGATGTGCGGCTCGTCGAGGCAGTCTCGCGCCGCCGCGACGAGGTAGAGCGCGAGCTCGAAGTCCGCCTGGGTGCGATCGATCGTGCTCACGTCGCCACCTCGTCATTCCACGGCTGACCGAAACGGTCGCGAAAGACGATCGGCGTCGGCATCCTCGGGCGCGGCGACGTGGTAGGTGCGGGATGGCCGATACCGATCAGGATGTCCGGCCGAACGTGGTCGGGCAGGTTGAGCACTTCACGGAGCGCCACGTCGGTGGCGCTCCGGACGAAGCAGATGCCGACGCCGAGGGCCGGCGCCGCGAGCGCGATGTTCTCGGCCGCGGCGCCCGCATCCAGAAGCGACAGAATGTCGCGCCCTTGCGTCCCCATCGCCGCCTCGGCACGGTCGACGTCCGTGCAGATCGCGATGACCGCGGTCGCGTTCGCGAGGAAGCTCGGCGTCACCTGGCGGACGGTGCGCACCATCGCCGGGTCGCTGACGACGATGATCCGGCGGACGAGCTCGGCGCCGCCCATCGGCGCCCTTCCGGCCGCCCATGCGAGCCGGTCGAGCACGGCGGTGTCGACGGACTCGGCAGTGAACGCTCTGTGCATCCGGCGAGTCCTGAGGGCGTCGAAGATGTCTACCTGACCTCGACCTCCTCCGCTCGCGTCGCGTTCACCACAAGCTCCTCGATCGGCTGAAAGTCCTCGTCAAGCCCGAACGCGCGCGGCCCGAAGACCTCGAGCGCCTCGGTCGTGCGCATGAGGTCGGGGGTCGAGACGACCATGACCTTCACGCGCTGTCCGTACCGGATCGCCTCGGTCGTAATCGGCTCCGCTGTCTCCGCCTCGAGGACGCAGATCAGGTCAGGAACGATCCCGCGCACGTCGCCGTCGACGCGCGCGACCAGGTGCTCGTTCTGGAATACCAGCTCGAGCGTCGAGCCGTCGGCGGCCTCGACGGAGGCGGTCCCCTTGGCGAAGCCCTCCGTCGTGCGTCGGAAGACGTCGGTCACCTTGCCCTCGAAGATGACGCGGCCGTAGCGGTAGGGCGTCGCCCGCAGCATGTCGATCAGAGCATCGAACGGATCGTCGTGACGTTCGCGCGCCTCACGCAGGCAACGGCCGATCTTGATGCCGAGCGTGATCGTGCCGGGGACGGACACGCGCTTTGCCGTCGCGCCGTCCATCGAGTACTCGGCGATGAGTGCCGCACCGCCCATCCGGATGGTGATCCCGCGCGCGAGCCACTCCATCATCTCGTTGTCGTGCGTCGTCACGATCGCCGAGTCTCCGTGCTCGTTCGAGATCGCCATCGGCGTGCCGGCGACGCCGTAGACGTGGAAGGTCTCCATCTGGAGCTCGGGGAACGCGCGTCCCATCCCGTCCGCGTCCACGACCGGGAGACCGGTCTGGGCACCCACGACGAGGGGCATTGTCGAGTTGATGCCGCCGCACTCGATCGGCATCGTCGCGTCGGCCTTGCGTCCGAGGTGCTGCTCGAGCGCGCGGAGCGAGCGGACCGCCTCGTCGCCGCGCGGCAGCTTCTCGATCATGACGGTCGGCGCGCCCATCATCGCCGTGGGAATCACGAACGCGTCGTCGGCCAGTTCTTCGAGCGGTAGCAGCACGACGCGGCCGCCGTCGGCCATTGCCCGCTCGACCATGAGGCGCCCGATGTAAGGGTCGCCACCGCCGCCCGTGCCGAGGAACGCCGCACCGCGGGCAAGGTCGAGGAGGTCCGGGCGCGTGAGCTCGAACGCCATGCTTAGGGCACCCGGGTGCCGAAGCGTTCCTCGACCGGCACATACTCGATGTCGTAGCCGAAGTATCGCGGGCCGGCGAGCGCGAGCCCGGCCTCGGTACGCCATCGGTCGTCGCAGGGCGTCGCGACGACCGCGACCCGGTAGCCGTACCGGAGCTCCTCGGTCGTGATCGGCTCGCCGGTCTCGGCATCGAGCACGATGATGAGGTCGGGCACCGAGGCGACGATCTCGCCGTCGCGAACGGCGACGAGGTGCTCGTTCTGAAAGCGAAGCTGGAGCACGCTGTGGGCGTCGTTCCCGACGCCCTCGATGCGCGCCTCACCCCTGGCGAACCCGGCCTCCGTCCGCCGTTCGACGTCGCCGATCTTGCCCGTGAAGATCCGGTAGCCGTTCAGGCGGTCGACGACCGCCGCGATCGTGTCCTCGTGCGCCGCCCGCGTTTCGCGGAGCAGGCGGCCGAGCTCCTCTGCGAGGCTGAGCGTCCCGGCGACGAGCGACTGCTTCGCCTCGCGTCCCGAGAGGGAGTAGAGCGCGATCATCGCCGTGCACCCCATGTCGATCGTGACCGAGCGGGCGAAGCGCTCGGTCCAGCGGTTGTCGATCGTCTCGAGCAAGGCGGTGTTTCCCTTTTCGTCGGCCAGCGCCATGGGCGTCGCGGAGATGCCGTACATCGTCGGAGTCACCATCTGTATCTCGGGGAACGCGCGACCCATCCCGTCTGCGTCGACGAGCGGGATCCCCATCTGGGCAGCGACCGCGAACGGCGTGGTCGAGTTGAGGCCACCCGCCTCGATCGAGACGGTGTGCGTGATCGGCCGGCCGAGGTACTCCTGGAGCGCCTCGAACGCACGGATGACCTCGTTGCCCCGCGGCAGCTTCTCGACCATCACGGTCGGTGCGCCCATCATCGCCGAGGGGACGACGAGCGCGTCGTCCTCCACCTCGTCGAGGGAGACCAGCTCGACCGGCTGGTGAGCGCGGATCGCCTGCTTGGCGAGGAGCATCCCGATGTACGGATTGCCGCCGCCGCCCGTGCCGAGGATGGCGGCTCCGACTGCGAGATCGTCGAGCTCGGCTTCAGCGATTCGCCGCACCGATCCCACTCCTCAGCTCGAGCTCGCCGACCGCCTTGACGCGAATCCGCGTCGCGTTGCTCGGCAGGTACGCAAGCGGGACCTCCTCGACGTCCACGACTTGGACGCTGCCCTCGCTCGCACCGGCGTCGACAGCCTTCTCGACTGCCTCTCGCTTCGCCTCGTCGAGCGCCTCGTCGCGCGGCAGCTGCTCGAGCGAGAAGATGCGGTCGACCTCGCCGCCCACCTGCGCGATCGCGGCACCGATCGCGTTCGCGACCGCGAAGTGGTCTGGCTTGACGAGCTCGGAGGCACCGGCCAGCTGGTCGCGCAGCAGGATGCTGCCGCCGCCGACCACGACGACGGGCATCGGATCAGGGCTCGTCTTCATGCGGTCGACGGCCTCGCCGATCCGCTTCTCGATCACGTCGATCGTGCGCTCGGGCAGGTCTTCGGCGAGTGAAGCGAGGCGCTCTCGGTCTCCGATCTCGGCGAGTCCCGCTGCGACCGCCGCGTCGGTCGCCGTCAGCGTGTCGCCTCCGAAGACGAGGGCGCGCGACGTCAGCTCGTAGCCGACGCTGTCCGGGCCCACGGCAATCTCGCCGTTGGTGCGCACGAGGCTGCCGCCTCCGATCCCGAGGGAGAGGACGTCCGGCATCCGGAAGTTCGTCCGGACACCCCCGATCTCGACGGCGACCGAAGCCTCGCGAGGGAACCCCTGCGCGAGAATGCCCACGTCGGTGGTAGTACCGCCGATGTCGACGACGGCGCAGTCGCCCAGCCCCGACAGGAACGCTACGCCGCGCATCGAGTTCGTGGGGCCGGAGGCGAACGTCGCGACCGGGTAGCGCTCGGCGTAGTCGACGCTCATCAACGTCCCGTCGTTCTGGCTCAAGTAGACGGGCGCCTGGATCCCGAACTCCGTGAGCGCCGTCTGGAAGGCCTCGACGATCTGGACGGCGAGATCGCACAAGCAGGCGTTCATGATCGTGGCGTTCTCGCGTTCGAGCAGCCCGATCCGGCCGATCTCGTGGGACAGGCTCACGGCCGCGTCCGGGAGCTCCTCGTTCAGGATCTCGGCGGCGCGCTGCTCGAGCTCGGCGTTGACGGGCGAGAAGACGGACGAGATCGCGATCGACCGGATGCCCTTCGCCCCGATGTCGGCGGCGACTCGCCGCAGCTCGTCGGGGTCGAGCGGCGAGATCTCGCGGCCGTCGAACTCGTGGCCGCCGTGACAGAGGTATGCATGGTTCCCGAGCGCCTCGCGCACGCGTTCGGGCCAGTCGACCATCGGCGGAAGGGCCTGCGTCGCGGGTAACCCGAGGCGGACGGCCGCCGTCGGGACGAGGCGCTTCGCCTCGACCACCGCGTTCGTGAAGTGCGTCGTCCCGATCATGACCGCCTGCAGATCCGCGAGGTCGACGTTGCGGTCAGTGAGCAGCGAGCGAACCGCCGTGACGATGCCGCCCGTCACGTCGGCGGTCGTCGGCGTCTTGACCTCGGCAAGGACATCCCGACCGTCCATGAGGACGGCGTCCGTATTCGTGCCTCCCACATCGATTCCGATTCGCATGAGTGGTTATTCCTCCAGGGATCCGGTGACGCGCTGAAAGTCGTCCGTCGAGATCTCGCCCTCCGCGGCGCGCCAGCACGCGACGAGCTGGTTGGGCTCCACCGGGCGGAGCAGCTGGCGCTCCTCCCGGCAACGGTCTTTAACGAACGGGCAGCGGGTGTGGAAGCGACACCCCTCCGGCGGGTTGATCGAGGACGGGACCTCGCCGGGGATCATCATCCGCCGGCGGCGGACGAGGAGACTGTCGCCGGGAACGGCCGAGATGAGCGCGCCGGTGTACGGGTGGCGCGGTCTGGCGTAGATGTCGTCCTTGGGCCCGATCTCGACGATCTCGCCGAGGTACATGACGGCGACCCGGTCGGACAGGTAGCCGATGACCGAGAGGTCGTGCGAGATGAAGATCTGTGCGCGCTGCTCGTCGCGCTGGATACGCCGCATGAGATTGATGAGCTTCGCCTGCACCGAGACGTCGAGCGCCGAGGTCGGCTCGTCGAGGACGAGAACCTCCGGATTCGGCGCCAGAGCCCTGGCGATCCCGACGCGCTGCTGCTGCCCGCCCGAGAGCTGGTGCGGATAGCGGCCGAGGTGCTCCGCGTCGAGCCCGACCCGCTCGAACAGCTCGGCGACGCGCTCGCGCGCCGTTCGTCCGCTCGCGATCCCGTGCAGGTGAAGCGGCTCGGCCACCGTCAGCCCCACGGTCATCCGGGGATTGAGCGAGCCGAGTGGGTCCTGGAAGACCATCTGCAGCTTGGAGCGCAGACGGCGGAGCTCGGTGCCCTGCAGACGGGTGATGTCCGTTCCGCGGTAGCGAATCGCGCCCCCGGTCGGCTCCTCGATGCGAAGCGCGACCCGGCCGAGCGTGGACTTGCCGCAGCCGCTCTCGCCCACGAGTCCGAGCGTCTCGCCTTGCCGCACGTCGAGCGAGACGCCGTCGACTGCGTGCACCCTATCCGAGCGGAAGGCCGAGACCTTGACCGGGTAGTGCTTAACGACGTCGCCGAGGGAGAAGACGACGTCACCGTCGTCGTGGGCCGCGCCCGCGACCGGCTCCTCGCTCGACGCGACGACATCACGCGCCACCGGCAGCCACCTTTTTCTCGGCGAGCGGCACTGGGTTGTGACAGGCGATCAGATGACCCGAGCCGATCTCCGCGAGCGCCGGCTGCTCGCGCCTCGAATCATCCGTTGCGCGGGGGCAGCGCGGGTGGAAGCGGCACCCGCTTGGCGGCTGCATGAGGTTGGCCACCGCGCCCGGAATCTCGGGGATCTCACCGGTCATACCCAGGCGCGGGCGCGACCTGAGCAGCGCCTCCGTGTACGGGTGACGCGGCGCCGTGAACAGCTGGTCGATCGGTCCGACCTCGCAGAGACGGCCGGCGTAGAGCACGGCGATCCGGTCGCAGAGCTCGGCCGCCAGCGCGAGGTCGTGCGTGATCAGGAGCATCGCCATCCCCGTTCGCTCGCGCAGCTCGCGCAGAAGCTGGACGATCTGGTACTGCGTCGTCACGTCGAGCGCGGTCGTCGGCTCGTCCGCGATGAGGAGACGCGGGTGAGCCGACAGCGCGAGCGCGATCATGATCCGCTGCGCCATCCCCCCGGAAAGCTCGTGCGGGTACGCGTTCAGGCGCCGCTCCGGCTCGGAGATGTGGACGCTCGCCAGCAACGCGCCCGCCTCCGTGCGGGCCTCGCGGTCGCTCATGCCGCGTTTGATCTCCAGCACGTCGGTGATCTGCTTGCCCACCTTGATGAGCGGGTTCAGCGCCTCGCGCGTGCTCTGGAAGATCATCGAGATCTCGCTCCCTCGGATCTCGCGTTCGAGCGTGCGCTCCCGCAGCGTGCGGAGGTCGCGGCCGTCCCACAGCACCTCGCCACCCACGACGCGTCCTGGGCGCTTGAGGAGGCCGATGATCGAGTACGCAGTGACCGACTTGCCGGAGCCCGTCTCGCCGACGAGGCCGAGCACCTCGCCCGCCTCGATGGACAGGTCGACCCCGTCGATCACGCGCAGCTCGCCGCTGCGGATGAAGAAAGAGGTCCGGAGGCCGCGGACGTCGAGGAGGCTCATGCGCGCCTCCTCTTCGGATCGAGCATGTCCTGGAGACCGTCGCCGAGGAGATTGAAGCCAAGCACCGTGAAGGCGATCGCGAGGCCGGGGAAGGTGTAGATCCACCAGTGGCCTTGGAGGAAGTCCTGCAGGCCCATGCTGATCATCACCCCCCACTCCGCCTCCGGAACGCGCACGCCGAGGCCGATGAAGGAGAGGCCCGCGGCCTCGAGAATCGCCCAGCCGCACTGGAGCGTCGAGACGACGATGATCGGCACCAGGCAGTTCGGTAGCAGGTGGCGCCAGAGCAGGCGGAAGCGCGAGTTGCCAACTGCGATCGCGGCGGCCGCGAACTGGCTCTCCTTGACGGAGAGCATCAGGTTGCGCATCAGGCGTGCGTAACCCGGCACGTTGATGGCGGCCGTCGCCACGACCACCGTGGACACGCCGGCACCGAGCGCCCACGCGATCGCCATGGCGAACACGAACCGCGGGAACGCCTGCAGGACGTCCTGGCTCCGCATCACGATCTCGTCCACCCAGCGGCCGAGGAATCCGGAGACGGCGCCGAGGGTAACCCCGATCGTCATCGAGATGAGGACCGCGGAGAGGGCGATCATGAGGTCCAGGCGCGCGGCGACGAGGACACGCGTGAAGACGTCCTGCCCGTACTGGTCGGTCCCGAAGGGGTGCGCGAGCGACGGCGGCGCGGAGGCGGCGTCGATGTCGACCTCGTATGGATCGTACGGCACGACGAACGGCGCCAGCACCGCCGAGAGCACGACCAGCAGGACGATGACCGCCCCCGCGATCGTCGCCGGGTTTCCACGGAACTGGTAGAGCAGGTCGCTGAGCCGGCCGTAGGCAGGAGCGGTCGGCCCCGGGCCGCCGGGCGGGATGCCGACCCGCTCTTCCTCGAGCGTCGCCGTAGTCGCTCCTTAGTACTTGACCCGCGGGTCGAGGATCGCGGTCACGATGTCGAGCGCGAGGTAGATCAGCATGTAGAGGAGCGTGACGAGCAGGACGAAGCCCTGAATCGCCGGAAAATCGGAGTTCAGGATCGCGTGGTACGAGTAGTTGCCGAGTCCGGGCCAGGCGAAGATGATCTCGACGAGCACTTCGCCGCCGAGCGCGTAGCCGTACACGGCCGCGATCATGGTGATGATCGGAATGAGCGCGTTCTTGAGCGCGTGTCGCAGCACGACCGTTCGGAAGGGCAGGCCAAGCGAGCGCGCCGTACGGACGTAGTCCGACTCGAGAACCTCCGCCATCGTCGCCCGCGTCAGGCGCGCGATCGGCGCCATCGCGACGAACGCAAGCGTCGTGACGGGCAGGACGAGCGCCTTGACAGCGTTCCAGAAGAGGCCGAAATCGCCCTTTAGGAGCGAGTCGATCGTGAGGATGCCGGTGATATCGGTCGAGAACCTCGTCGCAGAGGCAGTCCGACCGACTGGACCCGGCAGCCAGCCGAGGTAGAAGAAGAAGACGTAGAGCAGGATGAGGCCGAGCCAGAAGATCGGCATCGACACGCCGGCGACCGAGAGGACGCGTGCCACGTTGTCGATCCAGGAGTCGCGCCTGAGCGCCGCCGCGATCCCGAGCGGAAGCGCCATCCCGACCGCCAGCAGCATCGCGTAGGTGACGAGCTCGAACGTCGCTGGGAAGCGGGTCCGCAGGTCCTTCGTTACGTCCTGGGCGGTCGTGTACGAGGTTCCCATGTCGCCGTGCGCCAGGTCGCGCAGGTAGTAGGCGAACTGCGTGTAGAAGGGCCGGTCGAGGTAGGCCTCGTGCTTCAGCTCGGCTCGCCGCTCGTCGGTGACATACGGGCCGGTCACCCGGTCGATCGGGTTACCCGGAACGATCCGCGTGAGTGCGAAGGCGAGGAAGAGGGCGACGAACAGCACCGGGATGAGCAAGAGGAGTCGCCGCAGGGCGTACCTGAGCAACCGCATCTACTCGCCTCCTCGGGCGGCTCGCCGCTCCTCTCCTCGTGACCTCACGCCTTGCTCATGTAGGCGTAGCGGTTCAGCTCGTCGTTGTAATAGACGTATCCCTCCACGTTCTTCCGCACGACCACGTTCCAGTTCGGCTGTGCGAGGTAGGCGTGGGGAGCGTCCTCGACCACGAGCTTCTGCGCCTGCCTGCTGCCCTCCAGGCGCGCCTCCTTGTCCGTTGAGAGCGTCCACTTCTTGACGAGCGCGTCGACTTCCGGGTTCTTGTAGTTCGTGTAGTTCGTCGGGCTCGTCGAGGTGACGTTCCAGCTCATGTGGTACCAGGGGTCGTTGACCCACGAGAGCCACTCGTCGATCCAGATCTGCAGCTTGCGTCCCTGCTCCTGCTCGTTGAACGGTGCGAACGCGAGCTTCTGGATCGAGCTTCTCAGCCCCAGCTCGTTCAGCTTCGCCTGAATCACGATGGCCGAGCGCTCGGCCTCCTCCCAGTCGGCGCGCACCGTGATCGTGATCTCGGGAGCGCCGTCTCCGTTCGGGAAGCCGGCCTGGGCGAGCAGATCCGCGGCCTTCTTCATATCCGTGTCGTACTTCCAGAAGCTGAAGTCGCTGGACGGCATGCCGTTCCCGATGATGCTCTTGTTCGGCTGGGCGTAGCCGTGGAACACGTCGTTGATGATCGTCTCGTAGGGAACCGCGAAGCAGACGGCCTGACGCACTTCCTTCTTGTCGAAGGGCGCGATCTTCGTGTTCATCTCCAGCATGTAGTTCCGCGGGTTCGGGAACGTGAGGACCGTCAGGTTCGGGTCCTCCTTCAACGAGTCGAGCTCCTTGACCGGCGGAACCATGATCATGTCCACCTCGCCGCGCTTGAGCAGGAGCACGCGCTGCGTCGCCTCCGGGATGATCTTCTGGATCACGCGCTTGAGCTTCGGCTTGCCGGGCACCGGGCCGCCGCCGTAGTAGTCGGGGACCGCCTCGAGCACGATCCGGTCGCCCGGCACGTACTCGGTCATCTTGAACGGCCCGTTTCCGGTGGCGAGATGCTTTTTGTAGTACTCGGTCGCCCACGCATCCTTCGCCGTCTTGTGCGCGCCGACGTCCTTCGGCGAGACGGCGCTCGTGTTGTGCATCGTGTTGTTCTTCATCAGCAGCAGATTGGGCTGCTTCATCGCGATCTCGATGCGCTTGTCGTCGAGCGCGCGAACCTGGTCGGGATCGGGCACGGCCGCCATCGTGAGCAGGAAGTACGAGATCCCCTCCGCCTCGTAGACGCGGCGGTAGCCCCTCTCGATCTCCTGAGCAGTGACCGGCGTCCCGTCGTGATAGGTGAGCCCGTCGCGGAGGGTGAAGATGACTGAGTTGCCCTTCTCCTCGTAGCCGGAGGCGAGCATCCCCTGGATGCTCTCCGTGTCCACGCCGCGGTAGTCGATTCCCGCGACGGTCTTGTCGACCTGCTTGTACTGGGTGAGCTGGTCGAATGTGTTCTGAATGGTCGTCTGCGACGGCTTCGACCCGACGGTGAACGCGGGATCGAACGTGTCGACGTCTCCCTCGACCCCCACGACGAGCGTGTCCGCGGGCGTCTTCGCCGCGGCCACTTCGCCGCCTCCGCCATCGTCGTCGCCACCGCACGCCGCCAGCAGGGGGCCGGCGAAGCTGAGCCCTAGTGCGACCGCGCCGCCGCGCTTCAGCACCTCGCGCCGTGTTACGTGCTGCTCGAAGATGTAACGCAGGTCGTCGTTGTTCGTTCTGCTGTCTTCCACCTCTACCTCCTGTGAAGCGTGGCGCGGTCCCCATCCGCGCGGGTTGCATGTAGGGACAGGTCTTCGGCGAGCCCGAAGGCCTCGAGCTCGGCCTGCGGAGGGCTCGCGTAGCCGCCGATCTTGCTCGGCCGCCAGCCAAACGAGGCGGCCAGCTCTCCGAGCAGCTCGGCGTACTTGAATGGCCCGACGGTCGCATCGACGACCGGCGCGCCCAGCCCCTCCTGAAGCTCCGAGAAGAATCCGAACTCGGCCGTGCAGCCGAGCACGATCACCTCGGCGCCGTCTTCCGTCAGCGCCTCCGTCGCCGCGGCGATCAGTCGGCTGTGCGTGAGCTCGATGTCGGCCTGAAAGTCGTGTACACCGAGCTGCACGGGTTTGAACGATGCGAGCCGGTCCCGGTAGCCGTAGCGGAGCACGTTGTCGCGCATCTCGGGCACCCACTTGCGGCGACCGACGATCACCGAGAAGCTGTCGCCCAGGGTCGCCGCGATGTGGAGCGCCGACTCGCAGGGTGCCGCAACCGCGATCCTGCTCGCTACCTCGCGGGCCGCACGGAGACCGGTGTCGTAGAAGCAGCCGATGACGGCAGCGTCGAATCCGTCTCGCTCTGCCTGGACGACGCTCGCCAGGATGTCCGGCACGACCGCGGCCTCGTACGCGTGGTACTCGAGGTGATGCGGTCCACGGCCGAGGGAACGCACCTCGACCTCGGTGTCCGGACGCTTGACGCGCTCGAGCAACTCGCGAATCGGCTCGTCGAAGGTGTCGGTCCCGAGCGGATTGATCCAGAGCACACGCGTCATCCGAGCGCCTCCCTTCCTTCGGTTAAGCCGAGGACCTCGAGCGTGTCGGGGTCGACGACGACGCCGTAGTCGCGGCGAGCCTGCTCGACCGTGACGTACCCGTCGCGGACATCGTCGACGACCGCCTCGACCGGACGCTCTAGCGGCGCGCCCCAGCCGCCACCCGTCGCGGTGATCAGCCGCGCGACCTCGCCCTTCTCGAGCCGGTAGCGCGCGGACTTGCCAAGGACGACCTCGCGCCCGTCCGCGTGCAGGAAACGCACCTCGTTGCGCGAGCCCTCCAGCCCGCCGTCCACACCCCACGGCAGGTACTTGTGCCGGCCGAACGTCGCCGTGACGTAGATCTCGTCGGAGACCGCCCGGTAGTCGCGAACGAGACCGCGACCGCCGCGGCGGCGTCCGGCGCCCCCGTCGACGATCGAGTACGCGTACTGGTCAACGAGGATGCCGTACCGCGTCTCGGCGATCTCGACCGGGATCATGAACGTCTCCCCGTCGCCCAGGCAGACGAGGCCGGACTCGCCGTCCTTCTCGGCTCCCGCGCCCCAGCCGCCGGCCTGCGGCTCGACGAGCAGGAAGAGCTCGCCGGTGTCGGGATGCAGACCTGCGACGACTGTCCCGCAGACCGAGAGGAAGTGCCCCGCACTCAGGCGCTCGGGCACGAGCGGGGCGAGCGCCTTCCAGATCAGATCGGCGACGTAGAGCATGGTCTCCCAGTACGTCGAGACCGGTGCCGGGCGCTCGGCGGAGAAGATCGTCCGCGGCGGGCAGATCACGCGGACCGGCCGGAACGCCCCCTCGTTCGCAGGAATGCCGGGGTTCGTGATCGCCTTGACGATCGACCGCACCGCCGAGTGGATCGATGTGAGCGTGCAGTTGACGGGCCCGGGTACCTGGGCATGGGTGCCGGTGAAGTCGCAGACGAACTCGTCGTCGGTGATCGTCACCTTTACCTGCACCCGGAAGGGGCCGTTGCCGATGCCGTCGTCGTCGATCCAGTCCTCGGCCTCGAACGTCCCCTTCGGCAGACGCGCCAGCTCCAACCGCGCCAGCCGCTCACCGTGGTCCATGAGCGCCTCGATGGCACCCAGCACGACCTCGACCCCGTGCTTTTCGCAGAGCTCCTGGAAGCGGCGTTCCCCGAGCCGCAGCGACGCCGCCTGCGCATGCAGATCCCCGAGCGTCATGTCCGGCAGTCGTACGTTCGCAGCGATCAGATCGATGAGCGCCTCGTTCGCCTGCCCCGCGTCGAACAGCTTCACGCACGGAAACTGCAACCCCTCCTGGAACACCTCCGTCGAGTCGGTCGTCCACGAACCCGGGTCCTTGCCGCCGACCTCGGTCCAGTGCGCTTTGCACGCCGAGAATGCGACCAGGTCACCGTCGACGTAGATCGGGACGATCATCGTCACATCCGACAGATGCGTCCCGCCCCCGGTGTACGGGTCGTTCGTGATCACGACGTCGCCCGGGCGCAGGCCGTCCAGCCCGAACTTCTCGACCGCGTAGCGGACGGCGTACGTGAGGGTGCCCAGGAAGAGCGTGACGCCGTTTCCCTGCGTGATCAGCTGGCCGCGGGAATCGACCAGGCCCGACGCGTAGTCGAGCACCTCGTAGATGATCGTCGACTTCGACGTTCGTTGAAGCGCCACGAACATCTCGTCCCCGATCGCGACCAGGCCGTCCTTGACGATCTCGACCGTGAAGGGATCGATCTCGGTGCGGGCCGCGACCGCCATTGCTACCGGGCCTCCGTCTCGACGATGAGGTTTCCGTACTCGTCGACTCGCAGCGTCTGGCGTGGGAAAACGACGGTCGAGGCGGCGGGCTCCTCGACCACGGCCGGGCCCTCGATCTCAGCGCCCGCGCCGAGGCGCCCGCGCTCGAAGATGGCGCTCTCCTGACGGCCGAGCTCGTCGTAGTCGACGTCGCGGACACCCTTCCGGGCTGCGCCGGCGTCGCCGTTCGAGCCGATCTGCCGTAACTCCGGCTTCGCGACCGCGCCGAACCCGGTGAGGCGGAAGTTGACGATCTCGATCGGCGAGTCCTGGCGGAACGTGTAGAGCTGCTCGTGCAGGTCGTGGAACGTGCTCTCCACCTCTGCCCGCTGCTGCTCGCCCAGCCCGCCTGCCGGGATGGGCACGTTGACGGTGTGTTCCTGGCCGGCGTAGCGCATGTCGGCGGTGCGGGCAAAGGCGACGTCCTCGGCGCCGACGCGCTCGTCCGCGAAGACCTCGAGCAGCCGCTCCTCGAGCCGCCGCCAGAGGGCTGTGAGCTCAGCCGTGTCCGCCTCGTGCACACGCGCGAAGTGCGTCTGGACGAGGTCGTGCCGCAGGTCGCTCATCAGCATCCCCCAGGCCGAGAAGTGGGCGGGGAAGTTGGGCACGATCACGCGCGGGACGCGCAGCTCACGCGCCAGCGCGCACGCGTGCATCGAGCCGCCGCCGCCGTACGCGACGATCGCGAAATCGCGTGGATCGCGGCCACGGCGCACCGAGACGAGCTTGAGGAGGTGCATCATGTTGGCGTTCGCGAGCCGGATGACGCCGAGGGCGGCGTCCTCCACCGACACGTCGAGCGCGCGGGCGATCGGTGTGAGCGCCGTGCGAGCCCGCTCGACGTCGACCCGGAGCCTGCCGCCGAGGAAGTATTCCGGGTTGATCCGGCCGGCGACGAGGTTCGCGTCGGTCACGGTCGGATCGGTACCACCATGGCCGTAGCACGCGGGCCCGGGTTCCGCACCCGCGCTCTGCGGGCCGACCCGTAGCGCGCCGGCGGGATCGAGCCAGGCGATCGAGCCACCGCCGGCCCCGATCTCGACGATATCGACGACTGGCAGTCGGATCGGGTAGCCGGCGAAGACCGGCGTCCGCTCCACGAAGTACTCGCTGGTGACGCGCACGGATCCGCGCTCGACGAGCGACGACTTGGCGGTTGTGCCGCCGATGTCGAGCGTGATGAGGTTGGCCTCGCCGAGCAGCCCGCCGATCGCGGCGGCGCCGATCACTCCTCCGACAGGCCCCGACTCGACGAGGTTGAGGGGAGTGCGACTCGCAAGCTCGAACCTCGAGACGCCGCCGTTGGACTGCATCGCATACTGAGCCTCCCGCCCGACGCCGACATCCTCGAGCCTGTCCGCGAGCGCACCGAGGTAGCGCGCCGTGGTCGGCTTGACGTAGGCGTCCAGGACCGTCGTGCTCGTCCGGTCGTACTCTCGCCACTCGTTCACGAGCTCGTGCGAGGCGGTCACGGCGGCGTCGGCCCACTCCTCCCGGACGATCTCGGCCGCGCGCTGCTCGTGCTTCGGGTTCGCGTACGAATGCAGGAAGCAGATGGCGATCGCCTCGGCGCCCTGGCGCCGCGCCTGCGCCACCGCCGCGCGAACATCGTCCTCGTCGAGCGGGGTCACCACCTCGCCCTTGTAGGTCACCCGCTCGGTCGCCTCGAGCCGAAGGCGGCGGGGCACGAACGGCTTCGGCTTCGCGTAGAGGAGGTTGTAGAGGTCGGGCCGGTTCGCGCGCGTGATCTCGAGCACGTCGCGAAAGCCGCGGGTCGTAATGAGTGCGGTGCGCGCCCCCTTGTGCTCGGTGAGTGCGTTGATCACCACCGTCGTCCCGTGGGCGAGGAATGCGACCTGCCCGACATCGGACTCGCTGAACGCCGTCATCACGCCTTCTTCGAAGCCCGCCGGAGTCGTGGACGTCTTGCCGAGCCCGACAGCGCTCGTGTCCTCGTCGAGATAGACGAGGTCGGTGAACGTCCCGCCGATGTCGACAGCCGCTCGTGTGGACATCAGAGCAATCTCGGAGTCAGGACCCACACCGCCTCGACCGGCTCCTCCGTGTCGTTGTGGATGGCGTGCGGGATCGTCGACGGGAAGTGGATGCTGTCGCCCGGCCCGAGCCGATACTCCGTGCCGGCGACGATGAAGCGCACTTCCCCGGAGAGCACGAACGCGAATTCCTCGCCCGCGTGTGCGTAGGGCTCCTCGATCGTCTCGCTCGGGGAGACCGTCACCAGCAGAGGCTCGAGGACGCGTCCCGGCGTACGTCCCGACAGGAGTTTGTACGTTCGCTGTGCCGCAGCGATCGCAAGGTCGGGACGCTCGCCCGCTCGCGACACGTGCGGCAGCGGATGCTCCTCCTCGGCGCTCTCGACCGACGGAAAGAACTCGGTCATCTCGGCGCCGAGCGCCTCCGCGACCGTGTGCAGAGACGTGAGCGCGAGCGACGACTGGCCACGCTCGGCGAGTGAGAGGAACCCGCTCGAGAGGCCGGTGCGGCTGCTCAGGTCGCGGAGCGAGAGGCCTTGCTCCTGCCGCAAGCGACGGATGATCGGACCGATCCTGCCGATCGCGTCCTCGCCCTCGACCCGGGTCTTGATGCTCGCTCTGCTAGCCGTCGAAACCCCCGGTGCGTTGGCGGCCGAGTTTATAGCAGGCTGAACAGGCGCGAACCGTTAACCGTTAGCAGTCATGACTGCCAAACAGCCCCTATTTCGAGGTCTTCTTGGCCGCCGTTCCACGACCACCGGGCACGTGGGACGTTTCGATCCGTTTGTCAGGAGTAAACACTAGGTCGGCTGCTGCGTCTCTTCGCTGAGCCTGCGGAGGCGGTCTCACACGCGGGATAGACGCGTCCCGCCCGCGCCCCCGAGCGCGGGCGGGACGCATCCGGTGAAGCCGGCTACTGCACGAAGCGGGTATCTACCCGTACGACGCTGAACGACGCCGTCTGGGGGTTCGGAATTCCGAAGCGGGCGTTGGGCGCGTAGAGGAACACGCCGAACTTCGCAATCGTGGTCGGCACGTCGAACGCGGGGTGCGTGAGGTGGCCGATGACGGTGCCCGCGGAGAGCGCGTCGTCGACTTCGATCACGGCGATCCGGTTCAGAAAGTTCTGCACCACGTAGAGCCGGTTGCCGTCGAGCAGGAGGCCGTCGCCGTTGGCAGCCGTCCCCCCGGTCAGTTCCATGCGATCGGCCGAGCCGTCGCGTGCGTCGACGGTGTAGAGCTGCCCGGCGCTGACGATCACGAGCGTGCGGCCGCCGTGAGCCGCAGAGATGCCGTTTGCATTGAAGCCAGGCTGCAGAACGAAGTCTCCGCCGAGCGGCACCTCCTCGACGTCGGCCTGCGTGCCGAGCGCTCCTTTCGGGCCGAATGGCACGCGGTAGAGAACCCCTCGGCGCGACTCCGTGAACCAGATCGCCTGCGGCGTCACGATCACGTCGTTCACGAAGGTCGGCTCGTTCTCCGGCGCGAGCTCGTACACCTGGAGCGTCTCGCCGGTCCTCGCGTCGTACACGTAGCCGTCGCCGGTCGGC
Source organism: Gaiellaceae bacterium (assembly GCA_036824245.1). GTDB lineage: Bacteria > Actinomycetota > Thermoleophilia > Gaiellales > Gaiellaceae > JACVRM01. The sequence goes on along the minus strand of DAITAO010000019.1, from coordinate 11,555 downwards.
CCGCCCGCGACGAACAGCCGCTGCCGGGCGTCTACCTTGATACCGATGGCCGCGCGGCCGGGGCTCGCTGGGACGAGCACCGTCGGCGGCTCCGCCCGGCGCAGGTCACCGCGGTAGACGGCGCCGGTGGGGATCGAGCCGACGTAGAAGTTCCAGAAGTCCGACGGGCTCTTTCCGATCGCAATGCCCTCGGGCTGGATGCCGGTCGGCAGCGGAATCACGTCCGGGAGCGGTCGCGCGGCTGCCGGAACGGAAGTGATGACGATCAGCGCCGCGAGCAATGCGAGCATGCGGAGTGCGCGCATCGGGCCTCCTTTCGTCTCGGGGTCCGATCCCGATACCCGGGACCGGGCGTGGCGACACGTCCTCTTACCTACGGAGGAGGCGGCGAAGCGGATCGTTAACGTCCGTACGAAGTGCGGATGAAAGACGGCTGGCCCCGTCGCGAAAATGAGGCCCGCCGGGGGCGGGCCTCATCGTCTCGGGAGAGAGTTTGGCGTCTTACTTGCCGTTAGCCGGCTCGCCGGGCTCGCCCTTGGCGGCCGCGTTGGCGGGCACGGTGTGGATCTTCTCGCAGTTCGAGATTGCGACCGGCTCGCCCTCGCGGACGACCGCCACATCGCGGCGACCGTCGCCGCAGTCGAGCGTGTCGAGCAGTCCGTCCTGAGCCACCGCGTGCAGGCGGTCGTTTCCGTGGCCGCCCTGCAGCGTGTCGGTACCCCAGCCGCCGAACAGGATGTCGCGGCCGTTGCCGCCGTCCACGGAGTCGTCGCCGTGCCGGCCACGCACGATGTCGAGACCATCCTCGCCGAACAGGGTGTCGTTCCCCTGGCCGCCGAAGACGATGTCGATGCCGGTGCCGCCATAGATGGTGTCGTTGCCGGGGCCGCCGAAGAGCAGGTCACTTCGGCCCAGGCCGTTGATCGTGTCGTCACCGGCCAGGCCGGCGATCAGGTCGTGGCGCTCGGTGCCGTTCAGCGTGTCGTTTCCGGGCGTGCCCTTGATGCGGTCGGCTGCCGCCACCGAGGCGAGCGCCAACCCGAACACGGCCACGAGCGCAAGCGCAATCAGCTTCAGCTTCATATCGGGAGCTCCTTTCGAGTCGTTCCTCACTGACGAACTGTCCCCTGCGCCCGTGAAGCGGCAGTCAGCGAACCATCAGCTTTACGCGAACGTTCTGTTAGGAACCTGCTTGCAACAGACTGTTACAAGGTCGGCTTTGAGGCGTATTGACCTAGGCGCCGGCAGCGACGCCGGCGCCGAGTGCCCGGCGCAGCTCCACGAACAGCGCCTCCAGAGCCAGGCCCGGCTGGAGGTTGAACTCCTCGAGCAGACGCCAAAGGTCGCGTACACGCTCCGCGGCCACCTCCGCGCCCGCGAGCCGCTCCTGCGTCGCATCCTCCTGGAGCTCGGAGAGCCGGTCGGCGTGCACGGCTGCAGCCGGCGCGCCGTGCCCGACGACCACGAGGTCGCGGTACCAGGCGGCGAGCTCCTCGAGCGCCAGCAGCTGCTGCTCACGCTCGCCGCCGCGCTGCGCACGCCGGACGCGCTGCTCGGCCTCCCGCGTGGGGAGGTCGACGTTCTCGAGGGCCGCCTCGAGCTCGGCCTTCGCCTCGGCACCCCGTTCTCGGGCGCCCTCGAGCACGACGCCCGCTGCGGCGGCCGGGTCGAACTCGGGCTCCCGGTAGACGTCGCGGGCCACGTCGAGCAGCGCAGTTCGCCGCGTAGCGGCGGCCGGATCGAGCAGCCGCTCGACGCGGTCGAACCGCCCCGAGGCAAGCCGCGCAAGCGCTCGCACCTCGTCGTCAGCCAGCGCCGGCGACCGCCGTTTCACCTCCTCGCGCACCGTCCGCTCGGAAAGCCGCCCGAACGGCACCAGCTGACAGCGCGAGCGGATCGTCTCGGGCAGCGGCCCGAGCTCGTCGGCGATGAGCACGATCGTCGCATACGGAGGCGGCTCCTCGAGATCCTTGAGCAGAGCGTCGGCGGCGTCTTCGTTCAGCAGGTGCGCCGAGAAGATCAGGTACACGCGTCGATCGGCCTCGAACGGCCGCATGTGCAGGTCGCGGCGCAGCTCGCGGATCGGGTCGATGCGGATCTGGTCGCCCAGCGCCTCCAGCACGTAGAGGTCCGGGTGCGCCCGCCGCAGCGCCCGCCCAGGGTCGCCGCCGAGCAGCTCGGCCGCGAAGGCGATCGCAAGGTTGCGCTTGCCGACTCCCGGTGGCCCGTGAAAGAGGTAGGCGTGGGCCGGCCCCTCGGCGAGCGCCGCGCCCAGCAGCCGCTTGGCCTCCGCTTGCTCGGGAATGGCGCCGAACGTCTTCACAGCCTCAGACACGGATGCCCAGCTCTTCTCGGACGGCGCGCGCCACCTCGTCGACAGGACGCGTGCCGTCGACGGCCACGATCCGTTCGGGGAAACGCCCGGCCAGCTCGCGGTAGGCGTCGGCGACCCGTGCGCGAAAGCCTCCGCCCTCCCGCTCGAGCCGGTCGCGCTCGACGCCCACGCGCCGCGCCGATTCCGCGGCGTCGAGCATCAGCACGAACGTCCGGTCGGGCAGCAGGCCGCCTGTCGCGCGCAGATTGAGCTCGAGCACCTCGTCCACGCCCAGCCCGCGAGCGATCCCCTGGTAGGCGAGCGACGAGTCGAGGTAGCGGTCGCAGACGACCCACGCTCCGCGCTCGAGCGCGGGCGCCACCACACGCGCCACGAGCTCTGCGCGGGCGGCCGCGAAGAGCGCCGCCTCGGCCCACGCCGACATGCCTCGGCCGTCCAGCAGCAGCGCTCGTACCTCCTCGCCGAGCGGCGTTCCGCCCGGCTCCCGGGTCTCCACGACGTCGCGCCCTGCCCCACGCAGATGCTCGGCGAGCAGCTCCGCCTGCGTCGTCTTGCCAGAGCCGTCGACCCCCTCGAAGGTGATGAACACGGGACGCAAGCTTACGCCTGACGCCGTTAGCCACTAACCTCGCCCGCGTGGATACGAAGGACGCGGAGCGCGCGTACCCGGAGGCGATCGGCGAGGCCGGCCGAGAGTGGCTGCACACGAAGCCTTTCCGCCACGACCCCGCTGAGACGAGCCGGCTGCTCATCGACGCGGCGCTCATCATCGCGCTGCTCGGGCTGCGACCGGGCATGACGCTGTGCGAGCTCGGCTGCGGCTCCGGCTGGCTGAGTCGGTTCTTCGCGAGACAGGGCGTGCGGGCGGTCGGCTACGACATCTCGCCCACGATGATCGAGATCGCCCGCGAGGAAGCGGCGCGCGAAGGCCTCGAGCTCCGCTACGAGGTCGCCGACATGGAGGAGCTCGACCCGGGGCAGCGCTTCGACTCGTGCCTCGTCTACGACGCGCTCCACCACAGTCCGCACCCCGCGCTCGTGCTGCGAACCGCCCGCCGCTCACTGCGCGAGGGCGGGCAGCTGCTCCTCTCCGAGCCGAACTGGATGCACCGCTTCGGCGGCCGCGACGCCGCCCGCGCCCACGGAGTCACCGAGGCGGGCTACACGTCGCGACGCCTCAAGCAGCTGATTCGGGAAGCCAGCTTCTCCGACCTCGAGCGCTTCCACCGTGCCCGCCGCCTCATCTTCGGCAACCGGCCGCTCGACATCGCCCGCCACTTCGGCGGGCCTGTCGTGCTGCGCACGCTGGCGCCCTTCTGGACGCAGGTCTGGCTGCGCGCGAAGGCGAGCTGATGCAGGCCATAGTGACCGGCGGCGCCGGCTTTATCGGCTCGCACGTGGTCGACGCGCTGCTGGCGCGCGACGATCAGGTCGTGGTCGTCGACAGCCTCTCCACCGGCAGGGAGGAGAACATCGCCGACCAGGCGCGGCTCGTCCGTCGCGACATCCGGGAAGACCTGTCCGAGCTCTTCGACGAGGTGCGCCCCGATGTCTGCTTCCACCTGGCCGCGCAGGCGGACGTCGGCACCTCGGTGGAACGGCCTGACTACGACGCCGAGGTGAACGTGCTGGGCACGCTGCGGGTGCTCGAGGCGGCGCGCAGGCACGGCACACAGGTCGTCTTCACCTCCACGGGCGGGGCCATGTACGGCGAGTGCGAGCGCCCGGCCCGCGAAGATGACCCGCGCGAGCCACTGTCGCCCTACGGGACGTCAAAGTTGGCCGGCGAGGAGTACCTGGCCTCCTGGAACCGGCTGCACGGCGCCGCGCACGTCGCTCTGCGCCTCGCCAACGTCTACGGGCCGCGCCAGCTGCCCAAGCTGGAGGGCGGCGTCGTCGCCATCTTCATGGAGCGCCTGGCGGCCGGGCAGCCGGTCGCGATCTTCGGAGACGGCGAGCAGACCCGTGACTTCGTCTACGTCGGCGACGTCGTGACCGCTCTCCTGGCGGCGGTCGGACACGCTGGCGGGGTGCTCAACGTGGGCACCGGCGTCGAGACGTCCGTGAACGCGCTCTTCGAAGCCTGCCGGGCTGCTGCGGGCGTGGACGCGGAGGCGACCTACCGCCCGGCGCGGCCCGGCGACCTGCTGCACAGCGTGCTCGACGCCGGCAAGGCCGAGCGCGAGCTGGGTTGGCGGCCTGCGCACGACCTGGACTCGGGCCTGCGCGAGACGTGGACCTCGGTCTCCGGAACACCTCAGTCGTAGACTCGGCACCGGGCCGATCCGGGGAGGAGGCGACCGCTCCGGGGCGAACGGAGGCTCCGCGATGGAGCACACCGTCTCACCGCTCGAAGCCGTCGTCCGGCCGTGGCGCGCCGCAACGCTCCTGGCCAGCGCGCTGGCCGCCGTTGAGCTGGTCGTCGTCGTCATTCTCGCGGTCGCGCTCTTCACGTCGGGCGACGAGGCGGGCGCGTCGGCGAACGCGCAGGAGGCCAAGCCGGCGGCTCCCAAGCTGCTGCCGCGCGCGAAGACCCGGGTGCTGGTGCTGAACGGCAACGGCCAGGCGGGCGCAGCGGCAGCAACGGCCGAGCAGGTCAAGGACTTTCGGTACCCGATCGCGGCGGTCGGCAACGCCGACAGCTCCGACTACGGCCGCACCGTCGTCCTGTACCGGCGCGGACACCGTCCCGAGGCACGGCGGCTGGCCGGCGATCTCGGCGTTCGGCTCACCTACCCGCTAGACGGCATGGGCAAGGGCACGCTCCAGGGCGCGCACCTCGCCGTCATCGTCGGGAACTAGCTCTTTCGGGCCACGTTGAGGATGGCCAGGTAGGTCTTCCTGACCGTGCCGCCTGGGCGCGCCTCGATGCGCCGGCGGATGAGATCGAACAGGTGCAGGCGCGTCGCGTCGTCGAGCGCGCGGTGTCCGGAGTACGTGTCGAGCACCGAGATGTACGCGTCGGCGTCGTAGGTCACGTCCCAGAGGTAGCGGCGTGCTTCGGCGTCGCGGTAGCGGCCGCTTGCGCGTATCTCGTCCAGTAGATCGGGAGACTCGTCGGGAGGAGGCGGCGGCCGGTTGTGAGGGTCGGGATCGACCGCGTCGTAGTCGTCCTGCACTTCGGCGAAGAAGCGATCGCCGTCCTCCAGGAGCACGTGTTGTGTGGACACGACGGCCAGCGCGCCGCCTTCGCGGAGTACCTGCGCCGACTTCTCGTAGCGGAGATCGGGATCGATCCAGTGGAAGGCCGTGAACGCGAGCACCGCGTCGAAGGTGCCGGTGGGCTGCCACTCCTCGAAGGCGGCGTTGACCACCTCGACGTTCGGGTAGGCGGCGAGATTCCGGCGCGCTACGGCGGCCGGCTGCGCGCCGAGCTCGACACCGACGATGTCGAGCCCGCGCTCCGCTAAGGGCATGGTCGCCTTTCCCGTTCCCGGGCCGATCTCGAGCACACGCGAGCCCTGGGACAATCCGGCCAGCTCGGCGAGGTCGTCGAAGAGCTCCGCCGGATAGGTGGGCCGCGCACGGTCGTACAGCACGGCTACCTGTTCAAAGATCGTGCGCAGGTGCTCGCGGTCTGCGCTCATCCCGCGCCGGCCCGCTGAAGGAGCGCCACGATATCCGGGTTCTGCGGATCGAGTTCGCGCGCGCGCGTGAGAGAGCGGCGCGCGGCCGCCGGGTCCTCGAGCGTGTCGAGCTCGAACGTCCCGAGAGCCCGCCACGTGTCGGGGTTCTCGGGCTGCAGCTCGGTCGCGTCCACGTAGAGCCCGCGTGCCCGCTCCGTGTTTCCGGCCAGCTCCTCGGCCAGCGCCCACTCGCGGAGCGCGTCCTCGGAGAACGGGTTCAGCTCGTGCGCGTCCTGGGCGGCCTCGGCCGCCTCGGCCGGCGACGAGCTGATCAGCGCACGCGCATCGTCGAGCCGGCTCTCGGCGACGCGCGGCGTGATCAGCGACAGCGCTCCGGCGACGCCAAGCACGACAGCAGCCGCGGAGAGCAGCAGGCCCGGCCGCAGGCGCCGCGCGGGCTGCCCGGCGGCGACCAGAACGCCGGAGAGGAGCACAGCCGGGCCTGTGAGAGCCAGATAGTCCCAGTCGAGCTCGAGCAGTGAGTGCACGAGGTAGGCGGCGCACACCACGGCGAGCACTCGCGCCGCCGGGTCGCGCTGCCGCATCGCCCCGGCGATTCCGCCTGCGACGACGAGCGCGAAGAGCAGGAAGCCCACAAGCCCGAGCTCTGCCAGGACCTGAAGCGGCATGTTGTGAGGCTCGACGGCCACCGACTCGTCCTCGCGGAAGGGCCGGCGGGCGACGTCGAACGTGCCTGCGCCGGAGCCCGCCAGCGGCCGCTCGCGGAAGATGTCCACCGATTCGCTCCACCACTCCAGGCGGTCGCTCGAGCCGAGTTTGAGAAACCGTCCCGGCCCTGCGTGGATCGTCAGCGGACCGGAGTCGAGGAGCGCGGCTGTCCCCAGTGCACCCGCGGCGGCGAGCAGCAGCGCAGCGATGACGGCGGCCAGAGCGCGGCGCGGCAGCCGAGCGGAAAGAGCTGCGAGATCCCGCCTCGCGAGCAAGACGACGAGCGCGGCTCCGACGCCGAGCGCGACGCCGAACACCAGCCCGTGCTCCCAACGGACGTCGCGGGGCTGGGCATCGCTGGACACGCCGGGCAGTGCGAAGCCGACCAGCGCGACCGCGATCCCGGGCAACGCCCCGGCCAGCAGCGTGGCAGCGCTCGCGTGCCGGTCGGGCGCTAGCCAGAACCAGAGCGCGAGCGCGCCACACGCCACCAGGAGGCCGCCGCGCGAGAACGTGAGCAGGAGAGCCACAGTCGCTGCGTACGCGAGCAGCCCGCCGGCCAGCCGCGCATGCACGTGACGCGCAGATCCGATCCACACGGCGACCGGTAACGCCCAGGCGGTAACGAGCGCGAACGCATTCCAATAGTCGAGCGTGCCGCGCAGGCGCCCGATCACGTCGCCCCGCGGGTCGAGCGCCGGCAGGACGTCGCAGGCCAGGGCCCAGAGGAGCGCCGCAGCGAGGACGGCGGCGAAAGCTGCAGCGACGACGCGAGCGGCGTGCCTGCCGGCAGCGCCGGCGAGCACGCCGACGCTCGCCAATGCGAAGTAGACGAGCGAGCGGTTGAAGTAATCCCAGGAGCGGTCGGGCTCGACCGACCAGACGATCGAGAGGCCGTTCCAGGCGCAGAACGCCGCCAGGCCGAACAAGAACAGCGTCGAGGCTCGCGTAAAGACGGGAACGGGCAGGTGTCCGGCGAGGGCCGCGGCAGCCGCAAGAGAGGCCCCGAACAACGCCACGACGCCGATCCACGAGAGCCTTGACTCGTTTGTGCCCCCGCTGAGCAGGGTAAGAGCCAGCAACAGCGCCGCCAGGGACGGAGCGAGCCAGGCTTCGAGCGCCCGTCCCGAAGCGGCCCGCATCGTGCCGCGACGGTACCATCAAATCTGCGGCGGACTCGTCTTAACAAAGCACTTACACGTACAACACCCCCCGCTCACTCTGGACAGCAAGACTCCCCACGTGCCCCGTCCGGCGACAGCCATGTCGCGCGTTCTCTTCATCGGCCTCGCGGCCTTTTTTGTACTCCTGGTGTCCGCACCGGCGAGCGCGGCCAAGCCGTGCTGGAAGCAGGTGCTGGAAGACTGGACCGACGGCAAGATCAAGACGACGTACGCGCCTAGTTGCTACGACGACGCGATCAAGAACCTGCCGGCGGACGTCGAGATCTACTCGGACGCTGTCGATGCGATTGAAGCCGCTCGCAACGAGCGCCTCCGCCGAGGAGCCCAGCGAAGTCCCGAGTCAGCCGAGCTTGGGAACGAGACGGGAACCGACGAGACCGCGGCACCGAGCCCCGCCGATGACGGCGACAACGGCGGCGGCCAGGGCGTCGTTCCGGAGGTATTGAACGCCGGGAACAGAGCGGTGGACGACGTCCCACTCCCCTTGCTGCTCCTCTCAGGCGTGGCGCTGCTGCTCATGGCGGCCGGCGGCGCGGGTCTCCTTTCGCGCCACCTCAAGGAGCGGCAAGCCACGCCTGGTGCACGCTCCGACGACGAGCGCGGCGAGCCCCGCCTCTAGGGCCTCCGACACAGCTCCCCTGCCGTCCGCCACGGTCCCTATCGTGGCCCTTCCCCGCCCGGTCAGCGCCTTCGACGACGCGCGGTGCGGCACAGGCACAATCAGATCGGGAGGTAGGCCGTGGCGTCCGTAGACGAAGCTCGAGCAGAAGCGACCCTCGAGACAATCGAGAACACTGTTGCCGATGAGAAGGCCACGCTCGGCGTGCGCCGTTACTTCACGATCCCCGGACGCGACCCGTTCGAGGAGGTCGAATGGGAGACGCGCGACGCCTTCATCCCGGGCAAGGACAAGCCGGTTTTCGAGCAGAAGGACGTCGAGTTCCCGAAGTTCTGGTCGCAGACGGCCACGAACATCGTCGCGCAGAAGTACTTCCGCGGGCGCATGAGCTCACCCGACCGCGAGCGGTCGGTGAAGCAGATGATCGGCCGGGTCGTCACGACGATCGGGTCGTGGGGGCGCGACGGCGGCTACTTCGCGTCCGAGGAGGAGGCGGAGAACTTCGAGGCCGAGCTCAAGGCGATCCTCGTCAACCAGATGGCCGCCTTCAACTCACCCGTGTGGTTCAACGTTGGGTTCGAGGACAAACCAGCTTGTAGCGCGTGCTTCATCCTCTCCATCGAGGACAACATGGAATCGATCCTCGACTGGATCCGCCGCGAAGGGATCATCTTCCGAGGCGGATCCGGCTCTGGCGTCAACCTCTCGAGGCTTCGCTCCTCGAAGGAGCAACTTTCGAAGGGCGGTTACGCGAGTGGGCCGGTCAGCTTCATGCGCGGGGCTGACGCTTCGGCGGGCACGATCAAGTCAGGCGGTAAGACGCGGCGCGCCGCCAAGATGGTTGTGCTCGACGTCGATCACCCCGACGTCGAGGAGTTCATCTGGTGCAAGGCGCTTGAGGAACGCAAAGCCCGAGTCCTCGAGCAACACGGATACGACATGTCTCTCGACTCGTCCGACTGGGCTTCGATTCAGTACCAGAACGCAAACAACTCGGTGCGCGTCACGGATGCGTTCATGGAAGCAGCTGCCGCTGGCAAGGAGTGGAACCTCACCGCGCGCTCAGACGGAACCGTGCTCGAGACGAAGGAGGCACGGGACCTGCTTCAGCAGATCTCAGCAGCAGCATGGGAATGCGCTGACCCTGGCGTCCAATACGACACTACGATCAATGCCTGGCACACACTGCCGAACACGAGCCGGATCAATGCGTCTAACCCGTGTTCCGAGTACCTGTCCATAGATGACAGTGCGTGCAACCTCGCATCCTTGAACCTCATGAAGTTCCGGCGCGAAGACGGCGAGTTCGATGTCGAGGCGTTCGAGCACGCAGCTGACGTCGTCTTCCTCGCCCAAGAGATCCTCGTCGGCTATTCGTTCTACCCAACTCCCGAGATCGACCGAAACGCGAAGGCCTACCGGCAGCTCGGACTCGGCTACGCGAACCTCGGCGCCCTCCTGATGGCTCGCGGATTCCCGTACGACTCCGACGAGGGGCGGGCCTACGCAGCCGCGATCACGTCGCTGATGACCGGCAGGGCCTATCGCAAGTCGGCAGAGATCGCCGCGCGAATGGGTCCGTTCGCCGGCTACCAGAAGAACGCTGCAGCAATGCTCGGCGTGATGTCCATGCATCGAGCGGCCGTCGGAAACATCGAGGACTCGCACTCCGTGCCGTCCGACCTTCTCGGCGCGGCCCGACGGGCCTGGGACGACGTCCTGAACCTGGGCGAGGTGCACGGCTACCGCAACGCGCAGGCCACGGTGCTCGCGCCGACCGGCTGCCTCGTGGGCGACAGCCTCGTCTCCACGAGCCGCGGACTCGTGCGGCTGCGAAGCCTGGGAGATCCCGTTGGCGAGCAGTGGCAGGACCTCGATGTCGAGGTGGCAACCGATGAGGGTCCGCGCGAGGCGACGCAGTTCTACGTCAACGGCTTCGAGCAGGTCGTCTCGATCGAGACGGGGCGCGGCTACCGGATCCAGGGCACGCCAACTCACCGGATCAAGGTTGTGGATGCAGAGGGCAGCTGGGTCTGGAAGCGGTTCGGAGAGATCGAGGAGGGTGACCGCGTGCCGCTGATGCTGAACGGCATGGTCGGCGAGTCGCAGGAGGTCGAGCTCCCTCCGCTTGGTGAGTTGTACTGGACTTCTGACCACTTCACGCGCGTTCCGCGCCGCATGACGCCCGAGCTCGCGGAGCTCGCCGGCTACTTCATGGGAGACGGTTCGTTGCACGCGAAGGGGTTGCGTTTCTGCGTGGCCAAGGAGGATCAGGACGTCGTCGAGCACTTGGCCGACCTGAGCGCTGCGCTCTTCGGGATCGACGCAGCGATTACGGAGAAGCATGGATACACCGAGGTCGCTCTCAACTCCGTGCCGCTCACTCTTTGGTGGGAGGCGTGTGGCTTCGCGAAGCTGCCTCCGGCAGCGGAGCATCGCGGCAAGGGTTGGGTGCCACATGTACCCGATGCGGTTCTCCACACGAACGATCGCGACGTCTACGCCGCCTTCGTCCGAGGCCTCTATGAGGCCGACGGCACGACCGCCCAGGGCTACGTATCGTGGAGCACGACGAGCGAGACGTTCAGTCGCGATATCCAAACGCTCATGCTTGCGCTCGGCTTCGTGACGACGCGCAAGGTCGACTTGCCCAACACCAACTGGGGCGCCAACGACCGGTTCGTGTTGCGGCTCCTCAACGTGGCGTCGTCCGAGCGGTACCTCGAGGAAATCGACTTCATCTCGGTTCGCAAGACGGCGTCGCTCTGGACCGGTGACCACCGGCAGGCGTCGCGCGCCGACCACATCCCAGTCAGTCGTGCGATGGTCGATGAGCTGGCCCCGGAGAACGACTCGCTCCGCCGGACAATGCTCATGGCACTCGGCCGCCGCGGCGACGTTTCCCGGCGATCAGCGACGGCGCTGCTCGAGCGCACAGAGGATCCGCAGCTCGGGCACCTGCTCGGCTTCTACTACGACTCGGTTGCGAGCGTCGAGACGCTCGACGACCAGCCAACGTACGACATCTCTGTGCCGGACAACGTCACCTACGTGGCCAACGGCTTCGTCAGCCACAACACGATCAGCTTCATGATGGATTGCGACACGACCGGCGTGGAGCC
>DAITAO010000070.1:0-16455 GCA_036824245.1 Gaiellaceae bacterium | reverse complement strand
GCGGCTGGCCCACCCACACGTAGCGGCCACCAACCGCCAGGGAATGCGGAGCACCGCGGAGCCGTACGTCGTCCGTGATGCGCTGTGTGCGGGGGGACGCCGACCTCGTCGAGCAGGGCACACTGGAATGGGCTATTCGCAATCTGAGTCGTTCGAGCCCAGCAGCGGAGCTGTTACAGCGCTCCCGGGCTTGGTCCGTTCGTGCGGTTCAATCACGTGAGAATGGGCGCGCAGGAGGGCGAACGGCTCGTCGTCGTCTCCACCGTCGCCCACGCCGCAGCCGAGTGCGGGTTCCTTGTCGTACACGAGCCGGTACCCGAAGGGAGCCAGCGCCGCGGTGTAGAACGCCCGGCTCGCGTCCAGGTCCGCGACCGGCAGCTTCACGTGGTCGACCGGTACTACGCCACCAACTTGCGCTTCGCCCGTGGGGCAAGCTCCGCCACCGCACCCTGGAGCCGGTACCAGCGGTCGTCGAGCTCCTGGCTCCCCTGGTGCGGGAACCATGCGAGCACGAGGTTCCGTTCGAACACGGTGACGGCGATCCATCCCCCGGCGCGGTCGGGCACCCAGTGAATGCCCTGCGGGTTGGGCGCCACGCCGTTCGTGAAGACGCGTTTCATCCGCTTGACACTGCTGGGGTGAAGGACGAACAGCTGGAAGTCGCCGAAGCGCGTCGTCCGAGCCGGCTTCGTTCGCAGCGACGTGACCTCGGGTGTGGACGCGGCGCGGAAGTGGACGAGCTCCAGCCCCGTCTGTGCCTTGAACGCAGTCTGTGCCTTCGTCACCGTGAAGGTCTTCGCCGGCGGCTGCGAGCGGTCGGGTCCGAAGATGGGCGCCAGAAGAGCGACGACCACACCGATGAAGCTGAAGTTCCGCACGGTCACATGGTGCCAGGGACTGTTCCTGCTCATCGTGCTGTCCAACCCCCGTCGACGGTCAGAACCGCACCCGTCACGAACGGCGCAGTCGCCAGGTACACCGCCGCATCCGCGACGTCCTCGGGACGTCCGAGCGTGCCGGTCAGGGGCTGCAGCTCAGGCAGGCGTGCGCGGAGACGCGGATCGTCCTGGACGCGGCGGCTCATCGGCGTCTCGATGAGCCCGGGGCAGATCACGTTGCAGCGGATCCCGTCCCTCGCGTAGGTGACGGCCATCGCGCGGGTCAGTCCGATCACGCCGGCCTTCGAGGCGGCGTACGCGTGCGTCGCGAAGTCGTCGTCTCCGCCGACGAGGCCGAGCGATGACGAGAGCGTGACGATCGCGCCGCCGCCCGCCGCCCGCAGCAGCGGCAGCGCCCGCTTGCAGTAGAGGAACACGCTCCGCAGATTTGCGTCGAAGACCGCATCCCACCCCTCCTCTGTGCAGGTCTCGACGGGACCGTCGCCGAGGCTCCGGCCGCTGATCCCGTGCGCGCAGAAAAGGGCGTCGAGCCGCTCGAGAGCACCGAAGACGGTGGCGGGCTCGTCCTCGGCCTGCAGCCCGTGCACGGTGAAGCCGGCCGCTTCGAAGGCGCGCACGGCGGCGGAGCCGATTCCACCCGACGAGCCGGTGACGACCGCGACGCTCACGTCTCGGGGTGCATGCTTGCACCGATGAGCGGCGGGACGGTCGTCGAGCGGATCCGGAGCGAGCGGCTCGTTGCCGTCCTGCGCCGCGTGCCCGATCTCGACGCCGTCGTGGACGCGGTCGTCGCCGGCGGCATTCGTGTGGTCGAGGTCACGCTCGATTCGGAGCATGCGCTCGCCGCTCTTGATCGGCTTGCGCGGCGCAAGGAGCTGACTGTGCTGGCCGGCACGGTCAGGACGCCCGAGCAGGCTGAGGCTGCTGCGCGGGTGGGTGCGGAAGCATGCGTCTCGCCGGTGCTCGACCCCGCTGTCGTGGAGCGCTGCCGGCAACTTGGGATCGCGGCGGTCCCCGGCGCGCTGACGCCGTCGGAGCTCGCTGCTGCAGCCGCGTTCGGTGGGCCGCTCGTGAAGTTGTTTCCCGGAAGGCTCGGAGGTCCCGACTACGTGCGCGAAGTACTTGCGCCGCTCGCCGGCTTGCTGCTGCTCGTCACGGGCGGAGTCGACGTCTCGAACGCTCGTGCTTTCCTCGACGCGGGCGCGGCGGCGGTCGGGGTGGGGTCCGCTTTGACGGCGGCAGAAGACGTGGAAGCAGAGGCGCGGCGGCTAGTCGAGGCGGTTCGCTAGGGGACTCGGAAGGGTCAGTCCCCTGCGGGGACAGACCCTGCCACCACGTCGGCGAACTCGCCGGTCTGCTCGTCCTTGAGGATCATCTTCAGCCGGCCGTCCGGCATGCGCTCCTCCTTGATGATCGTCCGACCGTCGTACTCGCGCCGCCCACGCGTGATCGGCGCGACTCCGGCGCCGCGCCAATCTAAGAGCTCCACCGGCTCCCAGGCCCCCGAGCGCGCGGAGCGATAGCAAGCGTCCATCACGGCGTTGACGACGTAGCCGTCGTAGAACGTCTCCATCGGCTGGCGGCCCTCGTCGAGCGCGTCGAACATGTCGGTGAACATGTCGACGTAGCCGAGCTCGGAGACCTCGTCCCCGACCGGGAACAGCCAGCCGCTCGCCGTCTCGGCCTTCTCGGCCACGTAGCCGCCCTCGCCGGAGGAGAACATCTCGAAGCCCGTGCGCAGGAAGTGGTTCGTCCAGATCGTGCCCTCGGTGCCTGCCACCTCGTCACGCAGGTCCATGCCGCCGCGGAACGTCCAGCTGACTTCGAACTGTCCGATCGCACCGCTCTCGAACTTGATCAGAGCGATCGCATTGTCCTCCGCCTCGATGGGGTGCACGAGCGTGTCCAGCCAGCAGAAGACGGCAACAGGGCGGTTCTCCTTGCCCATGAAGTTGCGGATGATCTCGATGCAATGGCAGCCGAGGTCGACGATCGCCCCGCCGCCCGCCTGCTTGGCATCCCAGAACCAGGCGCTGTGGGGGCCGGGATGCGTCTCGCGTGAGCGCGCCCAGGTGACAGTTCCGATCTGACCTGCCTGAACGGCCTTGACGGCCTTGAGGGTCTTGGGCGTGTAGACGAGGTCCTCGAGGTAGCCGGCGAAGACTCCGGCGCGTTCGACCGTGTCCAGCATTCGCTTCGCCTCCTGCGCGTCGCGGGCGAGCGGCTTCGTGCAGAGCACCGCCTTGCCGTGCTTCGCGCTGAGCTCGACGGTCTCCTCGTGGCGGTCGTTGGGCAGGCCGACCACCACCGTGTCGGTCTGGGGGTCCGCGACCGCCTCTTCAAGGTCGGTCGTCCACCGGGCGACGCCGTTCTCGCGCGCAAAGGTCTCCGCCCGCTCGCGCGAGCGTGAGTACACGACTTCCACGCGGTCACGGTTGCGCTGACCGTGCAGAGTCTGGGTGTAGAAGAGCCCGATCAGCCCCGTTCCCAGCATCGTCACGCGATGGCCTGTCACAGCTGCCTCCTAATTCGATCCGCGCCCGCTTGACGGTGGTTCGGCTCCCGTCTAGCGTCTCGAATCTGTCTAAACGTCTATACAGGTTGATGCGCCGAGACTCAACCGGCAGCACGGTGTGACGGCTGCCGCCGGCCGCTACCTCGAGGCGGCGCGCGAGCTGCTCGGGCGCATCCAGGAGACACAGGCAGAACCGCTTGCGCAGGCGAGCCGGCTCTGTGCCGACGCGATCGCCGCGGGTGGACTGGTGCACCTCTTCGGAACGGGGCACTCGCGCATCCCGGTCGAGGAGATGTTCCCGCGCTACGGGTCCTTTCCCGGCTTCCATCCGATCGTCGAGCTGTCTATGACCTACCACACCCAGGTGGTGGGGGCGAACGGCCAGCGGCAGGCCATGTTCATCGAGCGCGTCGAAGGCCTGGCCGAGGTGATACTCGCCAACTTCGACCTCGCGCCGCCCGATGTGATGATCGTCTTCAGCGTGAGCGGCATGACCGCCGTTCCCATCGAGATGGCACAGGGAGCCAAGGCGCGGGGACTTCCCGTGGTAACCATCACGTCAGTGGCCCAGTCGATGGCCGGGGAGCCCTCGCACCCCTCGGGAACGCGGCTTCAGGACCATGCCGACGTGGTCATCGACCTCTGCACTCCCGTCGGCGACGCGATGGTGGCCGTCGACGGGATCGAGACACCGGTCAGCCCGGGATCGACGATCGCCGCCGTCGGGATCGCCAACGAGATCAAGGCGCAGACGGCGGTGCTACTCACCGAACGGGATGCGATGCCGCCCGTGCTGACAAGCCCGGCACTGGTCGGCTCCGAGCGCTCCCAGCAGCTCTTCGACGCTGCGTACGGCGAGCACGCACGCCGGGTAGCGCGTGTGTTGCGCGGTGCAGATGGGATATAGGAGGATCCCCCCGGCTGCTTCAGCCGGGAGAAAGGAGGCGTTCTGCAGTTATCGGTTCCAATTCGCGGCGGAGCATCGCCGTACCCATGCGGACAGGAAGGATGTTTTTAGATGCGTAGGAGAGTAAGCCGCCGGGGCGCGACGCGTTTCGGCATTCTCGTCGCCGTCTGTTGCCTCGCCGTCGCCGTAGCCGCGACCGGCGGGCAGGCGACGAGCCAACAGGACGATGAGTTCACGCTCGGCATCTCGAACACGCTCGTCGGCAACGGCTGGCGCGAGGGCATGATCTGCTCGATCAAGGCGCAGGCGCTGAAGAGCGGACAGGTGTCCGATCTCAGGATCGCGCACAGGCAGACCGATACGGCGGGTCAGATCGCCGACATCCGCAGCCTGATCTCAGCGGGCGTCGACGCGCTGATCATCAACCCGTCGAGCGCCACCGCGCTCAAGCCGATCGCAGCCCAGGCGAGAGCACGGGGGATCGAGGTCGTCTTCATCGACCAGTACGTCAACGCGCCGGGCACCTACAGCGCGACCAACGACCAGGTTGCGTACGGCCGACTCGGCGCCGAGTGGCTGTTCAGGAAGATCGGCGGTCGCGGCAACGTGGTCGAGATGCGTGGCATCGCCGGCGTCCCGGCCGACACGGACCGTCACAAGGGCTTCCAGCAGGCGCTCAAGAAGTTCCCGAACATCAGGGTCGCGAAGTCGGTCTTCACCGGCTGGCAGTTCGCGCCCGGCGGAAAGCAGATCCTCGACATCCTCAATTCGGGCGAGGACGTTGACGGCGTGTGGACGTCCGGTATCGACTACACGGTCGTGAACGCGTTCCGGACGGCTCGCAAGCGGTACGTCCCCGTTGTCGGGGCGGACAACTTCGGCTTCATCCGTCAGGTCAAGGGCCGCTATCCGAGCTTCCAGGGCGCGGCGGTGACCAACCCGTCGTCGATCGGCGGCGTGGGCGTGAGCGTGGCGCTTCGTGCGCTCACCGACCAGTCCGTGCCCAGGTGGGTCAAGCTGAAGCCGGACGTGTGGACCTGGCCGGCGGACAAGGCGAAGATCAACAGGTTCGCTTCGCCGCGGTCACCGGCAGACGGGAGCGCCCAGCTCCAGATCGCGCCGTGGACGACGTACAGCCTCGGTCAATACAGGTCGTGCAAGGGACCGTAGTCCCTGCACACAGCTCGCGGAGGGGGCGGATTGCCGCCCCCTCCGCGTCTCTTCCGAGCCCATGAGCCAGGAGACCACGCCGCTGCTGGAGGCGCGCGAGGTCGCGAAGAGCTACGGGCCGGTGGTTGCGCTCCGCTCGGCCAGCCTCTCGATCGCCCCGGGCGAGATTCACGCTCTGCTCGGTGCCAACGGCGCCGGCAAGAGCACGTTCGTCAAGGCTCTGGCCGGCGTCATCCGGGCCGACTCCGGCACGATCTCTTTCGGCGGCCAATTGGCTCGCCCGCGGTCGCCGATGCACGCCGCGCGGCTCGGACTCTCCCCGGTTTTCCAGGACCCGGCGCTCGTGCCCGATCTCTCGGTCACTCAGAACCTTCGTCTCACGCGCGCGCCGATCGATGCGGTGCGTGCGCACCTCGCCGCCATGGACATCGGCGTGAGCTTCCGCGAGCTGGCGGGCGACCTGCCGCTTCCAGTCCTGCGCATGCTCGACCTAGCGCGTGCCCTGGCCCAGGACCCGCAGCTCCTGATCCTGGACGAGATCACGGCGGCGCTGCCGTCGGACCTCGCCGAGCGTGTCTTCGCTGTCATGCGGGAGCGCCGCGAGCGCGGCCGCTCGGTGCTCTTCATCACCCACCGCCTCGCGGAAGTGATCGCAACCTGCGACCGCGCCACGATCCTGCGCGACGGCCGTGACGTGGGGACGATGGTTCCGCAGGAAGGCGGCGAGGCGCGGATCGTCGAGATCATGCTCGGCCCGGAAGCGGCGCGCGCCGAGGCCCGAGCGGCCGCGCTTTCCGAAGAGGACGTTGCTGCTGCAGAGCCCGCAGCAGAACCGAGCGAAGAAGCCGCTCCGACAGTCGTGCTGGCGATCGATGACCTCCGCGTGGGCATCGTGCAGGGGATCTCATTCGAGCTCAGCGCGGGCCAGGTGCTTGGGATCGCCGCGCTCGAGGGGCAGGGCCAGGACGAGCTGTTCGAGACGCTGGCGGGCCAGCGGAAGCCGGACGGGGGCGAACTGCGTCTTCGCGAAAAGCCGTTCACCGCGCGGCACCCGTACGACGCGATCCGCAGGGGCCTGGTGCTCGTGCCGCCGGACCGGCTACAGGCTCTCTTGCCGCAGCGCTCGGTGCGCGAGAACGTGGCCGCGCCCAGATACAACAGCCCGCTGCGTTGGGGGCCGATCAACCTGCGCGACGAGGGGCGGCGCGTGCGGCGTGCGGTCGACGCCCTCGATATCGACATGCGCGCGGGCCGCCAGGTGCGCCGGCTCTCAGGCGGCAACCAGCAGAAGGTCACCATTGCGCGCTGGCTCGCCTCGGGCTTTTCCGTGCTGCTCTGCAACGACCCGACTCGGGGCATCGACGTGGGGACGAAACGGCAGGTGTACGCGCTGCTGCGGGAGCTTGCCGACAACGGAGCCGCCATCCTGTTCTTCAGCTCGGAGCTCAGCGAGTTCCCGCTCGTCTGCGACCGGGTGCTGACGATTTACGGGGGCCGCGTCACCTCGGAGCTACCAGGCGCCGCAGCTGACGAGGCGTCGCTGCTCCAGGCCATGCACGGCCTCGACCTCGAGGGAGCTGCGGCCTGAGCGCGCCGGCGACCACCATCGAGTTCCGGGGTGCGGCGCCGTGGAGGCGCAACCTCCGACTGCACGGCTGGACGATCGCCGTCTGGCTCGTGCTGCTCGCCATGGTTCCCTACTGGCGCTCGAACTCGCAGCAGGACTTCGCGTTCGACATGCAGGCGCTTGCGATTGACGCGCTGCCACTTTGCTTCGCGGCCATGGCACAGGCCGTCGTCGTCATCTCCGGCGGCATCGACCTGTCGATCGGCTCGCTGATGGGCGTGGTGAACGTGCTCTCCGCGAAGCACATGTTCGACATGAGCTTCCGCCAGGCAATCGCGTTCTCGCTCCTGATCCTTGTGCTCACGGCGTTTGCGGGGGCGTTCACCGGGCTGATCATCACGCTGACCCGCATTCCCGACATCGTCGTCACGCTCGGGATGCTGTTCGTCTGGCAGGGCGTGGCGCTCTGGATCATGGAGATTCCCGGCGGGGGAGCGCCGATCGAGTTCTCCGACCTGGCGCTTGGCACGGTGGGATCGGACGTGATCCCGAAGGGGGCGGTGGTCATCCTGGTGGCGTTCGCCGTTCTCTGGCTGCCGATCCGCTGGTTGCGCCCCGGACTGGCGATCTATGCGGTCGGCTCGAACCGGGGCGCGGCCTACCTGAGCGGCATCGGCGTCGCGCGCACACGGATCGGCGCCTACATGCTGGGAGGGGTCTTCGCCGGGCTGGCCGGCCTCGCGCTAACCGCCTCGTCGGGGATCGGCGACCCGAATTCCGGGACCACGTACACGCTGAACAGCGTCGCGGCTGTCGTGCTCGGAGGCGTCTCGCTGGTGGGTGGCGTCGGCGGGTTGATCGGCGTGATCGCGGCCGCGTATGTGCTGACGCTGTCGAAGATCATCCTGCTCGTGCGCGGCACCGACCCGAACTACGCCAACGTCTACCAGGGGGCGCTGATCATCCTCGTCGTCGTGATCGGCGGGCTGCTCGCAAGGAAGACGCGCTCGTGACCGCGGCGCCGGAGGCCATGAAAGGGCCGGGGCGACTGCGGTCGGCTCAACTGTTCCTTGTCGACAACCCGGTTGTCGTCCTGGTGGGTGTGCTCGTGCTGCTGTTCGTGCTCACCGACATCGTCAACCGGCGCGACGTCGGCGAGCCCTTCATCACCTGGAACCAGCTCTCGACGACGTTTCTCGTCGCCGCCCCGCTCGCCATGATCGCGGCCGGACAGACGCTCGTCATGCTCACGGGGGGCGTCGACCTCTCGGTGGCCTACACGGCCACCGCCGCCGCGTTCGCGACGTCCTGGCAGGGAGTCGACGGAACGGTGCAGGGCATCGGCGCGGGGCTCGCCGTCGGCCTGGGCATCGGGCTCGCCAACGGCATCGGCGTCGGCATCTTCCGCGTGAACCCGCTGATCATGACGCTCGGGACGTCCTCCGTGACCTTCGGGCTGCTCTCGATCTACGCCGGACGACCGTTCGAGAAGGTGGTCCCGGACCTGGTCTCGACGCTGGGAAATGACCGTTACTTCGACTACCTGCCGGCCAACTTGCTGCTGTGGGCCGCCGTCGCCGCAATCCTGATCCTGGGGCTGCGTTACACGGGCTACGGTCGCATGCTGTATGCGGTCGGCGACAATCCGGTCGCGGCACGGCTCGCGGGCGTGCGAGTCTGGCAGCCGCTCGTCGTGGTGTACGCGCTGTGTGGCCTGTTCAGCGCCCTGGGCGGGCTGCTCTTGCTCGGCTTCACCAACAACCCCGACCTCGGGCTGGCCACCCCGTACCTGCTCCCTTCGGTGGCCGCGGTCGTGATCGGCGGGACGTCGATCTTCGGAGGGTGGGGAAGCTACAGCGGCACGATTCTGGGCGTGCTGATCCTGACCGTGCTGGGGTCGCTCCTGACGCTGCTCGATGCCGATGAGTGGCAGCGCCAGGTGATCTACGGCTCGATCATCATCGTGCTGACGGCGATCTACGCGCGAGTCTCCGGCTCGGAGTGACACCCGAAGTGATGACGGTCGGCCGCGTGTCGGTCGACCTCTATCCCGAGCAGATCGGCGTGCCGCTCGAGGAGGTCCAGACGTTCCGGAAGATGCTGGGCGGCAGTCCGACGAACGTGGCGGTGGCTGCGGCCCGGCTGGGCCGCCGCTCGGCCGTCGTGACCATGGTGGGGGATGACGGCTTCGGTGCGTACGTGCGAAGCGCGCTCGAGGCGTTCGGCGTGGACGCGTCCCGTGTCGGCACACACCCGTCGCTCCGCACACCGCTCGCGTTCTGCGAGATCTTCCCGCCCGACCGCTTCCCGCTGCTCTTCTACCGCGAGCCGAAGGCACCCGACCTCGAGCTGACCGCGGAGCACCTCGATCCCGCTGAGGCGGCACGCGTGCCCCTCTTCTGGACGACCGGGACCGGGCTCTCGGAGGAGCCGAGCCGGTCGACGACGCTGGCCGCACTCGAGCGGCGCTACCGACTCCCGCACACCGTCCACGACCTCGACTACCGGGCCATGTTCTGGGACTCGCCGGAAGAGGCCGGGCGCTGGAACCGGGCGGCACTGCAGCGCGCCACGGTCGCGGTCGGGAACGCCGAAGAGGTCGCCGTCACCCTCGGCGAGGAGCTGCCGGCGCACGAGGCCGCACGCAAGCTCCGCGACCTCGGGCCAGAGTTCGCGATCCTCAAGCTCGGCGCGGAGGGGGTGCTCGCCGCCACGGGCCGCGGGGCGATCGCCGTGCCGGCGGTAGAGGTCGAGGTCGTGAACGGGCTCGGCGCAGGCGACGCATTCGGCGGGGCCCTCTGCCACGGGCTGCTCGCCGCGTGGTCGCTCGAGCGCACCCTCCTTTACGCGAATGCCGCGGGGGCGATCGTCGCGTCGCGGCTCGGCTGCGCCGACGACATGCCCACGCTCGACGAAGTGGAAGCGCTGTGCAAGGCCTGACGAAGCTGGCGCCGGGGCCGGGCAACGTGGGTCTCGCCGAGCGCCCCGAGCCGTCGCCGCCGCCTCCGGGTCACGTGGTGCTCGAGGTCGCCGCCGCCGGCATCTGCGGCACTGATCTGCACATCCACGACGGTGAGTACGAGACCGTCACGCCGGTGACGATGGGTCACGAGGTGACCGGCGTGGTCGCGGAAGCAGGGGTGGAGGTGGACGAATCGTGGCTCGGCGCGCGCGTGGTCAGCGAGACGTATTTCTCTACCTGCGGACACTGCGCGCATTGCCTCGCCGGTCGCATCAACCTGTGCCCCGAGCGGCGGTCGATCGGCACGCACGTCGACGGAGCCTTCGCACCGCGCCTGCTCGTGCCGGTCGGCAACCTCCACCGCGTCCCGCAAGGGCTGCATGGACAGGCGGCGGCGCTCTGCGAGCCACTCGCGTGCGCGTGTCATTCCGTGCTCGAGCCGGCCGTCGTCCGGCCCGGAGATGACGTGCTCGTCACCGGCCCGGGGCCGGTCGGCCTGCTGGCCGCGCAGGTGGCGCGCGCGACGGGCGGCTCGGTTCACGTCCGGGGCACGCCGAAAGACGAGGCACGGCTGGCGGCGGCCGGCGAGCTGGGCTTTGCGACGAGCACGACTGAAGACGAGCCGCCCGACGCCGACGTGGTCATCGAGTGCTCCGGCAGCGAAGCGGGAATCGCCTCCTCGCTCAACGCGGTGCGGCGCGGCGGGCGCTACGTGCAGATGGGCCTGGCGGGCAAGCCGGTGGTCCTGCCCTTCGACGTCGTGTGCTTCCACGAGATCACGATCACGTCGGGATTCGCCAGCACACCCGCTTCCTGGGACGCCGCACTGGAGCTCGTCGAGGCAGGCGCGGTCGAGCTCGAGCCGCTGGTCACCGAGGCCGTTCCGCTTGCCGAGTGGGAGCGCGCCTTTGCGGCGACGCGCTCCGGGGAAGGCATCAAGTTCGTGCTCGACCCGCGATGAGGCCGGCCGCGGTCGTCTTCGACTGCGACGGCACGCTCGTCGACTCCGAGCCGCTCGCCTGGCGCTCGTGGGAGCGGGAGCTTGGGGCGCACGGCTACACGCTCACGCCCGCCGATATCGAGCGTACTCGCGGCCGCGGTTACCCCGAGGTGCATGCGCACTTCGCGGAGCGGATAGACGGCTTCCCCGACGCCGCGGCCTTCTGGCCACGCTTCTCGGGCACGCTGTTCGAGCTCTTCGAGGCCGAGCTGACGCCTTTCGACGATGCGGTCACTGCGGCGCGCGAGCTGCAGGTGCGTCGGATACCGGTCGCGATCGCCTCGGCGAGCCCGCGTGAGCGGCTCGATCGAACGCTCACCGCCGCCGGCCTCACGGGACTCTTCGATGTGACGGTTGCCGGCGACGAGGTCGCGCGCGGCAAGCCCGCGCCCGACATCTTCCTGCTCGCGGCGGAACGACTCGGCGTGCAGGCCGAGGAATGCGTGGCCGTGGAGGACAGCCCGCCCGGGGTCCAGGCGGCGCTCGCAGCCGGCATGACGGTGGTCGCAGTCGCACGGCGGCCGGAGGATCGCGAGGAGCTCGTCCCGCACGTCGTCGATGATCTGACGGCAGCGGTCGTCGAGGCCGCGCTCGCGCGATCGAACGACGGCGCCTAGCGCATCTCCACGGCGTTCGCGCCGCGGCCGTCGAGCTCCCAGGCTCCCCAGTCGGGCAGCACGAGCCCGTCGAGCATCGCCTGCGCGGCAGCCCTCTGCTCGGGCGACGGCTCCGGCCTGCCGTAGAAGACCCACAGGTTGATGTCGTACTCGCCGTCCACGCGGCCGAACAGCTGGTACAGCGAGAGGTCGCGCACCTGACCTTCCCAGCCAGGGCCCCCGTGCGTCTCGCCGAGCTGAAGGGGCACGCTTACACGCGGGGCGTCGCGGAGCTCATCTGTCGGTGGGAACCGGTTGTCACGGGCGACGCCCAACCAGATGAGGATCCCGTCGCGAGGCAGTGTCTCGAGCGTGCTGGCCGGGGGTAGGTCGCGAGGCTCGTTGCGGTAGGGCACCGTCGACGCCCAGGCTTGGGCGTAGTCGGTGACACGTACGTCCCCGGCTCCGTGCCGGCCGACGTGCCAGCCTGCCGTCGCCGGAAAGCGGGGCGGCTCGACGGTGCCCGGATAGAAATCGCCCGCGCGAACCTCGAGCGAGGCGACAAGGTCGTTGAGGCTCGCGACGACCTCGGCGGACGGGTCTGGCGCGCCGACCTCGGCGAACAGGTCGAACGTCCGTCCCGCCAGCGCGAAGTTGCGCCGTGCGTAGCCGCGCCCGACCGAGTTGTGCCCACCAGGCTCGGGCGGCTCGAACTGATCACTGGTGAACGGCTTGGGCATGCCCTCGTGATGTGTCCTCTCGACTTCCTCGAAGAACTCCGGATCGGCCTCGAACTCGAACAGCCGGACGACAACATCATCGGGCCCCAGCGGCATCTGTTGCACACGCTCGCCGAGCGGCACCGTCGCCGCCTCGAACGTCCCGCGCGTCAGCCGTCCGTGCCAGCCGTCGGGCAACGTCACGCTGATGCCGTAGCGCTGGAGCGATCGTGTTTCGTCGCGCGTCTCCGACTCGACAGCCCCGCAGGCGGCGAGCACAGCGGCAACCGGCAGCGCAGCAAGAGATCGCACGCGACGCATCGCATCTCTTACGGGCGGCGGCGGTGGGAGGTCCGGGCGAGCGCCTACACGATGTGCGGCCGCAACACGTTGCGCGCCAGCTCGAAACCGCGCTTGACGAGCTCCTCGTCGCCCTCGAAGCGACGATCCTCGTGCTCGACCGAGATCACGTGGTCGTACCCGATCGCGTAGAGCGCCGCGATGAACCGGCCCCAGCGCACCTCGCCGAGCCCGGGCAGGCGCGGAACCTGCCAGCCGATGCCGCCGGAGAAGGTGCCGTACCTGTAGAGACCGTCCCGCCGCACCTCCAGGTCCTTGGCGTGCACGTGGAAGATGCGGTCCGCGTAGTCGTAGACCGCGCGTTCGTAGTCGATCATCAGCCACACGAGGTGTGACGGGTCGAGGTTGAGGCCGAAGGTCTCCGCTGGAGTGGCGGAGAACAACTCGTCCCAGATCGCCGGCGACCAGGCCAGGTTGTTGCCGCCAGGCCATTCGTCGTAGCTGAAGATCATGGGGCAGTTCTCGATGGCGATCTTCACGCCCCGCTCGCCGGCATAGTCGACGAGCGGCGGCCAGATCTGCCGGAAGCGCTCCAGATTCTCGGGCAGCGGGCGATCCTTGTCGTTGCCGACGAACGTGCCGACGACGCCCACGTCAAGCCGCTGAGCGGCGTCGATCACCTTGCGGAGGTGTGCGTTCACCTCCTCGCGGTGCGTGTCGTCCGGGTGGAGGTTGTTCGGGTAGTAGGCGAGCGAGGAGATGACGAGCGCGTTCCTGCTCAGGATCGCGTGCACCTCGTCAGGGTCGAAGGACTCCACGTCGACGTGCGTCACGCCGGCGTAGCGCCGCCGTTCACCGCCGCCGGCGGGCCAGCAGGCGATTTCCAGCGCCTCGAATCCTTCCGACGCCGCCCAGGCGGCCACCTCCTCGAGCGTCAGGTCAGGAAATGCGGCCGTCAGCAGACCGAGCTTCACCGCTTCACCTCCACCCATCGTCGTTCCCGGTTCGAGAGGCCGATTGCGTCGCCGAGCACGTTCTCCCAGTGCCCCGCGGCGAACGTCGGATAGTCGGGCTCGTCCGGCGGGCGGCCGGCCGCGACGGCGGCGTACACCGCCCGGTAGAGCTCCTTGAACGTGTCGGCGAAGCCTTCGGGGTGTCCGGCCGGTAGGCCCGTCCGCGTGGCCGCCTCGGGAGCGAACAGCGACGGGTCACGCAGCAGCGCCTCGTTCGGCCTTCCGCGGTGGCCGATCCAGAGTTCCTCGACGCGCTCGGAGTCCCAGGCCAATGCTCCTTTCGAGCCGTCCACCTCGAAGCGCAGCGAGTTCTTCCGGCCGGCACTGACCTGCGAGACGACGAGCGAGCCGCGCGCGCCGCCTGTGAAGCGCAGCAGGATGTTGCCGAGGTCCTCCGTCTGCATCGGCGCATCGACCCGCTCGACGTCCTCGGCCGCGGCAAACGTCTCCACCTCGCCGGTCGGCCGCCTGCGCACGGGAATCGTCGTCGCCAGGTCGGCGAACACCTCTTCGACCGTCTCGCCCGTCACGAACTGGACGAGGTCGAGCCAGTGCGAGCCGATGTCACCGACGGCGCGCAGCGCGCCGCCTCGCTCGGGCTCGAGCCGCCAGTTCCAGTCGGTCGGAAGGAGCAGCCAGTCCTGCAGGTAGCCGCCGTGGACGTTCCAGGTCGCGCCCACGGCGCCGGAGTGGACGAGCGCGCGCGCCTGCTGAACCTGCGGGTAGAAGCGGATGTTGAAGTTCGTGCAATGCACGAGGCCGCTTTGCTTCGCCAGGTCGAGCAGCTCGGACGACTGCTCCGCGGTGACGGCGAGCGGCTTCTCGCAGACGACGTGCTTGCCGGCCGCCAGCGCTTGCTTGACCTGCGGGTAATGGAGGTCGTTCGGCGTCGTCAGGTGAACGATGTCGATGCTGTCGTCCGCGAGCAGCTCCTCGTAGCTCGCGCGCACCGGTGCAAGATTCTTGGCCGCTGCGCGCTCCGGCGTCGAGCCGACCACGCAGACGTCGACGCCGAGCCGCAGAAGCGCCTCCACGTGCACGGCTCCGATGAAGCCCGTGCCGACGACCCCTGCTTTCACGGCGGCGACCCTAACGACGCGCGAATCTCGATGCGCGTGGTGCGCTCCTCTCCGGGTGCCAGCGTCGGGAGGCGGCCCTCGGCCCGGTCTGCCGCTCGGCCGAGCACGGAGCAGTTGGCCGGCTCGAGCCCCAGCACTCCGTACGCGGGATGCACCCACTGCCAGAGTCGAGGCAGGCTCCAGGTGAGCTCCAGCCGCAGGTCGCCGTTGACAACAACTCCACGTTGGGCGCCGATGTGCTCCCAGACCCGCTCTGGTGCGCCGGGGTCCGCGGCCGGTGCATCCATCCAGCTCTGCGCCGCCGCCGCGTCGTCGTCCCGCGGGACAGCCTCCTGCGAGTCGACCTCGACACGCGCGCCTGCGGTCCAGAGCGGCGGCCCGAGGTTGACGTGGTACAGGATCGGCGTTGCCTCCTCGGCGGGCCCGAGGTTCCGCGTCACGTCCTCCACGCTGACGCGCCCTTCACCCAGCGACGTACGAATCTC
The DNA here is from genome assembly GCA_036824245.1 of Gaiellaceae bacterium. Classification (GTDB taxonomy): domain Bacteria; phylum Actinomycetota; class Thermoleophilia; order Gaiellales; family Gaiellaceae; genus JACVRM01. The sequence continues at coordinate 1,243 of DAITAO010000070.1, read as the reverse complement.
GCGGGAAACCTCCAGGTGATGTCCGATCGCGCTCGCGTCCACGATCCGCGCCCGCGCGACGAGCGCTTCGCCGGCTTGCTCGACGCTCACTTCGCGCGCGCGCAGGTGCGAGAACGTGCCGTGCTGGCCGTGACCCTCGGAGGGAGCGCCCACGTTGCGCAGCCCGCAGGTCGCCAACAGACCGCCGCCAAAGGCGTCGTTCCACTCCTTGTCGCGCGGGCTAGGCAATGGCGGCACCTCGCCGACGGCCGAGAGCCAGGCAAGCGGCAGGCCGCGAAACCACGCGGCGCCGATGTCGAAGCCGCGGTCGGGGAGGATGCGCAGGTCGATGCCGTGCTCGACCCGCAGGTCGAGCGCCCGGCAGCCGGCGGCCTGGCCGTTGCTGACGATCGACTGGACGTAGGTTGCGATCACTCGGCGGGCAGCTCCACGTCGAAGTCGACCTCGAGGCCGTAGCGCGAGCCCACGTAGCGGCTCTCCGTCCACTCGAGGGGCCGGCCCTCCTGGTCGCGGATGAGGCGCCGCTCGACGAGCAACGGCTCGCCGCGCTTGACGCCGAGCGCGCGGGCGTCGGCCGCGGACGCCGCCTCCGAAGCGAGCGCGCCGCGGCCCGCGGTCGGGACGAGGCCGGCACTCGCGAGCGTGGCGAACAGCGAGTCACGTTCCGCTTCGGCGTCGTCCAGCAGCTGCCCGACCAGCGCGGCGTTGAAGACGGCCGTCTCCACCGCGATTGCAACGCCGTCGGCCAGGCGCACGCGGCGTATTACCACCACCTCGTCTGTCTCGAGCCGCCCTCGCTCCTCCGGGCTCGCGGGCCGACGGCGGTTCTCGAGCACCCGCGAGCTCGGCGTGCGGCCGCGGCGGCGCATCTCGTCCGAGAACGACAGGATGTGGCTGGCGGTGCGGGCCGCGCGCTCCCTGGCGACGAACGTCCCGCGCCCAGGCACGCGGTAGACGAGCCCGTCCTGGACCAGGCGCTGCACGGCGCCGCGCGCGGTCATCCGCGAGACGCCGAACTCCTCGCAGAGCTGCGCGTCGGAGGGCAGCGGCGCGTCTGCCTCGAGCTCGGCGATCCGTGCGCGCAGGGCCTGCTCGATCTCGTAGTAGCGGGGAACGAACGTCACGCTCGCGCCCCTGGCCGGCTTCGGCTCCCGCCCGGCGGAGCCGGGCTCCGCCGAAGCCTGACACCGCTGGACTGCAGGATGCGGCGCGGGCGGCGCTTGTCCGTGCCAGCTGCACTGTC
>DAITAO010000137.1:0-4793 GCA_036824245.1 Gaiellaceae bacterium | reverse complement strand
GGGCCGCTCGGGCCGCGCGGCCCGAGCGGCCCGAGCGGCCCGAGCGGGCCCACAGGGCCTCAAGGCGCAACGGGCCCGACCGGCTCGACCGGGCCGACCGGCCAGGCCGGAGCTCCCGGGCTGAGCGGCGTGCAGATCGTCACCGCCGACGGCCCCGTTGTCACCACCGGGCTCCTGGGCAGCTCCACCGCGACCGCCTCGTGTCCGGCCGGCAAGAAGGTGATCGGCGGCAGCGTCGACACACAGGTGGCGGCGGGCAGCATCGCAGTCGGCCCCTTTGTCGATGCGGACCGGCCCGTTACCACCGCGCCGCAGGGCTGGACGGGAACGATCCGCGCGACTGTGACGGGTGACTGGTTTGCCCGCGCCTACGCGATCTGCGCAAACGCGACCTAGACGACCCTGACAGACGGCGCCGGGATCGCCCGGCGCCGTCTCCTTTCGGGCAGCGCACTTGCCTGCCCTGCCAACAGGGACCCGGAACGGGAAGCTCCTCCTTTATTAACCTCTCTGTTCGTGATCGCGCGAGCCTCGAAGCTCTTCATCCCGACTCTCCGGGAGGCGCCTGCCGAAGCGGAGTCGATCAGCCACAAGCTGCTCGTACGGGGAGGCTTCATCCGGCAGGTCGCTGCAGGCGTCTGGTCCTTCCTGCCGCTCGGCTGGCGGGTGCACCGCAAGATCGAGCAAATCATCCGCGAGGAGCAGGACGCCATCGGCGCGCAAGAGATGCTCGCCCCGGTGCTGACGCCGGCCGAGCTCTGGAAGCAGTCCGGGCGCTACGACGTGTTCGGGCCCGAGCTCATGAAGCTCCAGGATCGCGCCGGCAGGGAGTTCGTCCTGCCGGTGAGCCACGAGGAGACCTTTACCTTCCACGCGCTCGAGATCCAGTCGTACCGCGAGCTGCCGCAGATGCTCTACCACTTCCAGACGAAGGAGCGTGACGAGCCGCGCCCGCGGGGCGGGATCATCCGCGTCCGCGAGTTCATCATGAAGGACTCCTACTCGTTCGACCGTGACGAGGCCGGGCTCGAAGGCAGCTTCAACCTCCACTCGCAGGCGTACAACCGCATGTTCGAGCGGTGCGGACTCGAGTTCTACGAAGTCGAGGCGGAGGTGGGGAAGATGGGCGGCAGCGCGTCGCGCGACTTCCTCGCTCCGGCGGGCTCAGGCGAGAACACGCTCGTCACCTGCGAGAACGGCGACTACGCCGCGGATCTGGAGATTGCTCGCGGCCGCCCGCGTGCTCCGGAGTTCCCGGGCGAGCTGGCTGCGCCCGAGGAGGTCGAAACGCCCGGCGTGGCGACCATCGAGGACGTCTCGCGCTTCCTCGGCGTCGACGAGGCTGCAACGGCCAAGGCGATGCCGGTGGTCGTTGACGGCAACGTCGTGCTGGGCCTCGTGCGCGGCGACGACCGGCTCGCGGACTACAAGCTCTCGGCCGCGCTCGGCGCCGACTTTCGCCCGGCGCACGTCGAGGAGATCCAGCAGGCGTTCGGCGCGGAGCCGGGCTCCATCGGCCCGGTCGGCGCGACAGTCGAGATCGTCGCGGACGAGACGTTGCGCCAGGGCCAGTACGTCGTGGGGGCAAACCGAGACGGATGGCATCTGCGGGGCGTCCAGGCGGTCCGGGACTTCGAGGCGCGCTTCGCCGACATTCGTGAGACGCGGGAGGGGGACGCCTGCCCGGTGTGCGGCGGGTCGCTGCAGTTCGCAACCGCGATCGAGGTCGGACACATCTTCAAGCTGGACACGCGATACTCGGTGCCGATGGGAGCCACGTACCTCGACGAGGACGGCTCGGAGCGGCCGATCATCATGGGGTGCTACGGCATCGGGCCGGGTCGCGTGATGGCCGCGGTGATCGAGCAGCACAGCGACGAGAACGGGATCATCTGGCCTGCGTCCATCGCCCCGTACGATGTACACGTGGTCGCGCTCCCAGGCGTCGACGCGCAGGCCGACCGCGTAGCCGAGCTGCTCTTGCAGGCGGGCAAGGACGTGCTGCTGGACGACCGGGACGCCCGCGCCGGCGAGAAGTTCGCAGACGCCGACCTGATCGGCTGCCCGGTACGCGTGACTGTGGGACGCAAGACGCTCGAGGACGGGTCGGTCGACGTACGCGACCGAGCGACAGGCGAGGAGCAACGGGTGCCGATCGAGACCGTCGCCGAGGCGCTCTGATGGCGCGACGCCGCAAGTTCAGCGCCGAGCCCTTCGGGCTCACGCTCGAGCGGCTCATGACCGAGACCGGCGTCACGTACCGCGCGCTCGCCGTCGCCAGCGGCCTCTCAGCCGGCTATCTGAACCACATCGTGCACGGCAACCGCCCCGTGCCGGCCGACGATGTCATCGAGCGCATCGCCGAGGCGCTCGGCGTCGAGCCCGCGCATTTCCGGGAGTACCGGCTGCGTCACATCACGCGTCGCCTCGAGGCGATGCCGGAGCTGATCGACCGGCTCTACCGCCGACTCGGCTGAGACTCGTCTCTCTGTAAGGGAGAGGCGGCTCCCGTCCGAGCCGCCTCTGGGGGGAGGTGCGAGGGAGTGTTCTCCCGGACAGGGTCCGTCTGCCCCCCACGGTCTCGACCCAAACATCCGCTCCTCCCGGCTAGCATACTGGAACGGATGCAAAGGGAACGCGGAGGAGGCATGCGCTATCGTGTAGCGCGACGCGGGGCGTGGCGCAGCCTGGTTAGCGCGCTTGTCTGGGGGACAAGAGGTCCCGAGTTCAAATCTCGGCGCCCCGACTGGAAGCCCTGATTAGCGGGCCTTTTCTCGATGAGATGGCAGGCAAAAACAGCGCTGCGCGTACGTTGGTAGTAGGGGGTCAGTATCGAGGGAAGGCTCGGTAGCGATGACCGACCTCGATGAGTATGACCTCGAGTACGACCTCGATGCCTACTACGAGGCGCAAGAAGAGTGGTTCCAAGACCAGGTCGCCGAACGCATCGACGAGGTCCCCTCCGAGGTGTACGGCCACTGGGAGCGGGCGGAGCGGAAGCGCGAGGCTCAGATGATGGAGGGCGTGTTCGGGGTCTAAGTGGGTCGGCTCGGCGGCCGATCCGGACTGCTATGTCCCCGCCGGAGGTGCGCCCTCGATGCGATGATGCAGCTTGCTCGCGACCTCCTCGACCCGCTGCTCAGTCCACCCTCCGACAGGCCCGAAGCCCTCGAGCTGGTAGGCGAAGGGCCCGTCCGCAAAGAGGATCGTGTACGAGTCGAAGGGGTCCCCCTCTTCCCCCAATGCCTTGAGCCGCTCTGCGGTCGCGAAGCGCCGCACGCCCGTTGCGTCGGGCACACCGGCCACGTCGAACTCCTCGATCCGCACCGCGCACTGATCGGGGCACGGCTTGAGGTCGTTCGTGTGCAGCAGCTCGACACCCATGCGCGCTCCGTCCTCGGACTCGAACTGGATAAGGAGCAGTCGAACGTGTGGCGCGTCGCGGCTGTGCGGCCCGCCCGGCCTCTCTGGCACGAAGCGGGTGTCGTGGATGGCCGAGACGAAACCGGCCTCGTCGAGCTTTGCTGGCTCGATCTCGGCTGCGCGGACGTACGTTCCCTGCCAGGCCGTGAAGTCCTCACGGCTGTCGGCCGTCAACCGCGTCTCGACGGGATCTTCCACGGAGCCCGGCACCTCGGACGCACGCACGACTCGCTCCTCGAGAGCGAGAGGCGCCCTCGCTTCGTCGTCGTCGCCACCACACGCGACGACGCCCGACACGATCAACAACGCGAACGCCAGCAGACCCAGTCTCACTCGACGATGGTAGAACAGCGCGAGCCTCAGGCCAAGCTTCCCCGGCGGCCGATCCCACGTACCTCGCTGCGTAAGCTGCGCGTAAGCACTTGTCTCCGCAGACCCCACCTTGTAAGAGTCTGTTGCAAGCTTGAAGCGCGCCTTTGCAGGCCGTTTACCTCTAGCGCAGTTCGCTTCGGTCTGCCATGCCGGAGCGTTGCAGGTGCCTCGCTTGTATTCACCGCCCTTGAGCGAAAGCGGCGAATCGACGAGGTCGAGTTGCTTCGGCGCCAGGTGGAAGGCGCCGAGGAAGAGCGTGAAGGTCGGAAGGTCGCTGATCTGATGGGCGCGCACGGAAGCATCAGCGGCGGAACGCGTCGAGGGCGTCGCGAGCTCGATCTAGCGCGTCGGGCAACAGGTGCCCGTAGGCGCGGTCAATCTGTTCGACGCCGGTGCCCATGAAGCGTGCGCGTCGACCGCGTTTTGCTTCCCGTACAGCGTCACCTCCCGTCGGTGTAGACGCGGCGGACGTGGACGACGCCACGGGCCCTGTCGACGTCGCCGCGTTCGAGCGCTAGCCACTCCTCGGGGCGCAGGCCGGTGAGGCCGACGAAGACGGGCAGGCAGGCCCGCTCGGGTGCTAGCTCGGCGCCGACCGCCTCAAGCTCGGCGACCGACACGAACGTCGGCACCGATAGGCCGCTCGTAGCGACCGCCGCGAGCGGCTCTCAGGATGCCCGCGCGCCGCCCACGGCGTGTCGCGTGCGCTGTGTCCGTCATCATGAAACGCGCATGAACAAGCCGCGCATCTTCCTCGGGTCGTCGGGCAAGCAGGCCAAACTGCTACAGGCGCTCACGCGCGGGCTCGAGGACGTGGCCGACGTTGAGCCCTGGACGACCACGTTCAACCCGGGGCGATCCACCCTCGACCGGCTCGTCGAGCTCTCCCAAGAGGTCGATTTCGCCGCGTTCGTGTTCGCCCAGGACGACTGGACGACGACGGATGCGTCCCAGTCCGGCCAGGCGTCGCCGCGCGACAACGTGGTGTTCGAGGCCGG
>DAITAO010000069.1:0-17013 GCA_036824245.1 Gaiellaceae bacterium | reverse complement strand
CGTCCGTCCGGCTCGAAGCCTCGACGGACGCGCGGATAGCTTCGCTGGCCTGCGCCGCGGTGATCCGAGCCGACCAGGGCGAGTTCGAGGACGCCGGGCGGCTCGCCCGGATGGTGTCGGAGGCATGCGGCGACCCAGCCCTGCTCGTAGCCCTCGGCGAGGCGCTCGCGCGGCGCGCCGCGGTGGCAGAGGATGCGGATCTCGGCGAGGCAGCGTCCGATTGCCTGCGCTGGGCCGGCCTCGAAGACGCCTTCGAGACTGCCTAGGAGGGTTTGGCGGAACACCGCTCGTCGTCGGGGCGCGATGGTCGTTCCGAGGCAAGGACGCAAGGGAGCGCCGATAGCAGCGCTATCGGCGCGACTGAGGAGCGCGGCGTCGGGGCGAGCAGCGTGGCCCGACGGCACAGACTGTGTTTCGTCAAACCCTCTTTATTAGAGGGGGTCGGGCGAAGGTTGCGGCGCCGGGTCGGGCCGCGGCACAGGCTCCGGCGGCTCGGGCGGCGGCAGCGGATCTGGCGTGGGTAGAGGCGGCCGGGGGTCGGGAAGCTCGCTCACGGCGTGACCCTTCCCGCCCGGCTGTATGCCAAACAGCTACTTCGGGAAGACGGCGACCGGCTCGATCACGAACAGCACCCGCCGCTCGCCGGGCCTGTAGGTGAAGTCACGGCCGCGGTAGCGGTGGGCCAGCTCGTTGATGTGCTGCTCGGCGGGCTCGCCGTCGATTGCCTCGACGACGCGGCCGCGGATGTCGACGTGGCTGTACGGATCGTCGGCGTCCGAGACCGACAGTGCCACCCGCGGCTCGCTCCGCATCGCGCGCTCCTTGACGCGGCCCACCGCGGTGTTGACGAGCACCCGCTCCCCGTCCGTGTCCACCCACACGGGCGAGACGTGCGGTGAGCCGTTCTCCGTGACGACCGCCAGGTAGCCGAAGTTCTTGCCCTTCAGCTTGCGGCGGGCATCGTCGGTCAACTTGGCCACGCACCAAACCTATCCGCGTGGCACTGTCGTACCGTGGAGCGGGAGGACATGGAGATGCGGGTGCGCGCGGCCCGCGTGGCTCGACTGGCGACGATCGGCCCCGACGGGCGGCCGCACTTGGTGCCGATCTGCTTCGCGCTGTCCGGCGACACGCTCTACACCGCGGTGGACGAGAAGCCGAAGCGCTCGAGGCGCCTACAACGGCTCGCCAACGTGCGCACCAATCCGCGCGTCACCGTCCTCGTCGATCACTACGAGGAAGACTGGGAAAGGCTCTGGTGGGTGCGACTGCGCGGTGCCGGGCGTGTCGTGGAGGCAGGCCCCGAGCTCGAGAACGCGCTCGCTCTGCTGCGTGACAAATACGCGCAGTATCGGACGCGGCCTCCCGCGGGCCCGGCACTCGCGATACGCCTCGACGACTGGCGGGGCTGGTCGGCGGCCGGCTAAAGGGTGGGCGACGGCGGCACTGGGGCGGTTGGCTCCGGTGCCGAGCGCATGTAGAGCAGCACACTCGCTAGCAGCACCCAGAGCGGTACGCCGAAGAGCAAGAACGCCCAGCCGATGGGGACGACGAGCAGTCCGAGCCCGATGAGCAGCGCTAGCCAACCCATCCACACCGGCAGCACGCGTGTGCGGAGAACCACGACGGCCGAGGCTGCCATGAACACGAGCGCCATGAACTCTGCGCCCAGGAAGAACGCATTGTCCATCCAGAAGATCGCCTGCGCTGCCTCGGGCGTCAGTCCCTCGTCGGCTCCGAGCGCGCCCGCGGCTGAGTTTCCCACGACGCCGAGATCGAAGACCGCCTTGCCGACGCCACCCGCGAACGCGATCGCCGTCACGCGACCCGGCATCCCTTCACCCGCGAGGAACGCCGTCCGCAGGCTGCCCAGGAACCACACGAAGAACGCGGTACCGAGCGCGAAGAGGAATGCGCCGACGAGGAGCGTGTTGCCGTCGTTGTCGAAGCGCGCGAGCAGCTCCGCCGCCGAATCCTCGTCCTCGGGGGACACGCTCTCGATCACGAAGACACCCGCGATCCAGAGCGCGACTGCGACTACGCCGGTGAGGGCGGCCAGCCGCTCCCACTGTCTGTCCATGCCGACCTCCTCACGGAAGATTGGTAAGGGCGACTCTAACCGCCGGCGAGAAGAAGTACCCGCCGGAGGTCGTCCTACAATCGTCTTCCCGTGACCGAGGCGCCGTTCGTCCACCTGCACGTCCACTCCGAGTACTCGATCCTCGACGGGGCCTGCCGTATCCCCGCGCTCGCGGCGCGCGCCTCCGAGCTGGAGATGCCCGCCGTCGCACTCACGGACCACGGCTCGCTGGCTGGCGCACTGGAGCTCTACCGCGAGGCGGGCAAGCAGGGCGTCAAGCCGTTGATCGGCTGCGAGGTCTACGTTGCCGACGACCGCCGCGCCCAGGCGAAGGGGTACGCGCACCTGACCCTGCTCGCCGAGTCGAATGAGGGCTACGGGAACCTCATCAAGCTGGCCTCGGCCGGCTACCTGGAGGGCTACTACTACAAGCCGCGTGTGGACTGGGAGCTGCTCGAGCGCCACTCGAGCGGGCTCGTGGCACTGTCAGGCTGCCTGTCAGGGCGCGTCTGCAAGGCGCTCGAGGAGGGCCGCGAGCAGGATGCTGCCGCCGAGCTCGACCGCCTCACGCAGGTCTTCGGGCGAGAGCAGGTCTACGTCGAGATCCAGAACGCAGGCGTCGACGTGCAGGCGCGCATCAACCCGTTGCTGGCCGGGCTGGCCGAGCGCTCAGGGCTGCCGCTCGTCGCTACCGGTGACGTCCACTACCTGCTCGCCGAGGATGCGCGCGCACACGAGGCGCTCCTTTGCATCCAGTCGGGCGACTCGCTCAAGAACCCGAACCACTGGAAGTTCGACACCGACCAGTTCTACTTCAAGACCCCGGCCGAGATGGCCGCCGATTTCGCGGCCCATCCGGACGCGCTGGCGCGCACCCTCGAGGTTGCCGAGCGCTGCGCCGTCGAGATCGAGCTCGGCACGATTCGCCTCCCCAAGTACGCAGTGCCCGACGGGCGCGACGCGTTCGACTACCTCGTCGAGCTCTGCGAGAAAGGGCTAGAGAAGCGCTACGGCGGCTCGACCACGGAGCTACAGGAACGCCTCCGGTTCGAGCTCAAGACGATCAAGGAGATGGGCTTCGCGGACTACTTCCTCATCGTCTGGGACTTCGTCCACTTCGCGAAGACGAACGGCGTCTCGGTCGGCCCGGGCCGCGGCTCGACGGCAGGCTCCCTGGCTGCCTACAGCCTGGAGATCACGGACGTCGACCCGATGCGCTACGACCTGCTCTTCGAGCGCTTCCTGAATCCGGGCCGCAAGTCGATGCCGGACATGGATATCGACTTCGCCGTCGACGGCCGCGAGCGCGTCATCAACTACGTGACTGAGAAGTACGGGCGCGATCGCGTGGCGCAGATCATCACGTTCGGGACGATGGCGGCACGGGCCGCGGTACGCGACTCCGGGCGTGTACTCGAGGTTCCCTACGGGACGGTTGACAAGGTCGCCAAGTTGATCCCCGAGGGGCCCGGGCAGACGCTCGACGAGTGCCTGAAGCCGAACGCCGAGCTGCGTCAGGCCTACGACGCCGACCCGCTCGTTCGCGAGATCGTCGATCTCGCCAAGCCGCTCGAGGGCCTCGTGCGCCAGGACTCGATTCACGCCGCCGGCGTCGTGATCGGCGACCGTCCGCTCGTCGAGTACGTACCGCTGCAGCAGAAGGGGCCCGACCAGGAGGTCGTCACGCAGTTTGCGATGGGCGACGTCGAGGAGCTGGGTCTCCTGAAGATGGACTTTCTGGGGCTGCGGAACCTCGACGTGATCGACAAGGCGCTCGAGCTCGTGGGCTCGGGCACGGCGGTCGGAGACATCCCGCTCGACGACGCGAAGACGTACGAGATGCTCGCGCGCGGCGAGTCGGCGGGCGTCTTCCAGTTCGAGGGCTCGGGGATGCGCGAGGCTCTCCGTCAGGTGAAGCCGACCGAGTTCGAGGATCTGATCGCACTCGTCGCGCTCTACCGGCCGGGGCCGATGGCGTACATCCCGGTCTACGCGAAGCGAAAGCACGGCCAGGAACCGGTCACCCTCATCGATCCGCGCCTGGAAGCGATCACCGGCGTGACATACGGGACTTGCCTCACCGGTGACACGCTCGTATTCGATGCTGCTTCGGGTCGTCGCGTTCGCCTCGACTCGCTCTCTGAACATGCGAGCGTCCTCGTTCAGGGAGTTGACCCCGGCCTGCGGACCGCGCATGCGCCGATCACGAAGTGGGTCGACAACGGCGTCAAGCCCGTCTATCGCTTGCGGCTTCGAAACGGGTCAACTCTCAAGGCGACTGCAGATCATCAATTCCTGACCGAGGAGGGCTGGAAACCTCTCGGAGAGCTTGGGGCGGGCCAGTTCATCGCTACGCCGCGCGAGCTCCGGACGATCACAGATGGGCGAAGGCTCAACGTCCGGGAACGTGCTCGCGCTCGCTCGCTCGCGTATCTCCTTGCGGACGGCTCGCTCGCGACCGCCTCGCCCCCGTGTTTCTACTCCTCCGATGCTGGTCTGCTCGCCGACTTCGAAGATTCTTGCCGGGCCGGTTTCGATGATGTGGAACTGCGCCGACACGAGCAGGCTCGCGGTGTTACACGCGTCTATGCATCACGAAACCTCGAGTTGGCGGGTGGCTACCGTAAGCCATCGCAGCTCGAACAGTGGCTGCGAGCGCAGGACCTTCGATGGAAGCTAAGCGACGCCCGCTCGCTTGGCGGCTCGCGCAAGGGCCCGCATAGCGAGGAGAAGTGGATTCCCGAATGGATCTTCGAGGTCTCCGACGAGGACATCGCACGCTTTCTTGGTGCCTACTGGGACTGCGACGGGCACATCGACACGCGTAGTGCATCTGTGAAGACGATTTCCCCCCGGCTCGCGGGCGACATCCAGACGCTTCTCTTGCGCCTCGGAATCCGATCTTCGATCTACGAATCGCGCTATTTGGCGATGGAGGCAGGTCGGCAGGTCGTGCGAACCGCATATCAGGTTCAGACGCACGGAACGAGGCAGTTCGCGTGCCTCATCCAGCTGCACATGATCACGGGAAAGCGGTCCGTGGAGACTTGGGCCGACGATTCAAGCCTCACCGTCGACCGCGCTGCGGCGCTTGTCGACGTGCTCAGCGCGAGTGCCGATCTACAAGCCGGCGCCGGCGAGCGAACGCGGGGCGGACGTTTGTCCATGTCTGCGCTCGCTCGGCGAACCGGCTTCTACCGCCAGCACTTCTATTCAGCTGGACGGGCTAGAAAGCGGATTCCCGTCCGCTGTCTCGAGCCCCTCCGGACTGAGCTTCTCCTTCCAGAGATCTCGCGCGCGGGCAGCGTTTGTTGGCAGGAAGTCGTGTCGATCGAGGCCGCAGGTGAGGAACGCGTCTACGACATCACGGTCGAGGGCGTCCATAACTTCGTCGCCAACAACGTCGTCGCTCACAATTGCATTTACCAGGAGCAGTATCTGGAGATCGCCAAGCAAATCGCGGGCTTCACGCCGGCCGAGGCGGACGACCTCCGCAAGGCGATCGGCAAGAAGATTCACTCGCTGATGGCCTCCCTCAAGGAGAAGTTCCTCGAGGGCTGCGCCGGCACCGGCACGACGCCGGCGGTCGCGCAACAGCTCTGGAAGGACATGGAGGCCTCGCAGGACTACTCGTTCGGCAAGGCCCACGCCGCCTGCTACGCGCTGATCGCCTATCGCACGGGCTGGCTGCGCGCCAACCACCCGCACGAGTACATGGCGGCGCTCATCTCCTCGGTGATGAACACCAAGGACCGGGTGCCGCTGTACGTGAACGCCTGCCACGAGATGGGCATCGAGGTGCTGCCGCCGGACGTGAACGAATCCGAGTGCGACTTCGCGGTCGTCGCGGGCAAGATCCGCTTCGGGCTCAACGCCGTGAAGAATGTCGGCGAGGGTGCTGCACGGCGGATCGTTGCCGCCCGCGAGGAAGGCGGGCCCTTCGAGACGATCTGGGACTTCGTGGAGCGCGTCGACCCGCAAGTCGTCAACAAGCGAGCTCTCGAATCGCTCGTCAAGTGCGGTGCGCTGGGCTCGACCGGGGTCTCGCGCAAGGGCCTCCTCAACAACGACGGCGAGCTGCTCGACTGCGCGCTCGGGTGGGGCTCGACCCACCATGCCGACCGGCTCTCGGGCCAGGGCTCCATCTTCGACCTGGGAGGGGAGGGCGAGCCGCCGGCGCGCCACCACCCGATCATCCCGACCGAGGAGTTCGAGAAGCGTGAGCTGCTGGCACTGGAGAAGGAGAGCCTCGGCCTGTATGTGTCCGAGCATCCGCTGCACGCGATCGCCGACCAGCTGCGCCGCAAGACCGACTGCGGCCTCGCCGAGGTCGAACGCCGCCGCGACGGCGAGGTCGTCACGGTGGGCGGCCTAGTCGGCGCCGTCCGGCAGCTGACCACCAAGAAGGGCGAGCCGATGGTCTTCCTGCGGCTCGACGGGATAACGGGCAGTGCCGAGGTCGTCGTCTTCAACTCCGTCTACGCCGGCGCGCGCGAGCTTTGCGAAACGGACACGGTGGTCGTCGTGAAGGGCCGGGTCGACCACAAGCAGGAAGGCGAGACGAAACTGCTCGCCCTCGAGGTGAGCGCCTTCGAGGCAACGCCGGAGAAGCGCGAGGTGCGCCTGCGGGTGGACGCCCGGCTGGCGCGCGCCGGACTCATCCGGGAGCTCGCGACACTCGTACGCGACTTCCCTGGAGAGTCGGCCGTGGTCGTGGCACTCGAGACTTCTGAAGGGCCGAAGGTGCTGGCGCTCGGCCCCGAGTACCGGGTGCGCCCGGCACCCGATTTCTACGCCGAAGTCAAGGCACTGCTCGGCGAAGCCGCAGTCTTGTGAAAACTTGCACTAGCTGTTAGAACCTCACCATGCGGCGACTGCGGCTCGTCGGACTGTGCGGTGCTGCGGCGGCGTGCACGCTTGTGCTGCCGCTCTCGTCGCCGGCGCGGCCTATGTTGTCGCCGTCTGCGCCGGCTCGCGTGCTCGAGACGGTCACGATTCCGAACCTGGGCGGGCAAGCGGTGACGACGTCCGCGCTCGAGGAAGATCACCGCTACCGCATCACCGCGAGTGGAACCGTCTCCGACTGGTGCCCGGCGACCGCAACCAAGCCGGAGGATTGCTCGTTCGGCTCGCCGCTGGAGATCGCGCAGGGCGTGGACGCGCTGTACTGCTATGCGGCTTGGCGCTGCGCGACGCCGCAGCTGTGGCGGCAGCTGCGCTTCAACGGGGTGGGGCTCGACCAGCTGGCCGGCAAGGAGATCCCCTACAGCACGAGCCATAGCTACACGGTGGAGGTCGAGGATCTCTCCGGCCCGCTCACGCTCCACTCGACGGACGGCGGCACCGACAACAGCGGCGCCTTCACGGTCACGATCAGCGACTTGGGCCCGAAGAACTGCCTCAAGGTGCGGCGGCGCAGCTTCTCGTCCGCCGCGCAGGAGCCGCAGTGCGTCCAGCCGTTCGACGTCGCCTGGACGCTCGCCGTAAAGGGAGAGCCCAACGTGAAGGGCTCTCGCTACAGCGCGAACCTCGCCGGCGCTCGCATGAACGGCGGCGGGGCAGTGCGAATCGTCGCGACCAGCGAGGCTTTCGAGGGGTCGCACTTCCACAACGATCAGAAGCGCACGGAGCAGGGCCGGGCGACGTACCGGGGACTGGTTGTGGTGGGCCCGGACCTCGTGCTGGCGCTCGCTCCGGTGCGAGGTGCGATCGTGTACCACGAGTCGAAGGGGCTCAGGGGACTCAATTTTCCCGTCCGCGTCGTTCGTGTCCGAGGCGCGAGCGGTGCACGATGCGACGCAGGGGTTCGCGGGACGCTCGCGCTGTCCGCGTCACGCCGTGGTGACGATGTCCGGCTCGTTGTCCCGTACTGCGGCTTGAACCAAGGCTGGCGCTCGAGCCGGAAGGTCGACGTCGAGGTTCGTTTCCGGCGCGTGCCTCGCAACGGGTGACGGTGCGGCGACTGCGCCTAGGCGTGTTGGCAGGCGTCGCAGCGTGTGCCCTGGTGCTGCCACTGACCTCCCCGGCGCGGCCGACCTCGTCGCCAACGGCGTCTACTCGGATTCTGGAGACGGTCACGGTTCCGAACCAGCCAGGGCAGGTCGTCACGACCTCGACGAAACTCGACGAGGATCACCGTTACCGCATCACTGCGAGCGGCACGGTGTCGGACTGGTGTCCGCCGACGGCGACCAAACCGGAGGAGTGCTCTTTCGGGTCACCGCTCGAGATCGCGCAAGGCGTGGACGCGCTGTACTGCTACGCAAAATGGCGCTGTCCCACGCCGCAACTGTGGCGGCAGCTGCGCTTCAACGGCGTGGGACTAGACCTGCTCGCCAAGAAGGAGATCCCGTACAGCGCGAGCCACAGCTACACAGTCGAGATCGAGGATCTCTCGGGGCCGCTTACGCTCCACTCCGCAGACGGCGGCTCCGACAATAGCGGCGCCTTCACGGTCAGCATCGCCGACCTCGGGCCGCAGAAAAAGCCTGTGGGATGCGCGCCAGGGCGTTCCCAGGGGGGCGTACGGTGCATCCACATGAAGAACAAGCGCTACGTGCCCTTCGAGACGACGGCGGAGGCGGGCGACACCATCAAGCTCTGCAACGTGGGCCCGTTCTTTCACAAGCCCTTCAGCCTTGCGAAGAACAACCGCTTCCAGTCGCCGAACGTGAGGCCGGGCCACTGCCGTGTCGTGAAGATTCATCAGAATCCCAGCAAGCGCATCGCGCTGTTCTGCGAGCTCCACTCCTTGATGAAGGGTGTGGTGCACGTTCGGCCGAAGCGCTGATCAGATCCTCAACTCACGCGGCTGCTAGCCGCGGCAGCCGACTTCGATCTCGGCTGCGAGCGGGTCGGCCGCCGTGGCGCGTCCGGGTGGCCTGCCCTCCACGTTCCAGGAAGCGGTGCCGGGGCCGCTCGGCAAGTTGACCACCGCTGAGACTCGCCAGCCGCGGGTCGTGCGACGCGCCGAGGTCGAGACGATGGTGAGCCGACAGCGCCCCGCGTTCCTGTTGAGGATGCGGCGAACGCGCGAGATTGCCTGCGCCTGCGAGACCTCCGGCTGCTTCGCCGGCGTGCCGACGCCGAGGCCGATGTTGAGCCCGGCGAGCGGGGCGGCGGCCACCTGCAGGAAGCGCGAGTGTGGCTGCCTGAGCACGCGCTGTCCGGTGATGGCGACGAACTGCCGCATCTCGCTGCGGCGGCGGCTCGCGTTCTGCGCGCGGCTGAGCCGCGTGCGCAACGTGGCGGCGGTCGAGGCGCTCACGATCCGCTGTGCGCGAAGCGAGTCGAGGACACGGGCGACGTCGGTCACCGTGGTGCGCCGGTAGTCCGCAGTGAGCCCGTTGGTGTTGACGTTCTCCAGCAGCACGGAGCGGACGCTGACCGGTCCGGTCGGAGACGGCACCAGGCGCAGGGCGGCCACGATCGCCTGCCGCACCTGGTCTCGCGAGAATCCGTTCGCCTCGAACCTCCGCACGACCGGCGCAGGGACACCCTTGAGCTCTCCGAGCGCGCTCACGCCCTCCTGCTGCTGCGCCGGGCTGACGCTGACGTCCGTCTGCGCACGCTGGAACTCGCGCGCCAGGCGCTTCGCCGCCGCGGCGCGGTCTTTCAGGGCGAACGCGTAGGCGCCCCAGTAGGCGCGCGCGGCCGCCTGCTGGATGGCGATGCCGCGTGTGTTCCGCGCCGTCTGGGCGTTGCGCGCCCGGTTCGCCGTGATCGCGGTGGCCTCGGTGATCGACGCGACCCGTCCGTCGGCGGTTCCGAAACCGATCAGGGCGACCTTGAGCCGGCTGCACTGCGATCCCGAACGCACCGCCCGGCAGACGCTGTTGCCCACCGTCGGCGCCTTGAACGGCTTCGGCATCGCCACCTGGGTGTAGCGCGTGTCGGGCGGGTCGACCTCGAGGACGATGCCCGCGGTGATCAGGCCGGTCACGGCGCCCTCACAGGCCTTTGCGAATCCAGCCGCCAGGATCGCCCCGGTGCCGCCGAGGTTCACGACGGGGCAGAACGCAAGCGTCGCATAGAGGCTCGACTGCGCACTCTTCTCCCACACGTTCTTGTTCGCCTCGCTCATGCGCAGGACCGCCGTGGGTGCTGCTGCGTCGTCGAGCACAAGCTCGATGTTGTCGAAGTAGCCGTCGTTGTAGTCCCCCGCCAAGCGGGTCGCCGTCAGGACGACCCGGATCGTGCGCGTCCCACTCGTCACCTTCTGGGTAGCGGTGCGCGGCAGGAGCTGAGACTGCGAGTTGCGATCGGCCGGGGTGACGGGGCCGAGCGTGACGCCGCCGAGCTCGGCGGCGGCGCTGCTCAGGAACGTGAAGCGGACGGTGCCCGCGTCGGTCTGGCCCGAGTAGCCCCCGATCTGCGCGCTTACCTTCGCGTCGACGGACCCGGCGTCGATCGACTGGGCGTGTGCCGAGACGTCGACGGTCTGGGTAGCGGTCGAGGAGGCGCTCCCCGGCCCGCCTGCGAAGTAGTTGTTGCCGCCGCCCGCGGGCACGGCGGGCGAGTCCGGGACGGAGTACCCCACCACTGTGAGGTTCGACGTCGTCTCCCAGGATGGCGGCTTCACGACGCCGCCGAAGCTGGTGGCGCCAGCCGCCGCCTCGCCGCCGGGGTTCTGGATGAGGTTGCCGGTCGCCGCCTGCTTATTCCGCGCAGGACTGCCGCTCCCCGCGCCCGCCGGCGTCGCCGCGAGCAGGACAGCCGCGAGGAGCGCAAGCCCTGGCCGCACGTGCCGCATCACTCGCTTGTAACACGGTTTGCCCGCAAAGACAACGCAACGGCCGCGGCGGGCTCGTTGTAACGCGACCTAGAGAGTGCTACAAGCCGAGTGTGCGGCGCCTGCGGCAACTCGGCCTGCTGGTCGGCAGCTTGATGATGCTGATGGTGTGCGTCCTGGCGCTCGGGCCGGAGAGTGAGGCGGCCTTCCCGGGCCAGAACGGCAAGATCGCATTCGTCAGCTCCCGCGATGGCAACAACGAGATCTACGTCATGAATGCGGACGGCACCGGATTGCAGAACATGACGCAGAACGCCGCGAACGACTACGAGCCCGCCTGGAGCCCGGACGGGGGGCAGTTGCTGTTCACGAGCCGCCGTGCCGGGGACGATCGCATCTTCGAGATGCCGGGATTCGGCGGGGAGGCGACGCCGAGGTCGTTTCTCAGCGGCACGCGTCTCGAGACCTCGCCGACAAAGGCGCCGAACGGACGGGTTGCTTTCGAGACGAACCTGCACGGCGGCTACGAGATCTACTCGCAGGATGCCACCGGCGAGGCGAGGCGCCTGACCGAGAACGATCCGATCTCCGATCGCGCGCCCGTGTTCTCGCCCGACGGCGCGCAGATCGCGTTCTGGAGCACGCGTGCCGGCACCGGCCGCGACATCTTCGTGATGAACAACAACGGCACGAATGTGCGCCAGCTGACGAACTACTCCGACTCGGATCGAGATCCGGCCTGGTCGCCGGACGGCACGAAGATCGCCTTCGAGCGCAACCTGGGCAGTAACAGCGACCTCTTCGTGATGAACGCCGACGGGACCAACCAGGTGAACCTGACCAACAACCCGGCCGACGACCGCTACGGGGCCTGGTCGCCGGACGGCACGAAGATTGCGTTCCGCAGCTCGCGCGACGGCAACTCGGAGATCTACGTGATGGATGCGAACGGCGCCAACGTCAAGCGGCTGACCAACAACGTTGCGTCCGACGAGGATCCGGACTGGCAGCCGCAGTCACAGGACTCCGACGGTGACGCGCTGCTCGACGACTGGGAGTCGAAGGGCTACGACCACGACAAGGACGGCAAGATCGACGTCGACCTGCCCAAGATGGGTGCCGACCCGCGGCACAAAGACGTCTTCGTCGAGGTCGACAAGATGGTGCATCACCCGATGTACCCCGAGGCGGTCGCGACGGTCGTGGCTGCCTTCGCCCGCTCACCCGTCTCCAACCCCGACGGCAAGAGCGGCATCACGCTGCACGTCGACAACGGCTCAGGCTCGATCATGAATCCAAAGACCGGCGCGCGCTGGGGTTCGCTCGGCCGCTCGAATCCGCTTGCGCACGCTGACGTGCTCGGCAACGAGGTCAACGGCCGCTATGAGTGGGGCGAATTCGACGAGCTCAAGAAGCGCAACTTCTCGCAAGAGCGGGCGCAGACCTTTCACTACGCCGTGACGGCGCACCGCATGAGCGCGGGGCCAGACCCTTCGAGCGGCGTCTCCAGGGGGATAGTTGAGGGGATGGTGGGGCCAACCGCCGCCGGCAGCGACATGGTCCTCGCGCCCGGAACACTCTGTCGTGCCATCGAGGAGGCCGACTGCGCAGGCTCGATTGACCAGCAGGCCGGGAACTTCATGCACGAGCTCGGCCACAACCTGGGCCTCGACCACGGCGGTCTCGACCAGATCAACAACAAGCCGAACTACCTATCTGTGATGAACTATTCCTTCTCGTCGACCGGGCTGGCGAAGTCCAACGGAGGGTGGGTGTTCGACTATTCCCGCTTCTCGCCGACCGGGACGCCCGGTGCGACGAACACCCTGGCGACGCTCGTGGAGAGCAACCTCGACGAGGCGGCCGGCTTTGGAGCCGTCGGCGCCGATGTCCTGAGCTTCAGCACGACCATCTTCTGCCCGAACCGAGCTGAGCAACCGCACTTGATCCAGGGTGCAGTCAGCTGGGATTGCGACAGGAACGATCGCGAGCGCGGCATCGAGGCGGACATCAACGGCGACGGTGTCCGGGGTCAAACGCTCGCGACGTTCAACGACTGGCCCTTCCTCAGGTTCGGCGGCGGCGCGATCGGCGCCAATGGGCCGTCGCGCACGCTCCCGCGCTCGACGCCGGGCGGCGACGCGCGCCGCGCGGAGCTCCTTAAGGCCGCACGCGTGCTGCTCCGGGACGCTAAGGCGCCGAAGATCGTCCTCAGAGGCTCACACAGCGGGCGAGCCGGGCGCGCGACGCTTGTCTACATCACGGCTCGCGACAACAAGGCGCTCGGCGTGCTCATGGTGGGGATCGACCGCCGCTGGTTCGAGTTTCCGGTACGCGGCAGGAAGAAGGTCTTCGCCACCCGTGCGACCGTGCTGCGTGCGGGCGTGCGCACTATTCGAGCGGTCGCGACCGACCGAGCCGGGAACCGGTCGCGGCTCATGAAGTTCACCGTGAGGATCCGGCGCCGCTGATCGCGCGGTGCCTCGCACTGCTCGGAGCGGCGGCTGTGGTCGTCGTGCTCGCGCTTGCCCTGGGCCCCTCGAGTCAGGCGGCGTTTCCCGGTGTGAACGGAAAGATCGCGTTCGTGACCTTTCGGGATGGCAACGACGAGGTGTACGTGATGAACGCCGACGGCAGCGGGCAGCAGAACCTGTCGCAGAACCCGGCCGCGGACAGTGAGCCGGCCTGGGCGGCAGACGGGAGCTCGGTGCTGTTCGCGAGCTCGCGCGGCGGCACTCAGAAGATCTGGGGAATGCCGGCGGGCGGGGGCGAGGCGACGCAGCTGCTGCCGGGCTTTGCGGCAGCGGCGCTGGTGTCCTGGCCGGCGCCGGCGCCCGATGGCCGGCTGGCGTTCGAGACGACCGTGCATGGTGGTTTCGAGATCTACACCACCGATGGGGCGGGCCAACCGCGGCGGCTGACCGAGAACGATCCGATCTCGGACCGGGCGCCGGCTTTCTCGCCGGACGGCAGCCGTATCGCGTTCTGGAGCACGCGGGCGGGAGGTACCGGCCGCGACATCTTCGTGATGAACGCCGCCGACGGCTCCAACGCGCGCCAGCTGACCACCTATACCGACTCCGACCGCGACCCGGCGTGGTCGCCGGACGGGACCAGGATCGTCTTCGAGCGCACGCTGGGCGCAAACAGCGAGCTCTTCGTGATGAACGCCGACGGGTCGAACCAGGTGAACGTGACCAACAACGCCGCCGACGACCGCAACGCCGCCTGGTCGCCGGACGGGTCGAAGATCGCGTTCCGAAGCACGCGCGACGGCAACTCGGAGATCTACGTGATGGATGCGAACGGCGGCGACGTAACGCGGCTGACCAACAATCCCGCCTCCGACGACGAGCCTGACTGGCAACCGCTTCCGAGAGACCAGGACGGCGACGCGCTCCTCGACGAGTGGGAGACGAAGGGCTATGACCACGACAAGGACGGCAAGATCGACGTCGACCTACCGAAGATGGGCGCGGACCCGCGGCACAAGGACGTCTTCGTGGAGCTCGACAAGATGCTGCACCACCCGATCTACGCCGAGGCGATCGACAAGGTCGTGGAGGCCTTTGACGGGGGCACAGTTTCCAACCCCGACGGTACGACCGGCATCACCCTCCACGTCGACAACGGTCCCGGCTCGATCATGAATCCCAAGACCGGCGCGCGCTGGGGTGCGCTCAGCCGGTCGTCACCTCTCCCGCATGAGGACGTGCTCGGATCGCAAATCCCCGTGCTCGGCAGCTACCGCTGGGCGCATTTCGACCGGATCAAGAAGGCGCACTTCCCGCCCGAGCGCGCCGCGATCTTCCGCTACGCCGTCTCTGCTCACACCATCACGGGAGCGGGAGTGCTAGGGAGAGCCCGCAGCCGCCCGGCGAGCGACTTCATGTTGGGGCTAGCGAATACGTGCCCCAAGGGCACGGACTGTGCCGGCACGATTCTCCACCAGATCACCGTGTTCATGCACGAGCTTGGCCACAACCTCGGACTCGATCACGGTGGCGCCGACGCCGTTAACCACAAGCCCAACCACCTATCGATCATGAACTACTCCCACGTTCGGGGTGTGAGCACTGTCAGCGGTGCGGTGCTCGTCGACTACTCGCGGTTTGTTTCGGCCGTGGGCATCGAGGCGATGGGCGTAGCCAACCGGATCGCGGATCTGAACGAGGAGCAATTGAACGAGTCGAATGGAATCGCCGCGACCGGAACCGACGTCCTGAAGCTCAAGAGCACGTTCTACTGCCCAGAGAATGTGAAGCCCTCCGCACGGAAGATCCCCATGCTCACGGCTGCGGATTGGAACTGCAACGGCCGAATCGATCCCGGAGTCATCAGCGCGGACATCAACAAGGACGGCAAGCGGACCACGCTGAGAACGGCCGACGAGTGGAAGCTGCTCGTCTTCAAGGGCGGTGCCGTCGGTGCGGAGGCGCAGGGCGGGCTGCCTGCCGAGACGCCGGCGGCGGACTTCACCAACGCGGACTACGTCGCCTCGGCTCAGCGCGTCACGGGCGACGCGCGCCCGCCCACGGTGACGGTCGCCGGTCCACGCAGCGGACGACGAGGCAGGGGGGTGCGACTCGTGGTGACAGGCCGCGACCAGAAGGCACTGGCGCTCCTCATAGTCATGCTCGACAAGAAGTCCTACGAGTTTCCGGTGAAGGCCGCGCGCCGCAAGGTCTTCCGCGCCGCCGCGACGGTGGTCCGCCCCGGCGTTCGAATCGTGCGCGCCGCGGCGATCGACCAGACGGGAAACCGATCGAAGACGGTCACCGTCAGGGTCACGATCAGTCGCCGCTGAGGCGTGCTTGTAATCGCGGGAGCAACGTTGTACAACATTCTCGTGGGGTCTCTGCGGCGCCCGGTGCTCGCACTGGCAGCTCTGGGCTGTCTTCTCGTGCTGGCCGCGCCCGCGGGTGGCTCGCACGGCGCCAAGCTGTGGCCTGGTCAGTGGGCGACGTCGACGGGCGGCTTCGCGTTCCGCCTCTTCTATCCCGAAGACCTGAAGATCGCAAAGACGGGCAAGGATCGCCTGGAGCTCTACAACAAGCTTCCGTGCAAGAACGGGCCGCAGTTCTACCGTGGCGGCTACACGACCACGTCGGGCGACCGAGGCAAGATCATGGGCTGCGGTAGCGGGACGCAGCTGCGCGGGCGCTACGTCAGCAACGCGATCCGGAAGAACACGCCGTACGGGTTCGCAGCCGGCTCCTTCAAGGCGACCATCACGTCGCGCAAGCCGCTCCGTTTCGCCGGGACGTTCAAGCTGGACGGCGGCAACGGCGGGAAATGGTCAGGGACGTGGAGCCGGCACTTCGACGGCGACAACTGCTGCCGCGGCGGAGGAGGCGGCGGTGGTGGCGGTGGCGGTGGCGGCGGTCCGGTCGGGGTCGTCTCAGATTCCGACTTCTCGGTCGACGTCAGGTTCCACGCGAACAATCTCCTGACGGCGCCGCCCTCCGACGGCGGTCGCTGTCGCGGCAATCGCGTAGCTGCACGGATCACCGGAACGATCATCGGCCGACGTTTTCACCCTGAAGGTGGCGGTCCGCTCGAGATCCAGGGAGGCGGCAACGTCGCCGACACCCCGCACTTCCACAACTGCCGCGTTCCGGCCATCAACGTGCGCATTGACAACGTCGAGCTGCGCATCATCACCCCGGGTAAGCGGCTGCGCGCCCAGCTGGACGTGCGGATCAGCGGGTCCGGCGTCCACCGGCCAGGCCAGTGCAAGGTCAACACGCGAGGCACGATCGTCGTCATCTACGACGACACGCTGACGGTGGCGAATGGACTGCGCGACCACAGGGTGACGATCGGCCCGTGGCAGGCCTCGTGCGAGGCGCATAACCACACGATCAACAACTTCATCACCTCGATTCCCGCCGGCGGGTCGTCGAGCACGTGGGTGCGTTCCTGGATCGCGTGTTATCCCGAGGAGGCGAAGGGCGAACGCGGCCTCGGGCCTGTGAACTGCGACGAGTGAGCAAACCCGCGCCCAGCGGACGCCGTGGCGTTCGAGCCGGGAGTCCTCGGCAGCGAAATCCTGATTAGTTAGGCAAGCCCGGCAGAGAGGGCGGCGCGGCGATGCGCAGGAACGCTGCCTGTGGCTGGCGGTTTAAGCCGCCGTCGATCGTGGCGACGAACGCGCGCATCGCGCGCCGGCGAGAGGCCGACCGCGCCGCGCGCAAGTGAC
>DAITAO010000068.1:0-17018 GCA_036824245.1 Gaiellaceae bacterium | reverse complement strand
CTGCGCTCGGAGGCGGCGACGCTCGCGCAGGAGCGCGGCCTGCGGCTGGTCGCGACGGGCACGCACCCGATCAGCCGGCCGGATGAGCAGCAGATTGCCGACGAGCCTCGCTACCGCAAATTCGTCGAATACGCAGGGGTTTCCGCGCGGCGGCAGGGCGTCAACGGGCTGCATGTGCATGTGGGCATGCCCGACGCTCAGACGTGCTTCCACGCGCTGGAGAACGTGCTGCCCTGGCTGCCGGTCGTGCTGGCGATGTCGTGCAACTCCCCGTATCTCGCCGGGGCAGCGACCGGCCTCGCGTCAAATCGCGCCGAGGTGCTCGCGCAGCTCCCGCGGAGCGGTGCTCCGCCCGCGTTCCGCTCGTACGAGGAGTGGGGGGACTTCGTCGACCGCCTCGTGCGGCTCGGCCTGATCCCCGACTACACGATGCTCTGGTGGGACGTGCGTCCGCATCCGCGCTTCGGCACGCTCGAGGTCCGGATGCCCGACCAGCCCACGCGGCTTGAACGCACAGTCGCGTTCGTGGCGCTGCTGCAGGCGCTGAGCGCTACGGCGGCGCACGGCGGCCGACCGCCGTACGATCCGCCCGGCCGCGGCGTCTACCAGCAGAATCGCTGGGCGGCGTTGCGGCACGGGCTCGACGCGGAGCTCGTGCACCCGCGCGGAGACCGCATGGCGTCCGCGCGCGAGCTGGCCTCCGAGCTCGTCGAGCTGGTCGCGCCTGTGACGGCGGAGCTCGGCACCTCCGCCCTGCTCGACACGCTCGTGAACGACGGCGCCGAAGGTGACGAGCAGCTCCTGATCGGTCGCGCGCGGGGGCTGGAGTCACTTTGTGCACACCTTGTCGAGCGCACTGGAGTTACGCTGGGCGCATGGCAGAGCGCACCGAGACCATCCACGTGAGCGGCATCCGTTGCGAGCGGTGCGTCAACCGGCTCGCTGCGACGCTTCGCGACGAGGCAGGCTTGATCTCTGCGCACGCAAACCTGATGGGACAGGTGACCCTGTCCTGGGACGACCAGCTCACCGATCGCAGCACGCTGCTGGCATCGATGTCCCGCGGCGGCTTTCGCGAGGCGGACGCCGCGTAGTCGGCAACTCCGGCGCCGCGCTGCGGCGGATCAGCGCTCGTCGCGAGGAGGGGGCACGTCGCGGTAGCGGTCGCCGAGCAGGGCGGGGTTATCTTCGACCGGCCTCTCGGTCTCCGGGCTCATCGACTCCCGAATCCGGGCTCGTTCCGCGTCGGCCGGCTCCCGGCCGGCGCGTCGAGCGTCGGCTTCCGTGCCCTCGCCGAGCTCGTCGGCATCGAGCTCGCCGTAGCCACGCGCCGGCGGCTCCTCGAACGCGGATGCGAGCCCGTAGTGGTCGGCGACCGCGGCACTGTCCACGGCGCCGTCGCTGTCCGCCTTCGGAGACTCGTGCACGAGCTCCTCCGAAAGAGTCGTCGTAATCCGCTGTGCCACCTCGTCGATCTCCGCGAACGCGAGCGGCAGTGCGTTGCGCGACTTGCGCAGGGTGCCGTGCTCGACGATCAGATGCTCGCCGACCACGGCGACGACGTGTCCGATCGTCTTGTCGTCGTTGAGCGAGTACACCTCGTAGCCTTCCATCTCTCCTCCGTATCGGGTTCTCGAGTTTGTACCCGTCCCGAGCGTTCTTGAAAAGGGGGAATAGCGCCGCCTGGTGAGCCGTTGCTGGGTACGTGAAGGTACTGCTAGGTTCGGCTAGTGAGCGAGGTCTCCAACGAGCAGGCCCGGCAGCTGGCCGACGACGCACGCGGGCGCGTGCGCTTCGAAGAGGAGGCGCTCGAGCTGGCCGACCAGGTCTACCAGGTTGCGCGGAGGCTGGTCGGCTCGCGTGAAGAGGCTGAGGACCTGATGCAAGAGACGTACGCCCGGGCCTTTCGCAGCTGGCGGTCGTATCAGCCGGGCACCAACCTGCGAGCCTGGCTGCTCCGCATCC
Source organism: Gaiellaceae bacterium (assembly GCA_036824245.1). Classification (GTDB taxonomy): domain Bacteria; phylum Actinomycetota; class Thermoleophilia; order Gaiellales; family Gaiellaceae; genus JACVRM01. The sequence continues at coordinate 15,053 of DAITAO010000068.1, read as the reverse complement.
TCACCAACCTCAACATCGACCGGGCGCGCGCCCGGCAGCGCCGCCCCCAGACCGAGCCTCTGGAGGAAGGTGACTACTTCCTCTACAACCGGCTCGCCGACTCGTCTAGCGACTCCCAGCCGGAGGAGGAGGAGCGGGTGCTGGCGCGCCTCTCCCAGGACAACGTCGTGACAGCGCTCGCCGAGCTGCCACACGACTTCCGCGACGTGGTGGTGCTCGTGGACATCGGCGGATTCGCTTACGCCGAGGCCGCACAGATCCTGGACATCCCCGTGGGCACCGTCATGTCTCGTTTGCATCGAGGAAGGCGTATCCTCAAGCGGCAACTCGCCGAGGAGGCGGTCGAATGACGTTCGGGAAGGCGCTTGACGATCCGTGCGATCGCTGCGAGCAGATGATGCAGCCGTACCTGGACCGTGAGTTGAGCGTCGTCGAGCGCGCCGAAGCCGAGCGGCATCTCGACGCGTGCAGGTACTGCCGCCGCCGCTATCGCTTCGAGGTCGACCTCAGACGCTTCGTTCGGCAGGCGGTGATTGAGCCGATGGCGCCCGAGCTCAAGCAGCGGCTCTCCGCATTGCGCACGCCTCTCTAGCCTCGGAGAACGTCCAGACCTCGCCCGCTACGCTGCGAACGTGAGGCTCGCCGTCGCCTGCTGCGCGCTGGCGCTCGTGGTGGCGGGCTCGACCGCAGCTGGTCCGACGCGGCGCGAAGAGCGACCAGCGACGCTGGTCCGCCTCGTGCGCGGCCACGCCGAGTCCGCGCTGCTGCGCCGCGCCGGCGCGAAGCTGATTTCCGCGCGGCTGGGGATCTGGCGAATCCACGCTCCGGCGGCACGCGAGCTTGTCCCCCTCCTCGAGCGCCGCGGAGCGTTGGCGGTCGCGGAGCCGGACCGGCCGTCGCGGCAGCTGACTCATCTCACGATCGGCGATCCGCTGCTGGCCGGCGAATGGTGGCTGAGCCGCATCGGGGCGGACGCGCTGGAACCTCCTGAGGCCGGTGTGCCGATCACCGTCATCGACACCGGGATCGACCTAACACATCCCGAGTTCGCGCAGCGGCCGAACACGGTCACGCTCAACGCACAGACGCTGGCCGGCTCGCGTGCCTTCCACGGGACCGCCGTCGCGTCGCTCGCGGCCGCGCCGGCCAACGGCGTCGGGGTGATCGGCGTCTATCCAGCGGCTTCCCTGCGCGTCTGGGACGCCAGCCCGGGTCCGACGCTGCTGAGCTCGGAAGTGATCGCCGGCATCGGCGCTGCGGCCGCCGCCGGTCCCAGCGTGATCAACCTCAGCCTGGGCGGCCCGCAGTCTCGTCTAGAGGCGGACGCTGTGGCGGATGCGTTCGCCCGCGGGTCATTGATCGTCGCAGCGGCCGGGAATGCGCGCACGCGCGGAAGCCCTCCTTCGTTTCCGGCCAATCTGCCGCACGTCCTGACCGTCGGGAGCGTCGACCAGGGCGATCGGGTTTCGTACTTCTCCAGCAGCACGCCTGGTATGGACCTGGCAGCGCCGGGAGAGCAGATTCCGACTGCCTTGCCGCGCTCCTTCGACGACTCGGGGTTCACGGTCTCGGAGGGCACGAGCCTCGCCTCGCCGCTCGTCGCCGGTGCGGCGGCCTGGGTCTGGACACTTCGTCCCGGGCTCGACGTGACCCAGCTTTTCGAGGTGATGCGGCGTTCGGCACGGGACATCGCTCCCCCTGGCCGCGACCCGGACACCGGCTTTGGGGTTCTGCACGTCCCGTCGGCGCTCGCCCAGCCGGCGCCGGCTCCGGATCTCCTCGAGCCGAACGAAAGCGTCGAGCAGATTCTCGAGAAGGGGCTCTTTCCCACGCAATCGCGCGCGGTGACGACGCCCGAGCGTGCGCGGGCGACGGTGCGCGCCCGACTGGACGCCACGGATGACCCGCGGGACATCTACCGCGTCTGGATACCCGCGCGACGAAGGCTCGTGGCGACGGTCAAGCAGGCGGGGACGCGCCTGCGACTCCTGGGACCGGCGCTGCCGACGCGCACGACAAAGGTGCGCGGAGGCGAGGCGCTCTCCATTTCGAATTCCGGTGCGAGCGGCGTCGAGGCCTATCTCAACGTGTACCTACCGCTGTCGGCGAGACCGAGCACCGTTTCGTACACCCTGCGGCTGGCGCCAGCCCGCCTGCGATGAGTCGCTCGGACACTCAACAGCCGCCGACGCGCTCGGGGCCGACGATCACGACGAGACGCAGCTTGCTGTTCCCGGCCGGTAGAGGCTTGGTCGGCGCGCACAACTCGCGGGCCAGCCGCTCGGCGAGCAGCTGCCTGTCCGACGGGTAGTAAACGGCCGTCTCCGGATAGTCGAAGCGGTCGGCCGGCCGGACGCGTCCCACGCGGTACGCAAGCGACCCGATGCGATCGGCGACGCGCCGGGTGTGGTTGACGTCGCCCGCGCCGTTGAGCACGTCGACCGAGATCCGCCAGGGGGCCGGCAGGCTCGCTCCCGCGAGCGGATCGTGCTCGTCGTTGTGGACCAGCCGCGGCACCACGACAGCAGCGGCGAGGAGCGCGAGGACGAGCGTCACGGCGATTCCGCCGACGAGCCTGGTCAGCGTCCTGCCCGCATCGCGCGGCGGAGCCGGCCGGCCAGCGAGCTCCAGCGCCTCCCGGTGGTCGATGCCGAGCGCGGAGCCGTAGGCGACGCCGGCGGCGAGCGCATCGTGCGGAGACGCGAAGCGGTACAGCCGGCCCTCCTCGAGCCAGGCCACCTCCTCGAGGCTCAGCGCAGCGAGTGTTGCCGCCTCTTCCCGCGAGAGGCTTCGCCGCGTGCGGGCGGCCTCGAACGGCGAGTCCTCGTGGTCGCTGAGGAGTGCCGGGACGGCGTTCACGGCCTCCATCATTCAGTGCGCGCCGGTCGGAACCTCTCCGGCAAGTCGACCGGGTAGTCGACATCGCCGGGCGCGCCGAGGTCGTCGCACGGGATCTCGCGTGCCGGCAGCGAGCGGGCGCCCTCGTCCGGGACGCGGCTCCAGGCGGATCGCGCCAGCAGCACCGGGTGCCCTCGAACGCCGCCGTACGTGGCGGCCACGAGCTCCGCGCCGCCCTCCCGCCAGGCTGTGATGACGCGGTCGATCGCCTCCGGTGCCACGTCGGGTCCGTCGGCAAGCACCACGACGGCTGCCTCCCCCCTCTCAGGGAGTGCCGCGAGGCCGCAGCGCAGCGAGGCGCCCGGCCCGCGCGCCCATTCCGGGCAGCGGACCGTGCGCTCCGCTGTCTCCACGGGATGGGCGCCGACGACGACGACGACGTCGTCCACGGCGCTGCGGCGGACGCGCGCGACGACCTCGGGCAGCAGCAGCGCCTGCTTCGGTGCCCCGAAGCGCGTCGCGGCCCCAGCTGCGAGCACCACGGCGGCGACCAACGGGCCTACGGCGACGTCTCGGTGGCCGTCTCCTCGTCGAACTCGCCCACCAGCACCTTCTCGATCACCACGGGCTGCGTGGGCTGCTCGCGGGCGTCGCCGAGCTCGCCGATGCGCTCGACCACGTCCAGTCCGCCCTTGACCTCGCCGATGATCGTGTAATCGGGAGGGAGGCCGACGTCGGCGCCGGTGACGACGAAGAACTGGCTGCCCGATGTGCCGGGCGGCTCGGTTCGTGCCTTCGCCATCGCCACGATGCCCTTGGTGTACCGGGCATCGGCCTTCGGCCTGTCGACGGTCTTGTAGCCCGGCCCGCCCGAGCCGGTCGCAGTCGGATCGCCGCCCTGGATGACGAAGCCCGGGACGATGCGGTGGAAGACGGTGTTGTCGAAGAAGCCGCTGCGGGCGAGCTTCACGAACGATGCGGTCGTGTTGGGCGCGGAGACCGGATCGAGCCTGATCGTGAATTCGCCGCAGCTCGTGCGAAAGGCGAGCTCGTACTTGTCTGCAGGGCGCAGCGGGCTGTCCGGCGGCTTCTGTCCGCCGTCCGGCTTTGCCGCGGGCTGCTCGACCTGGCGGCATCCGTTCTGAGTGGCCACGGTGCCCTCCTCTCCGTCGTCGTCATCTCCGCCGCACGCGGAGCACGCGAGCAGCAGCGACAGCAGCACGGCAAGCGCGCGGGCGGGCACGGCGGCGGATGGTAGCCTCCGGCGCCGCCGCACCCTGGGGACGAACAGGCACAGAGTCGTTACACAACCAGGGACAGTCCCTGGTCATGTACTGCGGAGGCGTGTGTTGATCAGCTGTTCGTGTTTCGGCACACGCGGACTCCGGTGCGGCGTCGCGAGGGCGCGCGCGATCAGGCGACTGCCTGGACGGCGCGTCGCACGAGCGCCTGCGCGATCTCGACCTTGTACGCCGTGCCCGGGAGTGGCGTTGCCGCGTCGAGGCCGTCGAGGCCGGCGAGCTTCCACGGGATCGGCGCCACGCCTGCGAGGGCCAGCCGGACCTCGCCGCCGAAGCGCGCGGCCGCGACGCCGACGAGCGGGAACGCCCACCGCTGCCGGTCCATCGCCTTGAGGTAGATGCTCGCGTCCGGGGCCGGCACCTCGAGCTCGAGGATGAGCTCGTCGGGTGCGAGCGCGACGACGTCGCGATTGTCGTCGGTCGGCAGCCGGTAGAGCTCCTCGACCGCCAGCTCTCGCTGCGTGGTGCGGGCGCGGGCGCCGAGCGCGACGAGTGCCGCCGCAGGGTCGGACGGGTGTGCCGAGGCGCACCTGTCGTTGGCAAAGACGGCGTGCTCTCGGTGCTGGCCCTCGCGCGCGTGGCAGCGCTCGCCGCCGTGCAGGAAGCACGGGTACTTGAGCCGCCAGTACCAGCAGCGCGTCGCCTGCCGCAGGTTCCCGCCGATCGTGCCCATCGCGCGCAGCTGCGGCGAAGCGGCGAGCCGGCACGCTTCTCTCAGCGCGTCCGGGATCTGCGGGTCGGCCTCGAGCTCCGCCAGCGTCGTTCCGGCGCCGATGCGCCCGTCGGAGCTTCCCCGCGGTACGGCACGCGAGAGGTCGACGAGCGTCTCGGCCTGCACGATGCGGTCGCGCAGCAAGGGGACGAGATCTGTGCCGCCCGCCAGTCCGACCGCCCCGTTGCCTAACATGGCAACGATGTCTTCGACTCTCTCAGGTCGCTGGAGCTGCAACCGGCTCCTTCGCGCGCTCGCGGACCTCCTGCAGCGCGCGCAGCATCTCCTCGCGGCTCACCGGCAGCGAGCGCACGTCGGCGCCTGTGGCATCGCGGATCGCATTGGCGATCGCGGCAGCCGTCGGAATGATCGGCGGCTCGCCGAGCCCCTTGGCGCCGAGGTTCGTGAGGTGTGCGTCGGGCTCGTCGACGAACTCGGCGACGATCTCCGGCACGTCGGCGCTGGTGGGCAGCTTGTACGAGTCGAGCGCCTGGGTGAGCACTACGCCCGTCTCAGGATCGAGCAGACGCTGCTCGGAGAGGGTGTGGCCGAGGCCCTGGATGATGCCGCCCTCCACCTGGCTCCGGGCCCCCAGCGGGTTCACGACCCGACCGACGTCATGGACTGCGGCGATCCGCTCGACGCGCACCTCGCCGGTCTCGACATCGACCGCCACCTCGGCGACCTGCACGCCGAACGTATGCACGCGCATGCCGGTCGGGTTGGGGCCGCGTGCACCCTTGCCGAGGATCTGAGCTTCCTCGAGCAGACCGGTGACCTCCTCGAGCGGCCACGATCCCCCGTCCGCGCACACGACTCGCCCGTCCTGCAGCGTCAGCCCGCGCTCCGCCCGGTCGTAACACTGCGAGGCGATCTCGATGATCTGGCGAGCGGCGTCCGCCGCCGCGGCGCGCACCGCCGGACCCATGCTCGGCGTCGTGGACGAGCCGGCCGAGATGGCGGCATACGGGCCTCGGGCGGAATCGCCGAGCGAGACCTCGACGCGGTCGAGCGGCAGGCCGAGCTCCTCGGCCGCGATCTGAGCCATGGCCGTACGTGTGCCGGTGCCGATGTCCTGCATCGCGGTGACCACGGTGGCTCGGGCGTCCGAGCCCACCCGCACCCACGCGTACGAAGGCGGGCCGCCGCCACCCCACCACATCTGGCTGGCCAGTCCGACGCCGCGCCGCCACGGGCCCTCGGAGCGGGCCCGCACCTCGTCGCGCCGGTTCCAGTGCTGCTCCGCGCGGCGGTAGCACTCCATGAGGTTCTTGGACGAGAACGGGCGCTCGTCGACGGGGTCGTGGTCGGCGTGATTGCGGCGCCGCAGCTCGAGCGGATCCAGGTCGAGCTTGGCGGCCAGCTCGTCGAGCAGGCACTCGAGGCCGAAGGTCCCCTCCACGAAGCCGGGCGCGCGGAACGCCAGCATCGGCGGCGTGTTGATCTTCGCGCCGTAAGTGGTGGTCCGCACGTTCTCGCACGAGTAGAGCATCTGCATCGGCCCCTCGGTCGACGCCACCCAGCCCGACCAGCCGACCGCGTTCACGAACTCGCCGCCGAGCACCGTCAACGTGCCGTCGGTGCGGGCGCCTGCGACGAGCCGCTGGATGGTTGCGTTGCGGTTGCCGGCCGCCTGGTTCTCCTCGCGGCGGGTCAGCGCGCAGCGCACGGGTCGTCCAGTGCGACGCGCCAGCTCGGCGGCGATGGGCGTGTAGTCGCCCGGCCCGTTCTTCGACCCGAAACCGCCGCCCATGTACTCGCAGACGACTCGCACCTTGTCCTCGGGAATTCCGAATGCCGCCGCCACATCGGCACGCACGCCCCAGATGAACTGCGTGGAGATGTACACCTCGAGCGTGTCGTCGAGCCAGCGGCAGACGGCCTGGTGCGTCTCGAGCGAGTTGTGCAGCACGACCTGGGTTCGGTACTCAGCCTCGACGACAGCGTCGGCATCGGCCAGCCCGCGAGCGAAATCGCCGCGCTCGTAGCGGCGGGGCTCGCCGTGGAGCGAGGCCTGCGCGACTGCTTCATCGGCGTCGAGCACCGGATCGAGCACCTGCCACTCGACGTCGACGAGCTCCAGGGCCGCTCGCGCCTGGCCGAAGGTGTCCGCGGCCACGGCAACGACTGCCGCTCCGGCGTAACCGGGCTCGCCGGTCAGACCGTCGAGGTCGTCCGGGCCCAGCGCCGCTCGAACCCCGGGGGCGGCGAGGGCGCGTGCGACATCGAGCCCTTTCGCCTGCGCGCGCGCGAACGGGCTGCGCAGCACGGCGGCGTGGAGCATGCCGGGCAGCTGCACATCGGCGGTGTAGCGGGCCTCGCCGCGTGCTCGGCGCCGCCCGTCGACACGTGTGGCGGGCCGGCCGACGACGCGCTGCGGCCCTGCGGGCCACTGGTCGAGGACGTCCTCTTCGACCACCACCCACTGCTCGCTGTAGCGGCCCTCGACCTCCTTCTCGGTCTTGATCAGTCGCGCCACGTGGCAATCGCCTCCTCGATGCGCGGGTACGTGCCGCAACGGCACAGGTTTCCGGCCATTGCGTGCTGGATGCTCTCGCGGTCGGGCTCGGGGCTGGCTGCGACGAGCGCTGCCGCCGAGACGATCTGCCCCGGCGTGCAAAAGCCGCACTGCAGCGCGTCCGTGCGCACGAACGCGTCCACGAGCGCATGGTCGCGCAGCCCTTCGATGGTCGTCACCTCGCGTTCGCCGACCGTGTGGACGAGCGTGATGCAGGACAGCACCGGCACACCGTCGAGCTGGACGGTGCAGGCGCCGCAGTGTCCCTCGTTGCAACCGATCTTCGTTCCGGTCAGGCCGAGCTGCTCCCGCAGCACGTCCGCCAGCGAGCGTCCGACCGGTGCCTCGACGGCGTGTCTGCCGCCGTTTACGACGAGCTCAAGCACCTGTCGTGACCGCGAGGATGTCGGCGAGGTGGAGCATGCGGAACGTGGCGCGGCTCACCTGGCGGAACTCTCGCTCGTCGGAGAGCTCGGGCAGGGAGCGCCACAGGTCGCGGGCCGTCGTCAGCAGCTCGCGGATCTGCTCGCGCTCTTCCTGGTGACCATCCCGTTCGAGGCAGGCGTTCAGCGCCAGCCCCAGCACTCCCACCGTGTCGGGCTGCCGTGTCCAGAGCAGCGGCGTCGCCATGGACAGGTATTGATGGATGCGCGCGAACGCCATCGGCTGGGAGTAGGTGTCGCCTCCGCGCGGCGGTGTCAACGTGGGTGGAGCGTCGCCGTCCGCGATCCGCCCGGCACTCCCGGAGAGCATGGCCAGCAGCTGGTCGTCGTCGAGGCCGGATGCCCTGGCCGTGCGCACAGCGATCAGGATCGAGGCGGGCTGCTGCCCGTAGGGGTAGTCCGAGGCATAGAGCACCTGCTCGGGTGAGACCTCGTGGTACAGCGCCATCAGATCGAGCGGGCTCCAGACCGATGTGTCGAAGTAGACGCCGGGCTTCTGCGCGAAGTGGTGCACCAGGCCCGCGAGGTCGGCGATGCCCGCGTGCGCGATGATCAGCGGTGCCCCCGGGTAGCGATCGACGAGACGCGCGAGATCGGCGGCGATGGGCGGCAGACCGCGGCCGCCGTGAATCAGGATCGGGACGCCCCGGTCGGCCGCCAGCTCGAAGATCGGGGCCAGGCGCTCGTCGTTGCAGTCGAAGCTCTGGGCGCGAGGGTGGAGCTTGATGCCACGCGCGCCTCGGTCGAGGCAGCGCGTCGCCTCCTCGATCGGCTGCTCCGTGATGTCGAGGCGCACGAAGGGGATCAGCCGGCCGGCCGAGCGCTCCGCGTAGGCGAGTGTGCGGTCGTTGGCGGCCCGGAAGGCCGGGTGCCGGTCGGGCTCGTCCAGGCAGAACACGAACGCGCGCGCGATGCCGTAGCGGCGCTGAGCCGCTTCGAGCTCCTCGTAGTCGCCACGGAAGCCGTCGATGTCCTGCCCGAGGTGCACGTGCACGTCGAAGATCTCGGCGCCAGCCGGCAGCTCGCGGCGCAGCTCCTCGTCCCACGCCGAAATCAGCTTGCGCTCGCGCTCGAGGACCTCTTCCATGTCGCCTGAGTCTAGGGAAAGCCGCGCGCCCACCGGGCCACGCTAGGATCGCGTCGCCGTGACGGACATCCTGATCTACGGAGACTCGATGCTCTCGCCCGCCATGCGCCACGAGGTGCCCGTCCCGGTTCCGGACGACTTCGTATACGCCGAACACGACGGCCGCCGCCACATCTCCGTGTACTCGCACGAGCTCGTCCGCATGCAAGGGCTCGACAGCGTGGCGGTACGGCCCTTCGAGGAACTCGGCTGGGACGAGCTGATCGCGGAGGGCCTGAACCGCGAAGACATGCTGCTCGAGCTGACGCTTCGCACCTGCCGTGAGCTCGGGATCACCAGCGCTGCGGTGCCGCCCAAGTTCCCGGTGTCCGTCGCAGACCATTTGCGCGCGAACGGTGTCGACGTGCGGGTCGACCCGCAGCTCTTCGCAGACCGCCGGCGGGTGAAGACAGAGCCCGAGCTGGCCGGGATCCGGCGTGCGCAGCGCGCCGCCGAGGCCGGCATGGACGCAGCGCGCGAGATGCTTCGAGTTGCCGAGACGCGCGACGGTGTGCTGGTGCTCGACGGCGAGCCGCTCACGTGTGAACGTCTCAAGACGGTGCTGGGCCGGGTTTTCAGCGAGCAGGGCTCAACCGCAGAGGAGTTCATCGTGTCGCACGGCCCCCAGACGGCGGTAGGACATGACATGGGCTCGGGCGCCATAGCGCCGGACGAGCCGATCGTGCTCGACCTGTTCCCGCGCGACCGCGAGTCGGGCTGCTACGCGGACATGACGAGGACGTTCGTCGTCGGCACGCCGCCGGACGAGCTGCGCGAGCAACACCGGCTCGTGCTCGAAGCGCTCGAGCGCTCACTGGCCGCGGTGCGCGCCGGCGTTCTGGGCCGCGACGTGCACGTCGACATCTGCCGCTTCTTCGAGGAGCACGGCTATCCGACGCAGCTCTCGAAGGAGCCCGGCACCACGCTCTCGGACGGCTTCTACCACGGCCTCGGCCACGGCGTCGGCCTGGAAGTTCACGAGAAGCCGGGGCTCGGTATGACCCGCGACACGCCGCTCGTGGCGGGCGACGTCGTCACGCTCGAGCCGGGCCTCTACCGGCAGGGCTTCGGCGGCTGCAGGCTCGAAGACCTCGTGCTGGTGACCGAGGTCGGCTGCGAGAACCTGACTCAGTACCCCTACCTGCTGGAACCTTGAGCGGATCCTACCCCCGCGTTCCTCAGGCGTCGCTGAGGGTGCGGGGCCGAAGGGAACAGCATGGCTAATACGGACGCGGCCGGAGCCGACGCCGGTGAGGGGCGCGGGCAGGCCATCGAGACCATGTTCGTCGAGGAGCGCCGCTATCCGCCGCCTCCCCAGTTCGCGGCGCAGGCGAACGCCAAGCCGGACATCTACGACCGCGACCCGGACGAGTTCTGGGAGACCGAGGCGCGCGAGCGCGTGTCGTGGTTCAAGCCGTTCGACCGTCTCAGCGAGTGGGAGCCGCCGTACGCGAGCTGGTTCCTGGGCGGTTCGCTCAACGTCACGTACAACTGCGTCGACCGTCACGTCGAGGCGGGTCTCGGCGCCAAGGTCGCCTACTACTGGGAAGGCGAGCCCGAGGGCGAGCGGCGCACGATCACCTTCTCCGACCTGCAAGCCGAGGTGGTGCGCTTCGCGAACGCGCTGCGCTCCATGGGAGTCGGACAAGGCACGCCGGTCGGCATCTACATGGGCATGGTCCCGGAGCTGCCGGTGGCAATGCTGGCCTGCGCGCGCCTCGGCGCGCCGCACACCGTCATCTTCGGCGGCTTCTCGGCCGAGTCGCTGGCCGGCCGGCTCAACGACATGGGGTGCGAGCTCCTGATCACGCAGGACGAGGGCTGGCGGCGCGGGCAGAGCGTGCCGCTGAAGGTCAACGCCGACGAGGCGCTGTCCGGATCGCCGTCAGTGACGCGCTGTGTGGTCTTGCGGAGAACCGGCGGCGCAGTCGCCATGCAGGAGGATCGCGACGTCTGGTGGCACGACGCCGTCGACGGCCGCCCATCCGAGCCCGAGAGCTGTCCGTGCGAGCCGATGGGCTCCGAGGACCTCCTCTACCTCCTCTACACGAGCGGAACAACGGCCAGGCCCAAGGGCATCGTGCACACGACGGGCGGCTATCTGGTGGGCGTCGCCACGACGCACCACTACATCTTCGACATCAAGCCCGATTCGGTGTACTGGTGCGCCGCCGACGTCGGCTGGGTGACGGGCCACAGCTACATCGTCTACGGGCCGCTCTGCAACGCCACGACCGGGGTCATCTACGAGGGCACGCCCGACTTCCCCGACAAGGACCGCTGGTGGGAAATCGTCGAGCGCTACAGGGTGGACATCCTCTACACGGCGCCTACCGCCATCCGCGCGCACATGAAGTGGGGGCCCGAGTACGCGCAGCGGCACGACCTCTCCAGCCTGCGCCTGCTCGGCTCGGTGGGTGAGCCGATCAACCCGGAGGCCTGGGTCTGGTACCGGGAGCACATCGGCGGCGACCGCTGCCCGGTCGTGGACACCTGGTGGCAGACGGAGACGGGAGTGATCCTGATCACGCCGCTGCCGGGGGTGACGACGCTCAAGCCGGGCTCGGCGACCAAGCCGTTTCCCGGGGTGGACGCCGCCGTCTACGACGAGCAGGGCAACGAGGTCGGGCCGGGCGGCGGTGGCTACCTGGTGCTGCGCAAGCCGTGGCCCGCCATGCTGCGCGGCATATACAGGGATCCCGACCGTTACGTCGAGACGTACTGGTCACGGTTCCCGGGCGTCTACTTCGCCGGCGACGGTGCTCGCGTAGACGAGGACGGCGACTTCTGGCTGCTCGGCCGGGTCGACGACGTGATGAATGTCTCGGGGCACCGCATCTCGACGATCGAGGTGGAGAGCGCGCTCGTCGACCATCCCAGCGTGGCGGAGTCGGCTGTGTGCGGTCGCAGCGATGCCGTCACGGGACAGGCGATCGTCGCCTACGTGACGCTGAAGGGCGGCGAGGACGGCTCGCTGGCGAGGCTCGAGGAGCTGCGCGACCACGTGGCGCGGAAGATCGGGCCGATCGCCAAGCCGGCCAACATCGTCTTCACGGACGAGCTCCCCAAGACGCGCAGCGGCAAGATCATGCGGCGGCTCCTGCGCGACGTGGCGGAGAAGCGGCCGCTCGGTGACACGACGACGCTCGCCGACCCCACCGTGGTCGAGGAGATCAAGACGCGGGCCGTCGCCGAGAGCCCGGACGAGTAAGCGGACTTCGCGGACACGACGCGCGACCGCTTCGAGCAGCGCGCCGACACCGCGTAACGGCCGCGTACGATGCAGCGGTGGGTCCGGAGGAGCACCGCCGCCTAGGCGTCGACCTCTTCAACCACGTCTGGACGCTGCTCCGGAAGGCAGACCGGACGCCGGCGGAGGTCGACGAGATGCTCCACGCGGCGCATGCCTCCCGCTACCACTGGTCGCAGGCCGGAACGACCGTCAACCTCGGACGCGGAGAGTGGCAGTGCTCGCGCGTCTACGCCATCCTCGGCCGTACCGAGCCGGCGTTCTGGCACGCTCGGCGCTGCCTCGAGCTCGTGCAGTCCGCCGACGAAGCGGAGGACTGGGATCTCCCATTCGCGTACGAGGCGCTGGCCCGTGCCCACGCGGTCGCCGGCCAAACCGACGAGGCGACCCGCTACCTCGAGCTCGCGCGCCACACCGGCGAAGCGATCCGCGACCAGGAAGATCGCGAGCTCCTGGCTGCCGACCTTGCCACGATCCCGTAGCCGGAGCACCGCGCTCGCGCTTGCCGCCGCGTGGGCCTTCCTGGGCGCCGCCCCGGCGCACGCCTCCGACGACCGCCTGCGCAGCGCCGCACAGGCCGAGCTTGCCGCCCTCGAGCGCGCGGCCGCCGCCGGGCTCGGCTCGGCAGCGTTCGCCCAGGCTCAGTACGACGCGGCCCGGAGGCTCGAGGGAGCCGTGCCGAGACTCGCCTTCGTCAGCCGGCCGTGCCGCCCGCTCGGCCGTGCGCTGCTCGAGTACGCCGCGGGGATCGTCGCCGCGGCGGAGGGCGTTGACCGCCTCGACCCGCGCCGGGTCGCGGCCGGACGCCGGCGGGCGGACGGTGCCCGTCGGCGAGTCGACTCCACGCGCCCTGCGTGCCGGACGGGAGGCCCCACCGGCGGCCGGCTTCCGCACATCATCAGCGAGCCCCGCTCCGGAGCGGCTTTCTTCGGTGACGTGGCAGGCCCGCATCGCGGCGACGAAGCGCGGCTCTTCGTCAACGGGGCACTCGAAGCGACGGCGCGCACCGGCGGCGCGACCGTGCGCTTCCGGCTGCGGCGCCCGCCGGGTCGCTATTCGCTCGAGATCCGCTCCCTGCGCGGAGGACGTGTGCTGCGCCGTGCATTCTCCCGCCACGCGTACCTGCTGCCTTCGTCGGCCCAGCAGGTGAGACCGGTGCGCGCCACCGATGCTCGCCTGGCGGCGGAGCTCGACGCCCTGGGACGTTCTTTCTCGGGCTACGCCGCAGTCGCGGTCCATGACCTGGCCACGGGTCGGGTGGCGGGCTGGAATGAGGACGCGCGGTTCCCGGCAGCCTCCACCGTGAAGCTCGCGGTGCTGGTCGAGGCGCTACGGCGCTGGGCCCCGTACCGTCACGACTTGCGGATCGAGGCCGAGCTCTCCGCCATGGTCGGCTGGTCGTCGAACCTCGCGACGAACCGTCTGCTCACGTTGCTGGGCGACGGCTCGGAGCTCGCCGGGGCCGGGCGGGCCGCAGCTGCGCTGCGCCGCATGGGCGCCACCCGCAGCACGTTCCCGCAGGGCTACCGGGTCGGCACCGCCGTCGGTGAGCCGCCGCTCGTCTCAGGGCGCGTGACGACCGCGCGGGACCTGGCGCGGGTGCTGCGCCTCATCCACGCCAGCGCCGTCGGCAACCGCGCCGCACAGCGACGGACGGGTCTTTCGGCCGGGGCTGCGCGTTATGCGCTCGGCCTGCTCCTGCAGTGGGAGCGCCGCGGCGCCAATATCGGTGTGCTCGCGGGCGCGCTGCCAACCCAAACGCCGATCGCTCAGAAGAACGGCTGGATCTCGGACGCCCGCCACACCGCCGCGATCGTCTATGCGCAAGGCGGGCCGAAGTTGGTTGTGTTGCTGACCTATCGCGACGGCCTCGGATTCGCCGACGCCGCCGCGCTCGGGAGGCGACTCCTGCGAGCGGTGTTCTAGGTTCAGGCACCCGCGGGGCCGCTACTCGGTGACGAGGCGCTCGAAGCGCTCGGCGTCGTCGAACGGCCCGATCACGGCGAGCCGCAGGCCGTTGCCGGCGATCACCTCCTGAGCAACGCGCTGCACGTCCTCCGCGGTGACCGCCTCGACGCCTTCCAGCACCTCCTCAGGCTCGGCGGCGCGGCCCTCCAGCACCTCGCGGCGCAGACCGAACATGATCGTCCCGTGCGGGCTCTCCAGCTGGAGCACGAAGCGTCCCTTGGCAAAGTTGCGTGCCTTCTCGAGCTCGTCAGCCGGCACGGACTCGTCGGCCATGCGCCGGAGCTCCTGCGCGATCGTGGACACCGCGTCGTCGATACGGGCGATGTCGACTCCGGCCTGCGCGTAGATGGTGCCGGTGTCCGTGTAGCTGTGGTTGACGCCGTAGATGTAGTAGCCGAGCCCGCGGCGCTCCCGCACCTCGGTGAAGAGCCGGGATGACATGCCGCCGCCGAGCACGGTGGCGAGCAGCTGCAGCGTGTAGCGGTCGGGATGCCCGAGCGGGTAGCTCGGTGCGCCGAGAATCAGGTGCGCCTGGTCGGAGTCCTTCGTGTGCACCTTGACGGGCCCGCTGCCGTTGGCCGAGACCGGCGCTGGTCCTTCCGCGCCCGGCGCTTGCTCCATATCTCCCAGCAGCGACTCGATGCGGTCGACCAGGTCGTCGCCGATCTGCCCGCCGAGGCCGACCACCATCCGCTCGGGGCGGTACCAGCGCCCGATGTAGTCGAGAAAGGTCTCCCGAGTGGCGGCCCGCACCGAGTCCTTGCGTCCGATGATGTCCCAGCCGAGCGGCTGGTCGCCGTAGAGGAGCTGCTCGTAGACGCCGCCGATGTAGTCGCGCGGCGTGTCGAAGTACATGTTCATCTCCTCGACGATCACGCCCTTCTCGCGCTCGATCTC